>JALEHB010000218.1 GCA_022763285.1 Pseudomonadales bacterium | reverse complement strand
TGCTCTACCCGATTGCCGAGGTCACCGTGGCTTCCACCCACCAATACCAGGTGGCTGTAGTTGGCAAGATCGAGCCCGGCCAGATCGCGTTTATTCATCATATGAACCGGCATCTGCATTCTGGCGTCCAGCAGATGCCAGACCTCGCCGGCGTCATAGGCTGAGATGCCTTCCCCAACCAGCAGCAAGACATTGGGCTTGGGAATGTCAGCGAAATTGTTACTGCCCAGATCCATGCCCGCCTGAGGAGTATGGCCTGAGTCCACAGCATGTACCTGAATACCATCTTCGTTGGCGATGGTTTGCATCAGGGCATGGATTTCATCATCGCTGGCTTCACCGCCCTGCCAGCCCAGGGGTACCAGAATGGCACCGGCAGGCAGATCAATGACCTCGCCATTGCTTTCGATACGGACTGGTCGGGTGGCTACTTTGGCCTTGATGTCAGCATCAAGCAGTCGATAGAGAGCGCGGGGCGCGTAGTAATTGGACCAGTCGAACAGATAGGCATAGGACGCCGGTTGCGGTATCGCCCCCTGGGGAAATTCGCCGGAAACCGGCGCGCCGACAATGTCGCCACGGATCTGTCGTGCCGACAGGGCGGCAAAATCGAAATCGAAAGCCAGAGGCAGGGTCCAGGCGGACACATCATAGAAGGTTTCATCTTCGAACTCGGTAATCAGTTCGAACAGTGCCTTGACCATTCGATACTGTGCCTGGTCAGTTTCCACAACATAGGAATCCGAGGCGGGGAAAAACTGACCATCCACTTCGATGTCCTCAGTCAATGTTCTCACCTGGATTTGATGGCGGTTGAGGATATCAATGGCATGCCAGGCCCGCGCCTTGTCGCCGATGGATGAGAAAACATAGGCCTTGATATCATCTGCCTCTGCCAGTTCGCTGGTCTGGCGGGAAAAGTCACGCTGGTATTGCAGCAATTCGGAGCGCATCTCCAGACCGGCACGAATCATCTCCAGTGAAGTGCGGTACTGGGTGCGGATATTGTCGCGAAAGGACAGCACGCCGTGTGGGGTGTCGATCAGGCCCACTGAGCTGGCCTGCTCAAACAACATACCCATGCTGGCATGCATGTGGGGATACGTGGAACCTTTGCCAATATAGTAGTTGTCGAAACCCTCTTCGTTAAAGAACAAACGCTGCTCACTGTCCAGCCAGGCGCGGGGCCTGTCCGCAACCCGGTCCAGCAACTCCATGGACTGCTCAGGAATCATGGGAAAGGTTCGCTCCGGTGCGCCGGGATGGAAATAGTAAGTGCTGTTGGCGCCCATCTCGTGGTAATCCACTGTGATGTTGGGGCGCCACTGGTGAAATTTGGCTACCCAGCCCCGTGGTTCCGGGTGTTGGAGAATCAGCCACTGTCGATTGAGGTCAAACCAGTAATGGTTGGTGCGTCCACCGGGCCAGAAAGTATTGTGCAGGCGGTGTTCCGGGTCTGTAACCGGTACATAGGCACCGTTCATATGATTCCAGGCGGACATGCGGCTGTTGCCATCAGGATTAAACACTGCAATCAGCAGAATGACACTGTTCTCCAGGGTTTCCTCAATGGCCGGACCCTGGGCGGCGGCCAGATGATAGGCGACAGCCATGGATGAATCGGTGGAACTGACCTCGGCTCCGTGCACGCCATAGTTAAGCCAGGTCACTATGGGCATGTCCCCGCTGACTTCCTGGCTGCTTTGTGGATCGCTCAGCGCCACATGGGCAGCCCGGATTTCATCGATGCGGGCATGGTTGGCAGGGCTGGTAATGGTCAGTCCCAGAATCGGTCTGCCTTCATGGGTGTAGGCAATCTCTTCGACGCTAATGCGTGGCGACAACTCGGCGAGTCTGCGCATGTATTGAACCAGCAAATCGTTTCTGGCGATGCGGTGGCCCAGTGGATGGCCAATCACCGATTCAGGACGGGGAATATCGGGATCGAAAGTGATCTCAGAAGGATAAAAGGGGCTGTCTCTGTCCACCTGCTGGCCCTGGGCCAGAAGTGTGAAAGAAGCCAGAACCAGCAGACTGAAGTAAGTAAACAGGGTTTTCATGACGATCTCCGAATGTTGTCTGCATTGAGCATACACAGAGGAAGTGCTCGAAAACCAGTGGCGCCAGGGATTTATTCGGATGGATTGCGGTAGCCAGGCATGCTCCAGTTAAACACGATGGCCAGACCACGCACGGCAAAGGTGACGATAAAACCCAGAACTGTGGCATCGAGCCAGGGCAGGGCCAGGGCATTAAAGGCAAGATAGGTACAGGCCCCCGCCACCGAGGCAGTCACATAGATCTCCTGGCGCAGAATAATGGAAGGTTGCTGACCGATCAGGTCACGAATAATGCCGCCAACCGAGCCGGTCACCACGCCCATAACAACCGCTACCAGGGCGCCAGTGCCATAATCCAGTGCCTTGGCCGTGCCCGCCATGGTGACGAAAGCCAGACCCAGGGCATCGAACCAGAGCACCAGTCTGTGGCGGGATTCAATATAGGGGGCAATCAGATAAACACCCACGGCAGTAATCAGGCAAACCTGCAGGTACATGGTGTTCTCGATCCAGAACACCGGTGCCCCCAGCACCAGGTCACGAAAAGTGCCGCCACCTACGCCGGTGATCACTGCCAGCCACATGAAGGCAATGATATCGAGCCCCTTGCGTGAGGCCACCAGGGCGCCGGTGACTGCAAAGGTGATAGAGGCAAGGATGTCCGCAAGCACGGTAATTGTCTGAACTTCCATATCAGGCAGTTCCTTTGCCGAAGTAATTGATCAATGATTGAGTCCAATTCTTCACAGCTGTTTTCTCATTTTGATGACCAGGCTTTCTGTGCCATCGGCGGCAACATGCTGATCCCGGTCAAATTCCACATAACCACAGTTTTCATATAGCGGCAGGCCTGCGACTGTCGCGCCCAGCTCAATGGATTTGAAGCCTGCCTGGCGGGCCGCTTCCTCACCCAGTTGCAGTAGCAGTCTGCCGATGCCGCGCCGGGTCCAGTCCGGGTGGGTATACATGGCACGTATGCGTGCCGGCTCGGTTAGTGGATCCGAGAAGCTGTCGTCCCGGCCACTGCTCTGGTCGCCGCCATACAATGTTCTTCGTCTGCCCCAGCCGCCACAACCCACCAGCACTGTCTTGCCCTCGCTTTCCGCTTCAATCAGAAAATAGCTGCCATCTTCGATCAGGGTCTGGTCCAGCCCCATGGAGTGTTTGACCGCGGCGATTTCAGCGGCGGAGAGAAAGGCTTTCATGTTTTCTTCAATCGCCAACTGCATCAGTTCCATGATGGCAGGCATGTCATCAAATCCGGCGATGCGGTGCTGAAACTGATCTGCTTGTGTGGCTTTTGCCAAGCTGGTCGACCTCTGCTAGTTTGTCTGCCGCCAAGTGTAACTGAAAACAGGCACTGCAAATCAATTGCCAATGCAATCATTCGGCCCTGCTTCTGGCCGGGCAGCTAACAGGCTTTGGCAGGCCGGTGTAGGCGACGACGCTGATAAGAAAAAGAGAAACCCATGCCCGTAGAGACCTCCCCCGGACTATTTTCCCTGTTGCCTCTGGCCCTGGCTCTGGCCACAGCATTCAAAACCCGAAACGCGATTTTTGCCTTGCTGGTGGGCTGCGTAGTGGGTGTCACCATGGTTGGCTTCACAGAGCAGGGGCTGATGTTCAATCCGGTCTATGCCTTCAGCGATACCCTGCAGGCAGCCCTGGATGGTGATTTCATCTGGGTCAGCCTGATCGTTATCTTTATTGGTATTCTGTTCGAGCTGTTCAAATCGGCCGGCGTCATCAGTCTTTTCGCTGAGCGTATGTCGCGGCGCTGTCACACAGCCCGGCAGGTTAAAACCACCACCTGGGCCATGGGTTTCCTGATAGTAGATGACTATTTCAGCCCGCTGATGACCGGGCCTATCATGCGGCCTCTGTCAGACAAGGCGCGCATCTCCCGGGAAAAGCTGGCCTATATACTGGATTCCACTACCGCTTCGGTGTGTGTGCTGATTCCCTTTATGTCCTGGGGTGCTTATCTGGCCGGTCTGATTGCGGTAGAAGCAGGGCCGGTGGAAGGTCTGGATATGGCCCTGTCGGTGTTCGCCAATGCCATCCTCTATAACTTCTATCCCATGCTGGCATTGTTGCTGGCTTTGCTGGTGAGTCTGGAAAAAATCCCCGATGTGGGCCTGATGCGCCGTGCCGAGCGCCGCGCCCGGGACGAGGGCAAGGTCTTGCGTGACGGCGCCATGCCCATGGTCAGTGATGAGGGGGATGATCTGCTGGCGGTACGCCGGGAAGAAGCCTCCCTGTTCTGGGATCTCGGTGTGCCTGTCATCGTCGTTTTTTCAGTGGTGCTGGTATCCTATTTCGTATTCGGCAATATGCGCATTGCCGAGGCCTTCATGCTGGGTGTCCTGTATTTGTCATTGCGCCTGGTGAGTAATGGCGTACTCGCCAGCGCCAATGAATTGACCACTGTTGCCCTGCGGGGAATAAACAGTGTGATGCCCGCCATCGTGTTAATGGGTCTGGCCTACTGCATTAATGCGGTCACCGGCTCGCTGGGTGCGGCCGACTATATTCTGGAATCTACCCGTGGTCTGATGACGCCGGGGCTGTTTGTGGCAACCACATTTTTTGTCACCGCCTGTATCTCCTTTTCCACCGGCACCAGTTGGGGTGCCTATGCCCTGATGATTCCATTTGTGCTGCCCATCGCCTATGACTTCAGTGGCGGCATAGCCCAGGACCCATTGGTTTACAAGGCCATTGCCGCGGTAGTGGGAGGCGGTATCTTTGGTGATCATTCCTCACCGGTATCGGATACTTCTGTGCTGTCCTCGGTTGGGGCGGGCAGCGATCACATGGATCATGTGCTGACCCAGTTACCCTATGCCCTGATAGCAGGTGGCTTGACGCTGTTATTGTACCTTCTGGTTTGAAACGCAAACCTGCCGCTTGAATTGCTGCCAATTGCGGTGGATAGTTCTCATTAACGACATAAAATCCCAGAGTGATGCTATGAAACTGACTCGACGTGACCTAATACTGGCAGCTGGCACCCTGACGACTGCAGCGACAATGCCTCAGGCGCTCGCCGCTACAGCCAATCCCGCCCTGATCAAACCACGACGATTGCAACCGGGCATGACCGTTGCCCTGGTTACTCCGGCCAGTAATGTCCCGGAAGACCGAGATTTGCACACCGCCATGGATCTGGTTCGCTCACTGGGCTTCGTCCCCAAGCCAGCGCCTAATTTGTTCAGTCGCAGCCAATACCTGGCTGGCAGTGATGAGCAACGTGCCAGTGATCTCAATGCCATGTTCGCCGATCCTGAGGTGGATGCGATTTTCTGTGTGCGTGGTGGCTATGGTTCCGGCCGGCTGCTGCGCTATCTGGACTACGACACTATTGCCGCCAATCCCAAAATCCTTATGGGCTATAGCGACATCACCGCCATTCTCAATGCCATCACCCTGAGAACCAGTCTGGTGACATTCCATGGTCCCATTGCCAGCAGTAATTTCACGGACTACACCCTTGGCCAATACCACAAGGTACTGGTGGAGCCGACGGCGAATACCCTGATTGGTGAATTGCCGGAGTTTGAAACCCGCCCCGGGGTAGTGGATTGGGAAAACAGGTTGACCACGATTGTGCCCGGTGTAGCCGAGGGCAGACTGATGGGGGGCAATCTGGCGCTACTGGTGACCTTGCTGGGTACGCCATTCGAGCCGGTATTCGAAGATGCCATCCTGTTCCTGGAGGATGTCTCCGAACCGCCTTACAGCGTCGATCGAATGCTCACTCACCTGTGGATGGCTGGCAAGCTGGAGCAACTGGCCGGAATTGTGCTGGGCAAATTCACGGATACCGACTATGACGGCAATACCTTCAGCATGGAGCAGGTCATGATCGACCGTCTGGAACCGCTGGGCATTCCCGTCCTGCGCGGGGCCATGATTGGCCACATCGATGACAAAACCGTGGTGCCACTGGGAATCCGCGCCCGGCTCGATGCCAGTCAGGGCAGTCTCACCCTGCTGGAGACGGCGGTCGGCTAGTGGGCCCGGATTTGCAATGCAAGGCTATGATATTGCGGTAAAAATCGTCGCAAAGAGTTTAGTGTTCAAAGCAAGTAGGTATTTACCAGAAAAAAGGTATGTTTTTTAAGCTGTGGTCTCTGTTTCAGGTTAGGCAGGGGTCCAGAATGCGTGTTATTCTCGGCGGGTTGAAATTCAACCTGCTCTGTAATTCCAAAGATCAGACTCACAAAAGAAGGTAAAAAGATGAGTAAATTCAGCCCCAAAGCGTTGAAGAACCGAATGAGGGAGTTCGGGCTGGGCGCAGCAGCCGCGGCATTCATGCTGTCTGGTTCGGTTTCAGGCCAAAACCTGGTAACCGATGACACCATTGAATGGTATACCCTGGGTGGCGATTACGCCCATACCCGTTATACCCCGGCTGACGAGATTACCGCTGATAATTTTGAAGAACTGGAAGTGGCCTGGGAATGGGACGGCTCCAGCTTCGGTGGTTACTCCGGTCGTTCCACTCCTACCTATGTCGATGGCAAGGTATTCACCGTTTCCGGCCCGCGCCGAAACGTGGTTGCCCTTGATCCCAAAACCGGTGAGACCCTGTGGTCCTACCGTCTGCCTAATACCGGTCGCTGGGAATACTCCATGCGTGCCTCTTACGGCAAGGGTATTGCCTACTCCCGTATCAATGGTAAAGGTGTTGTCTACATCTCCACCCCGGGTTTCTTTCTGGTAGCCCTGGATGCCGAAACCGGCGCGCCACTGGAAGGCTTCGGTGGTCAGGTTCCGGTGGAAGGCTTCCCGGAAACTGGTGTGGTAGACATGCTGGCGGACCTGGGTCACCCCTACGACCCCTATGAAGGTATTCCGCTGGAAACCGGTTACATCACCACTTCTTCACCACCGATCGTCATCAATGACACCGTCGTGGTGGGTAACTCTGCCGAGCAAGGCTATCTGCAGGCCCGTATTGAAAACGTGCCTGGCGATATTCTGGCCTATGACAAGCACACCGGTGAGTTCAAGTGGAAGTTCAATGTGATTCCCCGTCCTGGCGAGTATGGCCATGAAACCTGGGAAAACGACGCCTGGTCCTATACCGGTGACGTTTCTTCCTGGGCACCGCTGACTGCCGACGTGGAAAACAATATTGTTTACGTGCCGACCAACCCGCCGACAATCGACTACTACGGTGGTTTCCGTCCGGGTGACAACCTGTTTGGTACCAGTGTGATTGCACTGAATTCCGAAACCGGTGAGCGTATCTGGCACTATCAGACTGTGAAGCATGATGTGTGGAACTACGACAATCCGTCACCACCGATCATGATGGATCTGAACATTCCCGGCCGTGGCACTGTCTCTGCTGTTGCAGAAGTGACCAAGCAGGGCTTTGTTTATACCTTCGACCGCTTTACCGGTGAGCCGGTATGGCCCATGGAAGAGCGTCCGGTTCCGCAATCAGAGGTACCTGGTGAGAAGCTGGCAGAAACCCAGCCCTTCCCCACCAAGCCACCACCGTTTGAGCAGCAGGGACTCACCGAAGACGATCTGATCGACTTTACTCCCGAGCTGCGCCGCGAAGCGCTGGAAGTCATGGCCGAGTATGATCTGGGTCCGCTGTTCAACCCGCCGATTCATGATGGCAACGCCGAAGGCAAACTGGGCGCAGCCATGTGTCCGGGTGATGGTGGTGGTGCCAATATCTATGCACCGCCCACAGCAGATCCTACAACCGGCTTCCTGTATGTGTCTTCCGCCAATGCCTGTAGCTGGCAACTGGTCATTCCCGGTGAAGAAGCCGATGCGGCCATTGAAAAGCCCACCGGTACTACTTTCGCAGCCTATGCTAATGGTCCTCGTGGCCGTTCGCCCCGACTGCGCTCCGGTCTGCCCTACGTCAAGCCGCTGTACAGCAGCATCACTGCCTACAACATGAATACCGGTGAGATTGCTTTCCGTATTCCTTCCGGTGAAACACCTGACCGAGTTCGCAACAATCCTGCCGTGGAAGGCGTGGATGTCGGCGATACCGGTAGCGGCCGTGCCTCCTCCATGGTGACCACTGCCAACATGCTGGTTTATGCCGGTGTAGATCACGACGGCCAGACTGGCCTGCTGTATGCAATCGACAAGCAAACCGGAGAAGAACTGGGTCGCGTCGAATTCGACGGCCAGGTTCGCTACGGTCTGAGCTCCTGGATGCACGATGGTCATCAGTACATCATCCTGCAAGCAGGCGCCAAGCTGATTGCCATGGCCCTGCCCGAAGCCCAGGCTTCCATGGGTGGCAGTCACTAAGCGTTCACCAGAGAACATCTGGCTTGAATGACAAAGGCCGAAGAGACTAGTCTCTTCGGCCTTTTTTATTGCCTCGCCTGAATTAGGAACTACTTTACTGTTTAGCAGGCTCTGCTAGCCGATGAAGGTTCTGCATGGGCTGGCAACCCTGTCTCAGGGGAAATAGAAACTGTAACCAGTGCCGATAAGGCCCGATTCATCCACTGCACCATTCGGAGTAGTGTCTACCCCAAAAAACAGAGTCGTCTCTCCCGAGAGTGATTCAGGTAAAGACCAGAAATGTACGGGCTCTGGGACATCGATTGCAGGGCCCTGGTAGGTGGTTCTCAAACCCGGCTCGAATTGCCCGGTATTCAAATCAAATGACCAGAACTCACCGCCGGCCAGCATGACGATCCACCAGTCCAGATCGGCAGTCTCTGAATCGGAGATCATGCTGAGGTAAAAATTTTCCGGAACTCTTTCGCCTTCGGCTATTGCCGTAATCTCCGCCTCTGATGAAGTGAGCAGATCCACCCTCATCAGGGCGCCGGCAGGTATGATCATGTCCAGCCCCTCTTCATGGGACAGCTCAAAATAATAGGTGATTGGCTGACCCCCTGGCAGGCCGCCATTAGCCCCAACCCTGAATGAACCTTCCACACCTTCCGGTGTGAAGCCGCCTGACACCACGGTGGTGATATTGGGATAACCGGCTACGGTGGCATTGCTCTGGCCAGTGAATTCAAGATTGTCATCGAGAGGCATGGAAGGAAAATTCAGCCATGGAGGAGGGGCGGGAGAGTCTACGGCTGAAAAGGAAAATTCAAAGTTGGCTCCCAGAAAAATACCGATCGACAATGAGGGTTGAATAACACAGCAGCTATGGCCGGCTGGATCGTCAATATCAGTCACAACCAGGTCTACTTGCTGGACTGGAGTATCAATCCCGATATTCATTTCCAGTTGAACTGTTCTGTCCACATTGAACAGTAGTGAGGGCGGAATATCCAGTGTGCCCAGCCCCTGGCCCAGCACGGCGCCTGAGCTTGTCAGGCAGGAAAAAAGCATCGTCAAACACAAAGCTGTCTTGCACGTCGCAAGCTTGCTGTTGCAATTATTGTCGTACATGGGCGCAGCTCCTCCTGAGTCCGGTGTCTCCGGCGCAAAAGAAATCAGCATATAGGGAGTAATCCGGGCTGGTAATCCCTGAGGTCAGGGGTAAGGCAGGCATTACCGGGAGCCAGGCTTCTGATGCCAGGGCTTCCATGGGTGGCAGCCACTAAAAATTCGCAGGACCTCAGCCTGGATTGAATGATAAAGGCCGGAGCGGTTTAACCCTCCGGCCTTTTTGTTGCCCGTGATTTTCCTTGCACTGTGCCTTCGGACAGAGTTTGACAACAAGGTTCCGAATTCCTGTTTTTAACCGGCAATTGATCGCTCCGGAAGCTGTATTTTCCGGCGCTCTGCAATTATTCTGGTTCAATAAATTCTTATCTCTACACAGGAGACTATTATGAGTTTAAGACTTGGCGACACCGCACCTGATTTCACCGTTGACACCACCGCTGGCAAAATCAGCTTTCACGAATGGCTGGGAGATTCCTGGGGCTTTTTCTTCAGCCACCCGGCCGATTTCACGCCGGTTTGCACCACTGAGATGGGACGCACGGCGCAGCTTAAAGATGAGTTTTCCAGCCGCAATGTCAAATCCCTGGGCCTGTCCACTGACACCGTAGCCGAGCACGAGAAATGGATTCTGGATGTGAATGACACCCAGAACACCACGCTGGAATTTCCAATCGTGGCAGATGCCGATCACAAGATTGCCGAGCTGTATGGCATGATTCATCCGGGTGAGAGCGAAACGGCGGCTGTGCGTTCTGTTTTCATCATCGATCCCAACAAGAAAATTCGTCTTACCATGACCTATCCCATGCAGGTAGGTCGTAATTTTGACGAAATCCTCCGGGTGATCGATTCACTGCAACTGGGAGATGCCAAGCGCATTGCCACCCCCGCTGACTGGCGTCCGGGTGATGAAGTGATTATTCCACCGTCCATCAGCAACGAAGAGGCGAAGGATATTTTTCCCCAGGGCTGGAATGAAGTGCGTTCCTATTTGCGCCTGACCAAGGTTGACTGAAACAGTTGGCTGAGACCTGAATTAAAGGCCGGGTACTGCGTGCAACAGGCAGGCCCGGCTGTGTGGAGGCCGTTTTGCCATGTGGGATGAGCGCTACGCCGCCGATGAATACATCTACGGTACCGAGCCCAATAAGTTCCTGGCCGAACATGCCCGGGAGCTGAGCGGACCGGTGTTGTGTATTGCCGAAGGGGAAGGCCGCAATGGAGTCTTTC
>JALEHB010000217.1 GCA_022763285.1 Pseudomonadales bacterium | reverse complement strand
GTGGTACGGTACTCGCTTGCCAGGGCATAAACACGCCACGGAAAAACCATGACTGAGAAGCAGAAAGACAAGCCGGACCCAGAACAGGCAGCAGGGGCTAATCCCGACCCCTTTGCCATGGTGGCCGAGATCAAGACCCGGGGGCCGGCACCGGTGCACCTGTGGGATCCACCTTTTTGTGGCGATATCGACATGGAGATTCGCCGTGATGGCAATTGGGTCCACGAAGGGCGGGTGGTCCGGCGCCCGGCCATGGTGCGATTATTTGCTTCAATCCTGAAAAAGGAAAACGACCGCCATTATCTGGTCACCCCGGTGGAAAAGGTGGGAATCCGGGTGGAGGATTGCCCCTTTCTTGTGGTCGATATGGATGTCAGCGGGGCGGGCCGGCAGCAAAGGATCAGTTTTACCACCAATACCGATGAGCAATTCCCCCTGGACAGTGAGCATCCCCTGCGACTGGATGGCGATGAGCAGGAACCACACCCGGTGGTGCAGGTGCGCGGTGGCCTGGAGGGGCTGGTGAGCCGGGCTGTTTTCTACCGTCTGGTAGAGCTTATTGAGGAGGACGAAAACGGCAGGCCGGGGCTGTTCAGCCATGGCCATTTCTTTCCCGTCAGCGGCGCCGAGAATTGACCTTAAAGGGTAAAAACGGCATTATTAGCCCCCTTTTTTCAGGCCGACGTGTCAAGGATTGACGCCCCAGGCCAGTCCTAACATTCATCTTGTTTATCAAAATGGAGAATCCATGAAGGTTCTTGTTGGAGTGAAGCGCGTTGTTGACGCCTACGTCAGAGTCCGGGTCAAGTCAGATGGCTCCGGTGTGGATCTGGATAATGCCAAAATGGCCATTAATCCGTTTTGCGAAATTGCCGTCGAAGAGGCGATTCGCATGAAAGAAGCCGGTGCTGCCGACGAGGTGATTGCCGTCTCCATTGGTCCCCAGGCTGCCCAGGAGCAACTGCGTACCGCGCTGGCACTGGGAGCCGATCGTGGCATTCTGGTGGAAAGCGAGGAAACGGTAGATCCCCTGGCAGTGGCCAAGATCTTCAAGGCCATTATCGAGAAGGAAGGCGCTGATCTGGTGATTCTCGGCAAGCAGTCCATCGACTCCGACAACAACCAGGTAGGCCAGATGCTGGCGGCGCTGTGCAACTATCCCCAGGGTACTTTTGCCAGCAAGGCCGAGCTGAAAGACGGCAAGATCGAAGTGACCCGTGAGATCGATGGTGGTGAGCAGACAGTGCTTTTGGACCTGCCGGCCATCGTCACGACTGACCTGCGTCTGAACGAACCGCGTTATGCCTCGCTGCCCAATATCATGAAGGCCAAGAAGAAGCCCATCGACAGCACCAATGCGGCCGAGTTGGGTGTGGATGTGAGCAGCAATCTCAAGACCATCAGTGTGGCGCCACCGCCGGAGCGTACTGCCGGTATCAAGGTGGAGTCTGTTGAAGAACTGGTCAATAAACTGAAAACTGAAGCCAAGGTCATTTGAGGTTAGTCATGTCGAATCTGGTTATAGCTGAACACGATAATAGTGAACTGAAAGCTGCCACGCTGAACACCGTGACAGCCGCCGCCGAGATCGGTGGTGATATTGATATTCTGGTGGCCGGTTCCGGTTGTCAGGCCGTGGCCGATGCCGCGGCGCAGATTGCCGGCGTTAACAAGGTGATCCTGGCCGACAACGCCTGTTATGAACATCAACTGCCGGAAGCGGTTGCACCGCTGGTGGCAGAGCAGGGCAAGGCCTATAGCCATGTGCTGGCTGCGGCCACTACCACTGGCAAGAATCTGATGCCCCGGGTTGCGGCCCTGCTGGATGTGGCGCAAATCTCTGACATCACTGAGGTGAAATCAGAAGACACCTTTGTGCGTCCTATCTATGCCGGTAATGCCATGGCCACGGTGCAGTCTTCCGACAGTATCAAGATCATTACCGTGCGCAGCACCGCCTTTGCCGAAGCCGGTCAGGGTGGCAGTGCCAGCGTCGAGAGCAGCGACTTCGCTTCCGAGCAGAGCATGGCCAGTTTTGTCGGTGAGCAATTGTCCGAGTCCGAGCGTCCGGAGTTGACCGCTGCCAAGATTATTATTTCCGGTGGTCGCGGTATGCAGAGTGGTGAAAACTTTGCCCTGCTGGAAAAAGTGGCCGACAAACTTGGCGCCGGCATCGGTGCCTCTCGCGCTGCCGTGGATGCGGGCTTTGTTCCCAATGATTACCAGGTGGGTCAGACCGGCAAGATCGTAGCGCCAGAGCTCTATATTGCCGTGGGTATCTCCGGAGCCATTCAGCATCTGGCGGGCATGAAGGACAGCAAGGTAATTGTTGCCATCAACAAGGACGAAGAAGCGCCCATCTTCCAGGTGGCCGATTACGGTCTGGTGGCGGATCTGTTCAAGGTGCTGCCGGAACTGGAAGCGGCTCTGTAATCACTGGCGAAATCGAAAAGCCAAAAACAGAAAAGCGAAAACAAAAAAGCCCGGCAATGCCGGGCTTTTTTGTGTCTGTGGTTCAGTCTGAAAGAAGGCTTCAGGAACCTTCGGACTGACGGGCCTGCTCCTGTAACTGGCGCTTGCGTACTTCGCGCGGGTCATTGGGGGCACGACCGCCGGCGCTGGCTGGCTTGTCGGCCGGCGCCTTGTTGGCAGCGGAATC
>JALEHB010000216.1 GCA_022763285.1 Pseudomonadales bacterium | reverse complement strand
GCCGCCGAGGAAGTGACCGAATTCATGGCCGAGGATGACAGCGGTCAACGCCGCACCCTGAAACTGGCCCCGGAAGGGGTGGCCGTGAGCAACCCGGGCTTCGATGTGACGCCGGCAGCCCTGGTATCGGGGCTGATTACCGAGCGTGGTGTGGTGGCGGCCAATTCCGAAGCCCTTGCCAGGCTGCGGGATTCGCTGCAGAAGGCCTAGCCGGGCGGCCAGGTCATCTGCCGAGAACCCAGAATATGCAGGTGCAGGTGGTAAACGGTTTGCCCGCCTTTGTCGCCGGTGTTGATCACATAGCGAAAACCCTCATCTGCCAGGCCCTGCTCGGCGGCAATGTCATTGGCCTTGAGCAGGAGATGGCCCAGCAGCGCCTGATCTTCTTCCGAGGCCGCATTCACTGCGCTGAGGTGTTTTTTCGGGATCACCAGAATATGGACAGGCGCCGCCGGATTGATGTCGTGGAAGGCGTAGACAGAGTCATCCTCATAGACCTTGTTGGACGGAATCTCGCCGGCAATAATTTTGCAGAATAAACAGTCTTCGGCCATTATTAACTCCCATAGCAAAAGCAGCCCCGGCCGCTTTTCTGGTCTGGCTGTCGAAGGCATCGACAGCATGGATTGACTTTTTGTCGTTTGGAACTCTGGGTTGAAAGTGAATCTGGATCACCACAGTTCAGAACTGGTTAATGTGCCTGATTCTATAACAGTCAGGCCGGGTATTGGCAGGGCAACCCGGGGACGTTTCAGTCAAGGCAAGCAATGGAGAATGGCAGTGCAGAGTATTAAAGGCAAAGCGGCATTGGGGCTGCGTCCGATGGTGGTGCTCCTGGCCCTGTTGGCGGTCAGTCTGGTATCGGCCCAGGAACAGCCGCCGCAATACGGCTATTCCATCGTTAATCGCTTTCCTCACAGTATCAATGCCTTTACCCAGGGGCTGTTCTACCATGACGGTTATCTGTATGAGGGCACTGGCAAGAATGGCCAGTCATCACTGAGCAGAATCGAGCTCGACAGCGGCGAGGTACTGCAGTCGAAACAATTGAGTCGGCGCTATTTCGGTGAAGGCATCGAACTGGTGGGCGACAGGATCTACCAGCTCACCTGGCGTGCCAATATCGTCTTTGTCTATGACCGGGAAAGTTTTGACTTGCTGGATTCCCACTACAATCCCACCGAGGGTTGGGGTCTGGCCTGGGACGGGGAGCATCTCATTCTGTCTGATGGCACTGCCACCCTGCGTTTCATGGATCCGGAAAACTTCAGTTCGCAGCGAGCAGTGGAAGTCACCATCAATGGCAACCCCATCACCAACCTCAATGAACTGGAATATATCAACGGAGAAATCTGGGCCAATGTCTGGCAAACCGATTTCATCCTGCGCATTGACCCCGAAACCGGACAGGTCAATTCGGTTGTTGATCTGACCGGTCTTGCGGATCAGACCCAACTTGGCAGTAACGAGGCGGTACTCAACGGTATCGCCTGGGATGCCGAGCAGGAGCGCCTGCTGGTAACCGGCAAGCACTGGGCGCATTTGTTTGAAATCGAACTGACCGGCCCCCGCTAACAGCAGTATGTGGTTGCAGCGGCATATATCCCTGAAACCCCGTTCCCGCGGTTTTCATCTGATTACCGATGAAGTGCTGGCGCAAATGCCGGAAATCTCTGGTCTGCAGACCGGGCTGGCGCATTTCTTTTTACAGCATACTTCCGCCTCATTGAGCATCAATGAGAACGCTGATAGCTCGGTGCGTCGGGACATGGAGCGCCATTTTAATGTCATGGTGCCGGAAGACGCGCCCTATTATGAACACACCTATGAGGGGCCGGACGACATCACCGCCCATATCAAGTCCAGTCTGGCCGGCGCCGAACTGACTGTGCCCATTGCCGGGGGATGCCTGTTATTGGGCACATGGCAGGGACTCTATCTTGGCGAGCATCGCAATGCGGCTGCTTCCCGTTCCCTTGTTGTGACCTTGCACGGTCAGGCCGATGGCGACTGAGTTTTTGCATTCACGGCGCCTGATCAAGCTGGCGGCGCTGCTGCTGGTATCGCTGCTGCTATTGGCCTGTGAGACTGTGGGTTATTACAGTCAGGCCGTGCGAGGGCAGCTGGCCATTGTGCTGGGGCGTCAGGATATCGAGCGATTGTTGCAGGATGAGACACTCGACCCCTTGCTGGCCGAACGCTTCCGTGAGCTCTTGTCGATCCGGGAGTTTGCGGCCAGTGAGCTGGCCTTGCCGGTTGAGGACAACTATTCCAGTTATGTGAATGTGGGGCGGGAGCATGTGGTCTGGAACGTCTTTGCCGCTCCGGAATTTTCCGTGGATCCCCTCAACTGGTGTTATCCCATTGCCGGCTGCGTCTCCTATCGTGGCTATTTCTCGGAGCAGGCTGCCAATCGCTATGCCGGGCGACTGGCGAACGAGGGCTATGATGTTTATACCGGTGGCGTGGATGCCTATTCGACCCTGGGCTGGTTTGAAGATTCCCTGCTAAGTACGGTGCTGGATCGGGACAGTTATCAGCTGGCGGGCCTGATCTTCCACGAGTTGGCCCATCAGGTCCTGTATCTGCCCGGAGACACCACCTTCAATGAAAGCTTCGCCACCACAGTTGAGCGGGCTGGCGTCAGTCGCTGGTTGGCGGCTAATGGCCAGGAACAACTGCTTGTCCAGGCCGAAACCCAACAGAGTCGTCAGGCGCAGTTTATCGAGCTGGTGAGTGACTACCGGGACCGCTTTGCCACACTGTATGAATCAGATTTACAGGAGTCGCTGATGCGGCAGCGCAAACAGCAACTGCAACAGCAGATGCGGGCCGACTATCAGCAATTGAAAGCTGGCTGGGATGGCTACCAGGGCTACGATGCCTGGTTTGCCCGCTCTCTCAACAATGCCCAGCTATCCACCGTCAGCTCCTATAATGATCTGGTGCCTTTCTTCACTGAGCTGTTACGGCAATGCGAGGGGGATTTTGCCCGCTTTTACCAGCGGGTTCAGGAATTGGTGGATATGGAGGCCGGGGAGCGCGAGCAACTGCTGGGTCAGTAAAAGCTACTGGCGTGCCAGTCGCTGCTCCAGCCCTGCTGCCAGGTCGGCATAAAAATCCGAATCGGGCTCGATCGCGGCGGCGGCTTGATAGCTCGCCAGCGCCTCGGACAATTGACCCTGCTGTTCCAGAATACGGCCCAGGCTGCGATGGAAAAAGGCATTGTCCGGCTGGACCTCCGTGGCAGTGCGATAGATCGCAATGGCCTTGTCGGCATCCCCGGCATTGTTATAGCTATTGGCCATGATATGAATCTGGGAATCATCGTCTGGCGTCAGTCGAATGGCGCGCAGGTCGTAGTCGATGGCCACTTCGAAATTACCGGCTTCGCGCTCAAGCTGTCCCAGGGTTTGCACGGCGGCTATCAGGGAAGCGCTGCTGTTTTCCTGCAGGGCGATATAGCGAGCCAGCAGCGGGCGGGCCTGTTGGCCGCGCTCCAGAAACAAATACACATTGGCGAGATTACGCAGCGCCTCCTCGAGATTCGGGTCGGCAGCCAGGGCCTTGCGGTATTCCTCGATGGCCTCCTCAAAACGCTGCAGATTGCTGTAGGTATTGCCGCGCCGCAGCATTTTGCGCGCCAGTTCCGGGTCTATGGCCGCGCCGCTGCGTTCAATCTCAAGATTGCCATAGCGCTCCAGCACATTGCTGGTGGCACTGTCCTGGGCAAGAGTGGCCAGGGGCAATAACAGGCCAAACAGGCTTGCTGACAGAATTCGGATGGGGCCGGGCATGGCGACGGATTCCTTGTGATGGCATTACTTGCTGCCAGACTATAGCGCAGCCCCCGATGGCCTGCCAGCGAGCCAGCGAGCCAGCTTGTTTCAGCGCAGTTTGATCGTGGGCAGTTCGGAGTCTGTTGAATCCACAAAGCCGATGCAGCAGGCATCGCGGTAGCCGGCGGACTTCAATGCCGCCAGACAATCCTCGGCCCGGGCAACCGGCACCGAGGCCAGCAAGCCGCCGGATGTCTGGGGGTCAAACAAAAGCTGCAGTCGCGGGTCATTGGTCTTGAATTCGCCGCAATCCATGCTCTGCATCAACGCGGCATTGTCGGCCTGCAGGGAGCTGACAATATTCTGCGCGAGGCAGTCCAGGGCACCATCCAGCGCCGGGATGTCATCCAGATTCAGGGTCACCGAACTGCTGTTACCCAGCATTTCTGTCAAATGGCCGGCGAGACCAAAGCCGGTGACATCGGTGCAGGCTGAGGCGCCATGTGCCACAAATATTTCCCCGGCCTGGCGATTCGAAATCAGCATGCTGGCGATAGCGTCCTGCATCCACTCATGTCTGGCCCGGTAGCGCATATCGGCGGCGAGCAGGGTGCCGGTACCGAGTGCCTTGCAGAGAATCAGGGCGTCGCTTTCGGCCATGCCCCGTTTGTGCAGCAATTCTCCCTGCCTGACGAAGCCGTTAACACAGAGACCGAACTGCAACTCCTGGGCCTCGGCGGAATGGCCACCCAGGAGCTGACAGTCTTCTGCATCGAGTACTGATTTCACCCCTTGCATCAGTTCCAGCAAGAGCTGCTTGCTGTAGCGATGACTGGCAGGAGGAATACCCGCCAGGGCCAGGGCCGAGTGGGCCTTGCTGCCCATGGCATGGAGATCACTGAGGCTGTGCAGGGCGGTAATCTGGCCAAACAGCCAGGGGTCATTGATAAAGCTGCGCAGATAGTCAACGCTTTGCAGAAGCACTCTTTCATCCGGCAAGGGGATGACAGCGGCATCTTCCGCGCCCTGGCTGTGCTGCTGCGGGGTGATTGTTGCCAGTACTTCGCCCAGCACGTCACCGGCCACCTTGCCCCCACAACCGGCGCAGCGAAGGGCATGGCGGCGCAATTGCTGTTCGGTCTTTTTATCCACCAGGCCATCGGCCAGTTGTAAATCGGCCTGCATGGCAGGCAGCTGCCGGTATTTGTTCAGGAAGGCGGTATCGATGCGATGTTTGGCCTGCCAGATGAGTTTGCCCTGCAGAAACAGGGAGCCACGGGACGCCAGGGCACGGCCATTGCCAAGATTCATCAGGGCCAGGGCCTGTTTCTGCGGCTGGTAGCGGCGCAGCCGTTTGCCCCGGGCAAAGGCCGGCAGATTATGGGCCAGAATTTTGCCCTGGCGGACCGCATAGACGCCGGATTTGGGTCTTGCCTCGCCGGCGATGGTGGCGTTGTCGCCAGCGGCAAATACGAAGTCGTGACTGCTTGATTGCAGTTGATTGTTCACCTCGATAAAGCCGTCCTCACTCAGCTTCAGCCCCGTTTCCCTGAGCCAGTTGGCCAGACTGGCGCCGGTGGCATAGACCATGGCATCGGCATTGATCATTTCACCGGCTTCGGTTTCGGCCTGGCCCTTGTGAAAAGCAGTGATGCGTTGCTCCAGCCTGAGCTCAATGCCGCGACGGCTCAACTCATGGCGGGCGAAGCGCCGCACCTTGTCATTGTGGCCGGGAAGAATGTCACGGTCGGCAGTGGCCAGCAGGATATGCAGTCGGGAAGGGGAGTCCACCGACAGACCCAGTTCAGTATTGATGCGGGCCTGGGCCGCCAGGGCGAATTCGACGCTGGCGGGACCACCGCCGACGATGAGCAGTTCAAAACTGGCCTTGTTATCAGCCAGCACCGAGAGGGCCTGTTGCCGGACCTGTTCCCATTCCCTGAGGAAGCGGTCGATGGGTTTGATGCCGATGGCAAACTCCACCGCCCCGGGAATCAGGGCTGCGTCTGGTCGGGAACCGGTATTGAAGGAGATCAGATCAAAGGGCAGATCCGGCTGTCCTTCCAGTTGCACCAGCTTCTGCTCCAGATCCACATGCCCCACTGCCTGCTGAATCAGTCTGGCACCGGCGAAATTGGCCAGGGGGCGCAGGTCAATATGCATCTCCTCCTGGCTGTAGCGCCCGGCAATGCAGCCCGGCAGGGAGCCGGAGTACGGCGTCAGGATATCCCGGCTGATCAGGGTCACCATCAGACCTGGCACCGGCTGCATGCCCAGGCGGCGGAGCACGGCCAGATGGCTGTGTCCGCCCCCAACCAGAACCAGGTGCTTTAACAATGGGGTGGGCGCTTGCATGGCAGCCATTCTACCGGGCAAGGGTTGAACTACAAGCCCGGTATACCGGGACAGTGCGAAGGATTTCGGTTAAGCTTAAACCTTTCTGAATGCCGGGCCGCGGTGCAGATTCGTGCACTTGCATCCAGCAATTTATATCCAGACAAGCAACTAATGACAGGCGGAGGTATACATGAGTTACAAGCAACTGGTTCAAGCGACCCCTAAAGGTTTGCAGCGGGGAATGAAAGCGGCTCTGGCGCTCTGTTTGGCCATGCTCAGCCAGGTCTCCCTGGCCCAGTGGACGCTGGACAACGATGCCTCTTCCTTGAGCTTTGTAACCATCAAGGCCGAGCATGTGGCCGAAGTGCATAGCTTTGACCGTCTGTCGGGCAGCATTGCCAGTGATGGCACTGTCAGCGTGGAAATCGAGCTGGCCAGTGTCAACACCCTGATCCCCATTCGCAATGAACGGATGCAGGCCATGTTGTTTGAAACCAATATGTTTCCCAGCGGCACGGTCTCTGCCGAAGTGGATATCAGTGCCCTGGCTTCCCTGGCACCGGGCGCCTTCAGTACCCAGACCATCAATTTCTCACTCAATATGCATGGCTTCGAGCGCAGCTATAGCGCCGAGGTTCGTCTGACCCGGCTTAATGGCGCCATCCAGGCGACTACCCTGAAGCCGGTAGTAGTTACCGCTGAAGATCACGGTCTGGTGACCGGGGTTGAAGCCCTGCGCGAAGTGGCCGGTCTGCCCAGCATCAGCCGTGCGGTTCCGGTAAGCTTCACCCTGACCTTCAACGAGTAAGTACGGCTGACCCGGGAGCCGCTGCGCTCCCGGGGCAAGGCATGGCAGCACTCTCCCTACACGCTGGCGAAACAGCACGGGCAAGAATACTCGAGCAGGGCATCAGCGCCGATGCATTTGATGTCCTGGTGGGTGCCTCCGGCGGGCCGAAATGGTTTGTGCTGCATGGCCTGGACCAATACCTGTTTGGTGACTT
>JALEHB010000215.1 GCA_022763285.1 Pseudomonadales bacterium | reverse complement strand
CTGTTGATTGATCGGGAGTCAAAAACTAGCAGCATTCCCCGTGGCAATGCAATTGGGCCACGGGCAAATGCGGCAGGGCTCGGCCGATCACCGCGAAGCGATGTTCGCTGGCCGGAGTGATTCAGTCAGCGGCAGACAAAATTCTCCGCCACCCAGTTCTGAGGATCAGTGGCGCCACTGGAAGGTCCGACATAGCTAGCCTGCTCTGGATAGGTACATAGCGGCCGTTCGTTATCCACTTCGCCATCCGTGCTATGGGTGGCGACGATAGACTGCGGCGCATTGCCGTTTTCTACCCAGTCCACCAGTGGCGCCAGTTTGTCCCAGCTATTGGGACCATTTCCGCCAGCACAGTGACCCATGCCAGGCGCCAGATAGAGGCGGGCCTTGTCCTGGGCGGCGGCCATGCTGCCAGCAAAAGTGCTATCCACCATCTCGTTGTAATAATTGATGGTGTCGGTGGCCACAATAAGCGTGTCTACAAGGCCGTGATAGATGATCATCTTGCCGTCGGCATCCACCAGGAAGCGGGTCAGGTCGGGATCGTTGGCGTCGGTGATAGCCTTCATCACATCACCCTTGCCGGAGAAGAAATCATTGATGTCCCAGTCGAACCAGTGGAACTCGGGCATCACGCCATCGGTTCGAGCCTGATAGTTGATATCCCGCACATCGGGCACGGTGACACCGGGGTCCTGATCATAGAACAGGTAGTTCATATGATCGCCCGCCACACCCATGAGTTTGGACGGGCCCATATTATTGCGCGCCGAAGGCACGTAGTAGCCGGGCCAGCGCAGCTCCGAGCCAAACATCTTGCCGGGGTAGACCTGGCGACCGGCATCATCACGGGGGCCGTTATATAAATCCTTGATGGTTTGCAATTGGGCAGAAGTAAAGCAGCTGTCTGAGCTGCTGCCCGCCGGGCACATCAGATCACTGAGATCATTATCAGGATTGAAGTTGCAGCTCAGCGGATCACTCACCAGACCATCGCGCAGGCCGTCATTGGCATCACACTTCTGTAATACCCGCTCATGCAGGACATCGATGAGATTCAGGCTGTCATAGCTGCCATCGCCATTGCTGTCCACCGCCAGGTTGCCAACCAGATTGTCACGGAACATGCGCTGCAGATTCCAGGTGCCAGCGGCATTGAGACCCTGGTAATTGAAAGCCGGAGCACCGGCGACGATGCCATCGAAGTCATTGGGAAAACGCTGGGCCGACATAAAGCCCTGGCGCCCACCCTGGGAGCAACCCTCAAAATAGGAATAAGCGGGCGCCTGGTCATAGTAAGTGTTCACCAGCAATTTTCCGGCCTGCACTGTCAAGTGCACCGCCCGGTAACCAAAATCGATCTCTGCCTGGCGGTTATTAAAGCCAAAGGAGGCACCGGGCTCGACGCCGTTGTCATGGCCCAGGTTGCTGTTGGTAACGGCATAGCCCTCGGCCACGCGATGATCGGCATAGTCCAGATCACCATCCTTGCCGCCATCTCCCCACATCAGGTAGCGACCGTTCCAGTTCTGGGGCAGAGGTAGTTGGGCATGGAAATGTATCGCAGGGGAGATTATGCCGCGTACATAGCAATAGGAGGAACCATCACTGCTATTCTCCCGAATCCCGGCCCGGGTAATGGTGAGATTGCGCAGTTCCCGCAGGGCATCACAGCTTTGGGCATCGATGGCCGTCACCTGGGCCTGCACGGCAGTGGGTGCCAGACTGGCCATAGTGAGTGATAGAAAGGAAGAAAGCGCGAACAGCCGGGGCAGGAATTTCATGGGGCGTCCTTTTAGTGTCTTATTATGTCTATTGGCTAATAACCGGCACTTTGGTTTGAGCGCCTCTTGACCAAGGGCTTTTGGTTTAAGTGCCTTTGCCAGTGAGTTTTGTTGTAATACAGCAAGGCCGGAGCAACAAGGACTTTATACCAGCAAGGACCGAAATCCAATGTGCGGACGTTTCAACCTCATCGACAGCCCCGAGATCCAGTGGCTCTGCCAGTCACTGGGCATCAGCCTGTTCGCCGGCCACAGCAGCCCAGACATCGCCCCGGGCGCAAAGATCGCCATCGTCCATGAGCAGGGCGGCGAGCGTCAGGTCAGCGAAGCCATCTGGTGGCTGCTGCTGGATCACGAAACCCTCAAGCCCAATTACAAATACGCCAGCTTCAACTCCCGCTCTGACAAACTCAATAGCCCCAGAGCCATCGCCTACAAACCCTACCGCGAATCAAGATGCATCATCCCCGCCAGTGCCTTCGTCGAGGGCCTAGGCGATAAAAAGACCTACCACAAGATCGAACTGCAAGACTCCGCCATCGCCTTCGGCGGCCTCTACAAAGAATACCTCAACAAGCAAACCGGCGAAGTCACCTACGCCGCCTCCATCATCACCCTGCCACCCTTGAGCCCCCAGTGGGACAACATCCATCCCAAGTCCATGCCCTTGATGCTGGATTTTGAGGACAGGGAGTTGGTGGACAAGTGGCTGGACCCGGAGTTTAAGGATGTGGGGGAGTTTGAGGCACTACTCGAGCCAAAAATCAGCAAGACCATGAAGGTGACGAAGATTGGCAAGCCCAGTAAGTGGGATGAGATTGAGGACAGTTTTTTGATTGTGGCATGAGGGCTGACGCCGAAATTTGATAACTGGTATTGGCCGCGAGCCAGAGAATCAGTCTGATAGCTCGCTTGGTCGTCAGGCAGAGCGCGGATTATTAAAGAATGGATATTCAATGAAAGCCTATTTGAGCTTTCAATCCAATTGCTTGGGCGCTAAACTCAGGCGCGCCACGAATAAACAAGGAGCGTTCCCTTTAGAAATATTTTATGTATTAAATGGCTTGGAGCGCAGTCGCTCATAGCTAGTTTTTATCTTTACCAAGGATAGTATTGATACGAATTTATGGAAAAACCGGACTGGATGCATTTAATAAAATACGCGAGTGTCCAACTTAGGAAGTTAGACGAGAATGGTACGCCATGCGGTATTGGTTCTGGCTGTTTAGTAGATCTAAAAGGGAAAAGATTTCTGTTTACAGTATTTCACGTGACGGAGAAATCCTCAAACTGGTGCGCACAAATCAAATTTGATGAAGAAAGACAAGAGATCGAAGTACTATTCCTAAGCCAATTCAACTATCTAGGAGATTTTAACTTAGAGAAGACAGTCATGGTTCCTGTGGAGTTCGCTTATCATCAGGTGACAGAAAATTTCAAGTGCTATTTTCATAATCGCACCCGGATTGGGAAAACTGTAGAACTAACTGAACGGCCCGTTTTGAGAGCAGAAGATATTGATTCACCCAACCCGATTGCAACATATGGTTTTTCCGGCGATATAAGACCCGAAATACATTTAGGCGAGAACGCACTCGTTACCAGTCACCATATATTTTATGGGTTGAAATTTGATAGAACGGAGAATGACGTACACTATTTCAAAATGCCTGAAAAACACCCAGGTCATGACTTTTTTAAAGGCTGCAGTGGAGCGCCAATAATTGGAGATGATGGAAAAATTGTAAGCCTAGTCAGTGGTGGTTGTATTGAGTCCGATGAAATATATGGTAGCAATCTCGCAAAATGTATAAGAACGTTAGATTATTTTGGAGTAACAAACCCATAATAGCCAGTTCAGTAATGGACGTGGCCGGTACCAAGCCCTTAAACAAAGGCCTAATATGTGCCTGTGGGTATGTACACAATTAAGCTATTTGAATATGAACTAAGCACCAGTGCTAGTGAGTAAGCCGTGGGTGATACTTCAGATTGATGTTCTTATAATTAAAACCTGGTTCAGTCATACAACATCAGATGTGTGATGCAGCGCCGCGATTCTACAGGCCATCTACTTCTGGAAACTCAGCGAATTTAATCAGGAATCGAAAATCCAAATGGATATTATAAAAGAAATCAAGATTAAGAATTTTCGATCGATCCGGTCATTAAACAAACGGCTGCTACCTTCACATCTGAATATACTTGTTGGCCAGAATGATCAAGGCAAGTCTAATATCCTAAGGGCACTTAATCTCTTCTTCAACGGACAGACAGATGCCGGTGAATCGTTCAGATTTGAGGATGACTATAGTTATTATGCGTCAACTGGTAGGGGCTCCAGGGTTGAAATTAAAATTGAGTTATTGATTCAGCCGCCATCCAGTCGCTTTAGACGGTCCACACCGGTCAAATGGACCAAGATCTGGAAAAAAGATGGATCGATACGTGAAATTAGGAAGCATCCAGACGGATCGGCGCTATCGGATAGAAATAATGTCTCACAATGGCTCAATAAACTTCGATATAGGTATGTACCTGCCATCAAAGGCCAGGACTATTTTTCCAATCTGATGGGAGAATTACATGATGTTCTGAATGCAATCCATTCTGATGAACTGGCTGCACAAGGTGAAGGATTTATCGGTGGTATTCAGAATATTACGGAAGAAATTACCACTGATCTAGAAAAACAATTGGGGATACCGAATACCATTCAAGTGCCTTCAGATTTTAAAGTGCTATTCTCTAATCTAGATTTTGGTCTCAAGAAGAATGGATATACTTATCATCTAAAGCAAAGAGGGGATGGAATTAAGGTCAGGCATATACCAGTTATATTAAAATATATGTCGGAACAAGAAAAAAGAATTTCGACCCCGGGATACGTAAAGCCTGACACAATATGGGGATTTGAAGAACCAGAGAATAATTTGGAGTTCAAATATGCTTTTGAAGTAGCAGAAGAGATTAAAAATTATTCTACCGATATTCAGATATTTCTAACAACACATTCACCAGCGTTCTATTCACTTGACGAATCAGACGAAGATGGGGTGAATGCTTACTACGTATCACTAGGTTCAGACGAATGCACTGAAATCAGCACGGTTTCCCACAATGACAATGAAAGAACGCATGCGGATATGGGTTTCTTGCCTATAATTACGCCATATATCGAAAAAGTATATGAGCACGAAAAAAAGCTTAATGAAGCACTTGAAAAAATACAATTACTAGAACCAAGCTGTACTTGCTACATATTAACAGAAGATTCTAATACCGAGCTTTTGCAATGCTTATTGGAATACAATGGTTTTGATATGGATGATACCGAAATTTTATCTTATGAGGGGGCTGAATCTATTCACGCTGCAATCGTTTTAGGGAGATACATCTGGTCGAAAAATAAAGATGTTTCTATCGTAATTCATAGAGATAAAGATTATTTGACAGACGAGCAGATAGCGACGATACAAAACAAGGTTGAAGATAGCCACTTCTTTTTTTTCACCACCAAAGGAACCGATATCGAGTCATATTTTGTAAACGCAGATCATATACTGGAACTATACCCACAGCTAGAATCTGAATTGGTGAATCAGTTTCTGGAGGAATCAACAGCGGAAACTAAAGAGGCGTCATTAAAGAGAATGACAAATCACCACATGGCAATCGAGAAGCCTCGTAATGGTGATTACTACGGCAGGACTAAGGAATTAGAGGAGAAATACGAGGAGCAGCCCGAGCGTTTTCGCTATGGGAAAAAAGTCTTAAATCGCATATCAAGTAAAATACAAAGTCATACTGGCGCTAACTGTAATTTGACTCAATACTCAGACCACATACTGATAGACCAATTAGTAGATTTGTCCGATCAAATATGGGGTGGAGAGTAGTTCACTAAATCGGACCAGTTCCCTTGGCAGATTGTGGTGCTCGATCGAAGATGCAGTTAGCACTTAACCATTAATATAGTCAATTACTCGGCTCGCCCTGTTCAATTGACTAGGGCGTTGGGCATCATCTGGAATTATTTTCATGAACTGGGAAGCTATAGGATCGATTAGCGAGGTAGCCGGAGCGGTTGGTGTAATTGTCACTCTCATCTATCTGGCGATTCAGCTCCGTCAAAATACCAAAGCGACTCAGCTCACCGCTGTTCAAAATTCGATGGAGAACTCAGCCAGGTTTTCAGAGCTGATTGCAACAGACAGCGATCTGGCTCGCATTTTTTCCCTGGGGCTTTCAAATCCTGATGAATTGAGCGCTAATGAGATGTTGAGATTTGTGAATGCTTTGAATGTTTTCATGCGTCGCGAGTCGGTTGCCTACTATCTGTATCGGGAGGGAACGTTGCCGGAAGAGCTTTGGGCAGCGCGAGTTACTGCCTTGACGGGCGCACTAAATCAGCCTGGTTTGAAGGTATATCTCGAAACCTCTGCTGACTCGCTACCTGCGGAGTTTCGAGAATTTGTCGAACAGATAGTTGCTCAGGAATCGACTATGTCGGAAGATACCAGAAAGTTGTTTACTCAACGTGACCCCTGAAAGACTAAAAGAAAAACGCAGAATCAAAGGGGGCAGAGCAGTTTGATTCGGAGTTCAGCAGGCAAAGAATGAGCATTTTCATAGCCATCGCAGCAGCCGGGGCCACTTATATGACCGGCCTGCAAACTGCACTACAGCCCTCGGAAGCAGAAGCGCTCGGTATCGAGATCTCTGTGACCAATCTGGCGGAAGAAGCCAGGCATCCCTATCCGCTTTATACTTACGAAGTTGATTTGAGTCAGTTCAGTGAATGCCCTGTCCGTGGCGTGTGGGTTCAGTTTTCCAATGACCGGGATGAGTTGGTTTTCAGTGCCAGTATTCAAGAGGAGTTTGGGGTTTACCACTTCCTGCTACTGGAAGAGTTTCATTCGGCATCTTCTCTGGGAATTACTTGTGATGCTGGCCCTGACGCCCTTGATCCCAGCTACAGGATAGAACTGCATGCCTATACGCCGCAGTAGGAGTCAATGGGCGCGGTGCCAGCCGAGCACTGCCTGACTATAGCGGGCAGAGCGCCGTCCATGATGGCTGCGAGCGCAAGTTGTCTGTGATGCTCAAGTTGCAGAAGACAAACTGGCAGATGAGCTGAATCCTATTCGTCCCTGGCGAGAGGTTTCCAGGCTTGCAAGTCGATGAACATAACGGTCAAATGAATAACGGCGGGCCGCTATGCGGCCCGCTCTACTATTGGGAGTGTTGTGCGTTCTAGCGCGCATTATTTAAAGGCTAATAAAATATGTCCCTGGAACAACTCGCCAGCATTGCGGATATTGTGGGCAACTGCATGGTTGTCATTTCGCTCATCTACCTTTCTCTTCAAATGCGCCAAGGCGCTGCGACTCTGAAATCAGAATCGAGACAGGCGCAACTGACCACTGACCAGAATGGAGTCTACCTTTTTGTAGAACATCCCGAACTGGGGGAACTCTTCCAGCAAGAGGACACTCCCGATTTTTTGGGAAAGACCAAGTTGATGTTCTGGATGATCGCCCAGATGCGGGCCAGAGAGCATGAATGGTTACAATTCAAAAGCGGTGCGCTGGATGAAGAAATGTGGTTGAGCTATAGAGATGTGATCTATTTTGTACTTGGCACCAAACGAACCCGGGCGCTCTGGGAGCTGTGTTCAATCTACTTCAACCCGGAATTTGTTGCCATGGTACATGACATGATTGACGAGCTGCCTGAAACCGACTTCTGGCAAAAGCTCGAGGCGGTAGCATAAGAATCAAAGGGGAAGCAACCGGCGCAGTGCCAGCCATGCACTGTCTGACTACACCGGCTATACCAGGCAGAACGCCGCCCATGGTGGCCATGAAGGACTAGCACCATGTCGCCATCGACATTCTTTTCAGCATTAACGGGCCTGCTCCTGCTGCTAACCCTGCTCCCCCTGTCACGCAACCGCCACTGGATAATCCGGGGCATGGACTTCCCGCGCCTGCAGTTTGCCTCTTTTGCGGCGTTACTACTATTGGCCGAACTGATTGTGCTGGATCTGGGCGAGCCGTTGGCGATGGCACTGCTAGGGATTACTGCCCTCTGTCTCATCTGGCAGATCAGCTGGATTCTGCCTTATACGCCACTCTGGCCGGTGGAGGTGAAGGCCGCTGGCAGTGCCGACAATGACAGGATGCTCAGCATCCTTACCGCCAATGTGCTTACGCCAAACCGCAATGCCGATGCTTTGCTGGCACTGGTGGCGAAACACGAACCCGACGTGCTGGTGACACTGGAGTCTGATCAGTGGTGGCAAGACCAACTGGATAGTCTGTCAGATCGGATGCCACACAGCATCAAGTGCCCGCTGGATAATCTCTATGGCATGCATGTCTATTCACGATTACCGCTGTCGGAGGCAACGGTAGATTATCTGGTGGAGGACCATGTGCCCTCCATGCATGCGCTGCTCACCCTTCGTAATGGTGTTCAGGTTCGCCTGCATGTTTTGCATCCGGCTCCACCCAGTCCAACCGAGAATCCGGAATCGGCCGAGCGCGATGCCGAGTTGGTGGTGGTGGCTCGCAGTGTGGCCGACAGTGATCAGCCGATTGTAGTGACAGGCGATCTCAATGACGTGGCCTGGTCGGCAACCACGCGCCTGTTTCGCAAACTCAGTGGCTTGCTGGACCCAAGGGTGGGGCGCGGCATGTACAACACCTTTCACGCCGACTATCCCATTGCCCGTTGGCCGCTGGATCACCTGTTTCACTCGGAGCATTTCATCCTGCGTTCACTGGAGCGTATGCCGCACATTGGATCGGACCATTTCGCCCTGCTGGTGCGCCTGATCCATGCACCGCAACGCGGTGAAGAGCAGCAAGGGCCGGAGGTTCAACAGCAAGAGCAAAAGTGGGCCGATGAACTGGCCGACGCGCAAGACGTCGAAGCCGGAGATGTTCACAATCCGCGCTAAGCTATCTTCAGCAGTCAGAATGGAGGGGCGCTAGCAATTTGCGAACTCAAGACGCTTCTTAAGTTGTTAGCTTGTGAGTGTTTTAATCTCTTCTCATCTTCACCACCTTAAAACCGCACATTATAGAAAGAATGTTATATGCTTCGGTCTGGCCATATGGCGGTCATCAGCAACAATAAAGGAATCAGGCTATGACAATCGACAAGAAGAGTTATCGATCGGGCCCCTACGCAGATTTTATTGCCAAGGGAGTGCAAGTGGGTAATGTGCTTTATCTTTCCGGTCAGCTGGGTATGGATGACGAGGGCAATGTTCCCGAGGGGTTACTGGAGCAAGTCAAACTGGCCTACGCAGGTCTGACGCAGGTGCTTGGCGAATTCGGAGCCACTCTCGATAATGTGGTGGATGAGACCTTCTTCGTCACCGATGTCGAAGAACTGATGGCCAATGTCGAGCCGATTTATACCGCCCGCCAGGAAGTCTATGGCGGCTTCCCGGAAGTGGCGCAGACAGTGATCCAGATTGGGGCGCTTGTCGATCCGCGCTGCAAGATTGAAATCAAATGTATTGCCCACCTGTGATTGCCAGCTTAATACTTTGCTGCCTGTTTGCAGCTAGATAGATTGTCTCCCCATTGATTCTGACTGTAGTCATTCGCTAACTTCATGGACATATTCGATCACAATCGAAGAGCCTGGGACCGCGAATCCGCCACTGGCGGAGAGTGGTCTGTGCCGGTTTCAGAAGAAATCATTGCAGCGGCGAAAAGGGGCGACTGGGACGTAATCCTGACACCGCTGCGTGCAGTGCCGAAAAACTGGTTTGGAGAACTGGCGGGCAAGAAAGTCCTGTGTCTGGCTTCCGCCGGCGGACAACAGGCGCCGGTACTCGCCGCTGCCGGTGCCAGCGTAATCAGTTTTGATCTGTCCGAAGAGCAACTGAACAAAGACAAACTGGTGGCCAGCCGGGACGATCTGGATCTGCAGTGTGTTCAGGGCAATATGACTGATCTCGGAGTTTTCGCGGACGAGCAGTTTGATCTGGTGTTTAATGCCGCATCCAATGTGTTTGTGCCCGATGTCAGCATTGTCTGGCGGGAGTGTTACCGTGTGCTACGGCTCGGTGGTGATTTACTCGCCGGTTTTATGAATCCCGGTTTCTTCCTGTTTGATCATGACGAGTCTGAACGAACCGGCAAGCTGGAAGTGAGATACAAACTGCCCTATGCCGAACCGGAAAGCCTGGATGAAGCTGGCCTGGCGGAGCTGCACAAAAGCAACCGTGCACTGGAGTTCGGGCACTCACTGGAGTCACAGATCGGCGGGCAGATTGAGGCGGGCTTCTCGATTACCGGCTTGTATGAAGACTACTGGACCGATGAGCTGCCTTTTAATCATTTCAGTCCATCCTCGATAGCCACCAGAGCAAGCAAGCCAGGAATGTCCAAAACCTGAAACTAAAAGCGGACACAAAAAGAATAAGCAAACAGACCGCAGCATCTTGATCGGATGCACTGAAAAAGGGCGCCCTATCCAAAGGACTCCAACAACCAAATAGCTCAAGTATATCCTGAAGTTATTAAATGATTGGCCTCTCTATTGGCTGGTATGCACAATTCCAGTGCACCCAATTACTTGTAAACGCTGTAAATAACAGGGTTTCACTTAAGCAAAAGAGCATTGCTTCTCCCCGCCCGTCGAGTAAACTCGTAAAGGCTTTCGATAGTACTCATAATTTATAAATGGATTCTCCTTAAGGAGGGCGAGATGAAAGCGAGCGTTTATTTGGGAGGGCTTCTTCTGGCGACCTTGACGGCCTGCAACAGCAGCTACAAGAGTTTCAATACCATGTCAGAAGAAGAGATATTTGCGTACAACCTGAACAAGCCAGTGATGGACCAGGTTATTTGCGAAGAGAGGCGTGGTTCGGCGTCGCGGATTCGTAACACCGTGTGCAAAACCGTGCGCGAGCTGCGCAATGAGCGTAGTAACAGTTTTCGCAAACTGCAGCTCATCAATCACCAGGCACCCCTGACGACCTATAGCCATTCGCGCCGTTGATCGTAGCGGCAAATTTGGTGGCAGTACTCTGCCAACCTGCCGAAGGCTATGTTGCCCAACTGCTACCGACTGCACTTGCCCATGAATCGACAGGCAAGTGCAGTCTGTTCCTCAGTCCTATCGGCCGTCTGGGACAGCTCCGGCATGAATACCGGGTAACCATTGTCTCTTGCACTACGTCCGACGCCATGCATCAGAATGGATGCAGACTGACAACGGACTAGGCCGTAGCCTTCGCGGTTTGGTTGTGGCTACCATCGCAGAGTGGTTCTGCAGCGGTTTCCTTGCAGCCACAGAAAAATACTTTCTTCGATTCCGTCGCCGTGTACTTCACCGGTGTAATCCCACTACCCTTGTGTGAGCCGTCACAGAACGGCTGACTTTTGCTTAATCCGCAGGCACACCAGAAATAGTTCTGGCCTTCCTCGACTTCGACTGGGTATGGGGTATCCGATGCTCTTTTAGGGGCTGTCATTTATTGCGTCCTTACTACTTGGTTGTAATCAGAATTGCTTAATTCAGTTTGCTGGTCAGCGCCACCAATCTGCTCCTGCTCTGTCGTTTGGCAAAACCACAGTGATGGTCGCGACCGCCACACTTATGCAAGATGTATGCAAACAATCGAAATGAGCGGCAGAAACAAGGTCCGGGCCTGGCTGCGTGGCCTGGGCCCGCGGGGTCCGTTAAATGTGGCACTTGTCACAGTCGTAGCGGCTATAGATAGCGCTACAAACTGGCTCACGCTGCCCTCAAATAGTCAGTGATTTCGCCCGCATAAGGTGCGTCTTCTCCTCGGTGCACTGAACTGGCGCATCCGAGCAGGCCATCAGGGCCCTTATTTGCTGGTAAAACCGTAGTAATGGCTGAACAACTAGCAAAATACAGTACTGCCGGCGACTTTGGAGAATTGGTACGGTACCTGCATTACCGAGAATGCAGAGTAATTCTGGTTGCTGCAACCGCCTTGATTACAAGGTCAGGTTGAAGTACCGACTGCAAGGAATTGAAAAATGGAATGCTAGGGTTCCGGCATGGTTTTTTATGCGACTGGTCCGAGAGCATTCGACCTTTCGACTGGGCTCTCTTAATCAGTTGGTTCAGCAGTCTCAGACTATTGCAAGGTTACACGGCGG
>JALEHB010000214.1 GCA_022763285.1 Pseudomonadales bacterium | reverse complement strand
CGGGTTTTTTGCTTTCTGAGGCCAGGAAATTTGATAGTCTTTCTCAAAGACCAAGCAAGCAGGATTCACCATGACCACATCCTTTCACCCGCCTGAACGTTGTCTGATGGGCCCCGGCCCCTCGGATGTCAATCCCCGCATTCTCGAGGCCTTGTCCAGGCCGACTATCGGCCACCTTGATCCGGCCTTTATCGCCATGATGGATGAGGTCAAGTCGTTGTTGCAGTATGCCTTCCAGACCAGAAACGAACTGACGATTCCCGTGTCGGCGCCAGGATCAGCGGGCATGGAAACCGTATTCGTGAATTTGCTGGAGCCCGGTGACAAGGTGGTAATCTGCGCCAATGGCGTTTTCGGCGGTCGCATGAAGGAAAACGCCGAACGCTGCGGTGCAGTGGCTGTCATGGTGGAAGATGAATGGGGGGCTACGGTCGACCTGGACAAGGTAGAACAGACCCTGACCGAGAATCCTGACGCCAAGGCCCTGGCCTTTGTCCATGCCGAAACCTCCACCGGTGCCCGCAGCGATGCCGAGTCATTGGCCGCACTGGCTGCCAAGTTTGGCTGTCTGGTTATTGTGGATGCGGTGACCTCCCTCGGTGGTATCGAACTGAAAGTCGATGACTGGGGTATTGACGCGATCTATTCCGGCACCCAGAAATGCCTGTCCTGTGTGCCTGGCCTGTCACCGGTGAGCTTCTCCGAACGTGCAGTGGAGGCCATCAAGGCCCGCAAGAGCAAAGTGCAAAGCTGGTTCCTCGACCTCAATCTGGTCATGGGCTACTGGGGAGCCGAAGCCAAGCGCTCCTATCACCATACTGCACCGGTCAATTCCCTCTATGCCCTGCATGAATCCCTGGTGATACTGAAAGAAGAAGGGCTGGAGGATGCCTGGGCCAGACATGCCCTGAACCATCAGGCCTTTGCGGCGGGTATCGAAAAGCTGGGCTTGAGCTTTGTGGTGGCTGAAGAGTACCGGCTGCCCCAGTTGAATGCGGTGGGCTTTCCTGATGGAGTGAGTGATGCTGCAGTACGGGCTGCCTTGCTTGAGGAATTCAATCTGGAAATCGGTGCCGGTCTGGGCGCCCTGGCAGGCAAGGTCTGGCGTATTGGTTTGATGGGCTATGCCAGTAATCAGACCAATGTCCTGAATTGCCTGACGGCCCTGGGGGCAGTGCTGGCGGATCAGGGCATGGACTGTGATGCTGCCGCAGCGGTGGCCGCGGCCCGTGCAGTTTATGCCGGAAATTGACCACAGCGAAAGATCCTGCCGGCTTGTGCCGCCGGTCACGGTGGCGCCCATAGCAAGCCGCTAGACTGGTGGGGAATGTTCAGTCTGTGCAATCAGGGGGTAAATAAAGCTCTTCAGCAGCGCCGATCCGCCCCCTGATTGACTGTAAGTTACTGAATAAATTAAGAAAAAGCAGTTGTTCCGCGAATTGTGCAGCTCCGGATTACCTGCTAAAGTATTGAGCTGCTTTTAAGCGACGCCGTCACCAGAGAGTCAGGACATGCCAGCAGATACCGCCGTGGAAATGGACTCAGGCAGGGAGAGCACTTCTTCCGAGGTTGTGTCTGATAATAATAACGAGAGCGGGACCAAGAAGATTGACCTGCAGCCGCCTCCTTTCTCCGAGGTGCATGACGGTCCCGAATACGACAAATCCAATTGCACCATTGAGATGGCCAATGGCAGCCGTATCAAAGGTACCCTGAAACAATTCAACGCCGCCTCGGAAGTTATTTCCATCATGGAAGCCGGTGCCACTGCGCCTGTCGATGTCGACATGAGCACGGTCAAGTACCTGCGCCTGGAAAAGCCCTACCAAATGGTAATCGGTGCACCTGGCACTCCCGGTCTCAATATCGATACCGAGGCCCGCAGCTTCCAGGTGTATTTCAAGGACCAGACTTCGCTCACCGGCAATACCTTCGGCAGCCGGACAGACAAGAACGGCATTCACCTCTATGAGCAAACCAAGGTAGGGCGCAAATGGCGCTACTGCACCCATCTGTTTATTGCCCATGCCGCAATCGAGAACCATGTTATCGGCGGACAGATCGGTGAGATGCTGGTGCAGGACAACCAGATATCCCAGGATGTTCTGGATACCGCCCTGAAGGATCAGCAGAGTGAACGCTCCCGCCTGGTGGGTGAATACCTGGTTACCCAGAAGATTATCGACAGTAGCGAGCTGGAAAATGCCCTGTCGCGTCAGAAACATATGCCGAACCTCAAGCTGGGCGAAATTCTGGTGGGTGAGGATCTGGTATCGGAAGCGCAACTCAATGAGGCGCTGAAGGAGCAAAAGAAAAAGCGCAAAGGGGCTCTCGGTGAGATCCTGGTCACCAGGGGTGTTATTGAAAAAGACCAGATTCAGCAAGCCCTGGCCAAGAAGCTTGGTATTCCCTTTGTAAACCTGCGTGAGTTTACTGTAGAGCCGGAAGTGATACGTATGCTCACTGCCGCCATTGCCTTCAAGCACAAGGTGGTACCGCTGTATGTGTATGAAGGCAAGATCGTGGTCGCCATCGAAAATCCCATGGACTGGCAGGTCACCGATGCCCTGAGTTTCAATATCAACAAGTATGTTGAACCGGTGATGGCCTCGCCGGAAGATATTAACTGGGCGTTACAGTTCTACTACTCCTCCGAAGACATCGAGTCCACCATTGCCGAATATGATGAAGGCATGGAGGCCACTGAGGAGGATGACGACTACGATTCCACCATTTTTTCGGCGGTGGAAACCCAGCAGGTTACTGACAACGTCGTTGTTCGTATCGTCAACAAGATTATTGAGGATGCCCACCGTCAGAAAGTCTCGGATATCCATATCGAGCCTGGTATGGGCAAGCAGAAAGTGATTGTCCGATTTCGCAAGGACGGCGTACTGAGCACTTATTACAAGTTTCCCAGCAAGTATCGTTCGGTATTTGTATCGCGCATCAAGGTCATGGCGCACCTGGATATCTCCAACAAATACAAGCCCCAGGACGGCAAGATCAATTTCCGTCACTTTGCCCCGGTGGATATCGAACTGCGTGTCGCCACTATTCCTACCGCCGGTGGAATCGAAGATGTAGTGATCCGGATTCTTAGCGGTGGCAAGTGTATGCCGGTCAATGCCATCGGCCTGAGCACACCCAATCTGGATAATCTGCTGAACGGGGTGTCCAAGCCCTATGGACTGTTTCTGGTGTGTGGTCCTACCGGTTCCGGTAAGAGTACAACCCTGCACTCCATCATGAATTATCTGAATAATTCCGAACGCAAGATCTGGACGGCAGAAGATCCGGTGGAAATTACCCAGCCCGGATTGCGACAAGTGGAAGTGAACGAGAAGGTTGGCATGACCTTCGCCAATGCCATGCGCGCCTTCCTGCGTGCCGACCCCGATATCATCATGGTGGGGGAGATGCGTGACACCGAGACTGCCGGCACCGCCATTGAGGCGTCCCTGACAGGTCACCTGGTGCTGTCTACGCTGCATACCAACAGCGCTGCCGAGAGTATCGTGCGTCTGCTGGATATGGAAATGGACCCCTTCAACTTTGCAGATGCCATGATCGGAATTCTCTCCCAGCGACTGACCAAGACCCTGTGCACCTCCTGCAAGAAGTCCTATTCACCGGATGAAACCGAACTGGAATTTCTGGCCTCGGAATACTGCCGCGAATCCATCCCCGATGGCACCCGCTCAGACCCCGATCCCGAACACGTCAAGGCACAACTGGACCAGTGGCGTGCAGACTATTCCCAAAACGGTGAATTCACGCTTTACAAAGCGCCGGGCTGTCCGGCCTGCCTCGATACCGGCTATCGCGGCCGCATGGGTGTGCATGAACTGCTGATGAGCACGCCGGATATCAAGAAGATGATTTTGCGCCGGGCACCGGCTGCGGAGATTCATTTTGAGGCGATTAAGTCGGGGATGCGCACTCGAAAACAAGACGGCATCGAAAAGATTTTGATGGGGTATACAGACTATACCCAAGTCCGTACCATCTGACCGTAGCGGCTGCGGAAGCGCAGCACTGCGTTGCGTAAAATTTCCGACCCAGTCACTTACTACAGTAAGCTCCTGGGCCTGAAATTTTCCGCGCCTTGTTCTGCACTTCCTCGCTCGCTACTCTTCCGTTGCTTATCTTAGCGGCTGCGAAGCCGCGGCACTTCGTTGTGAAAATTTTTTGAGCCAGTCACTTACTATAGTAAGCTCCTGACTCCAAAAATTTCCACGCCTCGTTCCAGGCTTCCTCGCTCGCTACTCCTACATAGTCAAATTATTCTATTACCAGCGCCTTCCTGGTCTTCAAGAATATTCGTGATAATTGAAAATTCAGCCAGCATGAATTCTTGTCTCATTGGCAACGGTGGGAAAGATAGACTGCGTCCAGGTCAGGCAGTTCTTCAGTTGAGTCACTTACTTCAGTAAGCACTCGGGCCTGAAATTTTTTGCGCGCCTTCTTGTGAGTTTCCTCGCACGTTACTTTTACATAGTCTTAATATTCATCACGAGTGTTTTCTCAATCTGAGGATAAACCGGCAAATATGAAAGGTTCTCGTGATCGAATTACTGCCTGTCAGGTAGTGGCGAGCGAGAAGGTTTGGATCGAGGCAAAATTATTTTCCGGCTCGGGCGCTTACTGGTGTAAGTAACCGGGTCGGAAAATAATTTTAACGAAGAGCCGGACCTTCGCAGCCGGCACGGGAGGAACCAACAAATAAAAAACCCCGACCACCTTTAGGTGACCGGGGCTTTTTTATTTCCGGTCACTAGTGACCGGCGGAACCGTCCAGAGCTCCAGGCAGTGCCATCGCAGTCAACGATGCTCCTGTCTGGAGGATGATGTACTGGTGACCATCATGCACCCAAGTGCTCATGCCATAGCGGCTGCGAGCAGGGACTTCGATGGCGGCTTCAGTTTCTCCGGTAGCCTTGTTGACGGCATACAGCATGGGAGTGCCGTCGG
>JALEHB010000213.1 GCA_022763285.1 Pseudomonadales bacterium | reverse complement strand
ATATTTATTTTGCTCATGAAAGAATTCTGCCTGTTTTACTGCTCGGGAATTTCGTCCCTGTTTATTGTTATTTACTGTCACGCCCCTGACTGAGTTTATTGCCAGCAATGGTTGTCAGGGGTTTGTTGTCAGGCGTGTGAAATCATGGTGCCATTCCTGTCCTGGTCCGTGCCCGGGAATGGCACTGATTTCAGGAACCAGCTACATGAAATCCATATCACCCGCAGTTAACCACCATTTGCCATAAAGCAGGTCCGCAGCGGGACCCGGATTCCAGCTGTTACAGGGTATCTCAATACCCAACTCATGCACAGAGTAGTTGGCACCGCTTAACGCATCAAGCTGGCCTTTGGTGAGCCAGAATTTCAATGCTGACGGCTCTGGCTCAGCGGCGGCCCAGTCGGCCATGGCCGTCAGTGCACTGGCAAGAGACTCCCGGGCACAGATCAGATCCAGCAACAACCAGCTCTCGCCGTGTCGCTTGCAGACTGCGATCGCAGACAGCCGACCCTGCTCGTCCAGCAATTGCCGGTAGTGATAGAGACCACGCCCATGGCCCGGATGCTGCAAATAGCGGTAACGGAAATAGTCAGCATCACGCACGCCGATAATGCCCTGGGCAAAGCCTGATTGCATTGCCTGCCAGAGCCGGTCGATTTCATCGAGCAAGGCCGGATTATGGTCCGGCTCCAATGACTGCACCTGCAGTTGCCCCCGATGCTGGTCTGAGCTGGCAATCTCCAGTTCGATAAAGTCATCGGTCTTGTCATACAGGCTCAGACGTTTGGCAATATTCATGGCCTTCTGATTGGGAAAACCGAAGCCCAGCAAATGGCCCACCGTATTGCCGATCTCACGCTCCAGAAACGTGGCCGCAGTCTTGAAGAAGAGACTGCCCTGACCATACTGCCGACGTACTTCCGGCAAGGCCATCACATCACATACCTGAATCGCCAGGGCAGGTTTGGAGAAATAATGAATCCGGCGTGGCGCCCCACCATAGTGAGCCAGAATCTGGCCGCTATCAGCCTGCCTGGCGATTACGCAGCGACCGGCACCGGTCTCATACTTCCAGCGCCAGAGTGCTTCGTCAAAGGCAGTATCGAAGCTTTTTTCAAACAAAGTGGCGACGTCACGGGGATGAAATTCATTGATGGCAGCGTATTCCACGTCGCGGTGATTATCAGTCTCGGCAGGTGCATAGCGAAGCTCAAACAAGCGCAGGCAGCGACGCCCTGCCTCGAACCCGGCAAGCATGGATTGCAACTGGACTGTTAATGCCTGACGCTCATCTTCGGCAAGACCGGATTGACCAGCCTGGAACCAGTGTTCACTGCTGGTCTGCAACAATGCGAGACTCTGCCTGGCATCGCTGCTGAGATCCCGCTCCTGCATTAACTGAAAACCGAGCCGCTGCGCCAATTGACGAAAGGAAGTCAGGTTGGGCAGTTCGCTGGCTTCAATGGCTGAATCATCATCGAGAAACTCGGCCAACAGCAGGCAAGTACCTCCTTCACGCAGCAACTTGCGAAGATGCTGCAATGTGGGCAGCTGATCCAGATACCTGACTGTTCCTTCAAGAATTACCAAGTCATAGGCATTGCTCACCCCATGATCAAGAAAATCACCCTTGATGACCTTGGCATCGGCACTGGCTATCTGCTTCTCGTCTGCCTGCACCAGGGTGACATCGAAACCCTTGCCCAGGCAGAAATCCAGCAGGCCGTGCTGACTGGGTCCTGCCAGCAGCAAGCTGTCACCCTGATTCAGATGCTCCGCAAGAGATTCCTGCAGGCTATGCAGCATTGCCGCCTGCCTTGCCGGCAAGGCCTCGCCCTCAGTGGCGAGGCCATAACAGAGCAGTGGTTTGGGATCAGCCGGCCCCTGTTGTTCCAGCAACAGACGGGAGACCAGAGAAAGGAATGGCGTTGACATCAATCTTTATCGTAATTCAGGACGCAGCAGCTCAGGATTGCAGGCGTTGCACTATACCCCGTGTGTCTGCCATTGCCTACCCTGGCCAGCAGACGTGTTCAGCAGGCGCGCTTCAGGTAGAATGGCGCCATGCTTAACAATAGCCGCCGTCAAAGCTGGTTTGAATGGCTGATCCCCCGCGATCTCGGCAATACCAGCGCCACCCGCCAGGGCCTGCAAAGGCTTTTGCTGCTGCGTGGCTTCGTGACGGTGATGAGCGTGTTGGGCCTGCTGATTTTTCAGAGTTTTTCCGAGCTGGATATCCCCTTCAGCTTCATCATGGTTCTGATCGCAGCAATCTTTGCTTCCATAGTGCTGGGCTACTGGCGCTTGCAACAGCGCTGGGCCGTGAGCCAGATGGAATTGTTCTGCCATCTGCTGATGGACGTGGTATTTCTGGTGCTGCTGGTTTACTACACCGGCGGTGTCAGCAATCCCCTGATCAGCTACTTGCTGGTACTGCTGGCGGTGACCGCCACCCTGTTGCCGCGCTCCTTTGTCTACAGTTTTGCACTGGGCAGCATCCTGCTTTATACCTTTTTTCTGTTGCTGGATATGCAAACCGACCATGAGCCCAGCATGACCCCCATGGAAGACAATGTGGTTTTCCAGCTTCATCTGGTGGGCATGTGGGTCATCTTTCTGGTCAGCGCCATTCTCATCAGTGTCTTTATAACCCGCATGGCGACGGTAATTCGCATTCGCGAATTGAATCTGGCGAAGGCGAGAGAAAATGAAATCCGTAATGAGCAGTTGGTGGCCATCGGCACCCTGGCCGCCGGTACGGCCCATGCACTGGGCACTCCCCTGTCCACCATGGCTGTGGTGCTGACCGAGCTGGACAAACTCAATGCCGAACAACTCAAGACTGCGGATATCAAGGATGACATCACGGTACTGCGTCAGCAGGTGACCCGCTGCAAGGACTCCCTGACCCAATTGATCCGCTACTACAACAAGGACAATCCGGTGGAGGAGGAACATGATCGCCTGTCGGTATTTGTCTCCGATATCCAGGACTACATAACCAATATTCACCCCACGGCGACGGTGCAATTCAGCATCGAAGGTGAACAGGACCCAACAATCCCGGTGGATCTGTCGGTCAAACACGCAGTCATCAATATCATTGAAAATGGCATCAAGGCCGCCGACTCCAGGGTGGATGTACAGTTCCGCCTGAGCGGGGATGACAATATTGAAATTGTGATCACCGACGATGGTCCCGGCATCCCGCCCCAGGTCATGGAAAATCTGGGAGAGCCCTTTATTTCCATGCGCAAGGACAGCATGGGGCTGGGAATCTTTCTGGCCAATGCAGCGGTGCAGCGACTCGGGGGTAAAATAGAAATGTTCAATCGCAAGGTGGGTGGCGCCATGACCCTGATAAAATTACCCCTCATAGCCAATCAGGAGAATTAATCGTGTCCAGTGAAGAAGCCCGGATACTGTTAGTGGAAGACGACGAGGTGTTTGCCCGTGTTATCGCTCGTGCCCTTAAGCACCGTGAATATGTGGTGGACCATGCCGCCGGTCTGCAGGGAGCAGTGCAGGCGATCGCGTCCAGCGAGTATGCCTATGCCATTCTCGATCTGAATCTGGGCGGCGAAACCTCCCTCAGTCTGATTGCACCCCTGAAGGAGAAAAATCCGGATATCCGCATCCTCATTCTCACCGGCTATGCCAGTATTGCCACCGCCGTCGAGGCCATCAAACTCGGCGCCGATAATTACCTGGCCAAACCGGCAGATACGGACGAAATCCTGTCTGCGCTGCTGGTGGGCGATGCCCGGGAAAAACCGCAGCCGGCAGAAACCGGCAGCGCAGAGCCGGTAATGGAGCCCATGTCGGTGCGGCGTCTGGAATGGGAACATATCCAGAAAGTTTTGAAGGAAAACGACGGCAATATTTCCGCCACCGCCCGGCAACTGAAGATGCATCGCCGCACCCTGCAGCGCAAGCTGCAGAAACGGCCGGTGGCCAAATAGACTCAGCGGTAGGGATTAACCGGGCGCCGTGCGTTCAGTTGCTGGCAATACAGGGCCAGCACTGCCAGCAGGGCGCTGACGATTTCAGTTAACAGCAATTGCTGCATCAGTGCATTGCCCAGTTCCTCAGCATACAGACCCCAGGCTCGCACCAGAGCCAGCGCGGTGTAGCTGATCAGCGCCAGAGCCAGTGCCGGTACTCGCCAGCTCTTGAGTAGCAGCGCCAGCAGAAAAAACAGACCAAGACTGGCCATCAGGCCGATATACATGCTGCGCAGTTCGGTATAGCCATTGGCATCCTGCAGCACCACCCCGAGACGCTCAAACCATTCCTGCGGCGACTGCACGAAGAGCCAGGCCAGAAGCAGGTACACCAGGGCATTGAGCAACAGGTAAAAAGCCGGAAAAATTCGCAGCAAGCCGGTCATTGCCTAACGCCTGGTCAGGGGTGTCTGGGCCAGATGCCGACCACCATCCACCATCAGGGTTTCGCCGGTGACGATCTGGGGCCCGCTAATAAAATGCAGAATGGCATCGGCCACGGTATCCGCCGTGGCGGTGACTCCCAGAGTGGCATTGCTGCGATTGAATTCCATCAGTTTCTGGTATTTGTCATCGCCCAGGCCCTCGCGCAACCAGTCCCCTTCAATAAAGCCGGGGCAGACGGCATTGATCCGCAATTTGGGGCCCAGCGAGCGCGCCAGGGACAGGGTCATGGTGACCATGGCACCCTTGGAGGCGGCATAGGCCACCGAGCTGCCGATACCGGTGACGGCCGCCGTCGAGGCCACATTCACCACCACACCACCGGCTTCCTGAGCCTGCATGGTGTCATTGACGGCACGGATCATCTGATAGGCACCCACCACATTGACCCCATAGATGCGCTGGAAATCGTCGCTGTCCAGGCCATCCAGATCATGATGTTCAACAAATTTGGTGGTGCCGGCATTGTTTACCAGCACGTCGATTCGCCCCCATTTGTCCAGCGCCGCCCTGGCCAGTGCGCGGCAGGCACTGTCTTCGGCCACATTACCCTGGCAGACAAGCGTCTCTACGCCATATTCTGCACAGGCTTCAGCGCAGGCCCGGGCACCCTCGGCATTGGAGTTGTAGTTGATCACAATGTGGCAACCCTGGCTGGCCAGCAGCCGGGCTGTGGCAGCCCCCACACCACTGCTGGAACCGCTAATAATGGCAACTTTATCGCGCAAATCTTTCAAGTCCTGGCCCTCATGTTCACGGGAGAAATGTTCACTGCTGGCAAAGTAGCATAACTGCAGCGCTCATGGGCAGCGCAGGACCCGGACTACAGGCGTCAGGGTGCCTGAAATTACTGATAAATGTCATTGCAATCAGCTTATTTGCCGTTACAATAGGTAACACTTTTGTCATACCCAGCTGCCATAATCAGCAGCAGCCACAAAAGTTGAAGCCCGCCCAACCGGGATAGAAATACTAATAAGGCAAAACAACCCAAGCGCAGACAAACCATTCTGCCTGTGATCGTCGTAATGACTCTATTGATCGCGGGACAGGATGATTTTTTTGTGCGCCACAGGCAGCTTTCAAGCCCGGGGCAAAACCAATAATCACAGCGAGCGATTACGGAGGCCGCAGTGAAAAAACAGCAAATCGTAGCAGCCGCTATCCTGGTGGCAGTCATAGCCTGGATGGCAGTACCCCGGGATACCAGCAGCACCGCCGAAGAACCGGAAGTGCCAGAGCGCCAGATTGCCGCCATTCCCGAAGGCGCCAGCCCGGCTGAGAACCCCGAACAGATTACCGTCAGGGCCAGACAGATCAGCGAAGAAGACTATGTGGAGCGCATCCGTGTGCGAGGTCGCACCCAGGCCTTTCGTCATGTCCAGGTTCGCGCCGAACAGGCCGGACGCATCATCAGTGATCCGGTAGCCAGAGGCAGCCGTGTCAGCGCTGGCGACCTGCTCTGCGAAATCGCTGTGGATGGTCGCGATGTCGCTTTGGAAGAAGCACGTGCCCGGCTGGAAGAGGCCGAGTTTGAATACCAGGCCGGTCTGGATCTGCAGAGCCGCAATTTGCAGTCTGCTGTTCAGGTGGCGCAACTGAAGTCCGCCGTCGCTGCCGCCGAGTCTGCCGTTACCCGGGCCGAACTGGCTCTGGAAGATACCCGCATACTGGCTCCCTATGACGGCATTGTTGAACAGCGCACAGTAGAGGTCGGCGACCTTTTGAACATCGGTGATGTCTGCGCCTCGGTTATCGACGATGACCCCATGTTGCTGGTGGGGTTGGTGCCGGAAGGTGATGTCAGCCGTATTGAGGAAGGTGCCAGGGTAAACGCTGAATTACTTGGCGGTCAGCGACTGACCGGTCGGGTGACTTTTCTGGCCAGTGCCGCCGATGCCGTGTCCCGTAGCTACCGCATGGAAGTGACTGTCGATCCCAGCCAACAGAAAATCCGCGAAGGCATTACCACTGAAATGCTGGTGAATGCCGCGCAATTACGCGCCCATCGCATCCCCTCCTCGGCCCTGACCCTGGACGATGCCGGCGAAATTGGCGTGAAGGTGATTGACCGCAACAATGTGGTTCGCTTCAGCAATGTCACCATCGTCGGTGATGACAGCAATCAGATGAATCCGGCGGTCTGGGTCACCGGCCTGAGCGGCTCGGTGAACCTGATTACCCTGGGCCAGGAGATTGTCTTCCCCGGCCAGACGATTGAAGCGAATTTTGACTGGGATGCCCAGTCGCAACGCTAATAGCGGGGCTAGCTGATGAAAAACTATATTGATTACGCCATCTCCCGCTCACGCACCACACTGAGTATCTTTGCCGCCATCATTGTTGCCGGCCTGGTGTCCTATATGTCGATACCGGTTGAGCTCAACCCGGATGTGGAAGTGCCGGTTATCGTCACTACTATCCTCCATGATGGCATTTCACCGGAAGACGCCGAGCGCCTGCTGGCCAAACCGGCCGAGCTGGAGTTAAAGACCCTGGATGGCATTACCCAGATCGACTCCTTCTCCAGCGAGAATGCGGCCACAGTCATCGTCGAGTTCGACATCGACTTTGATCCCTCCACGGCCCTGGCGGATGTGCGTGAGGCCATGAATCGCGCCAAAGCCAGATTCCCCCAGAACACCGAAGAGCCCATTATTCAGGAAGTTTCCGCCGCCACCCTGCCGGTGGTGCAGATTGCCATTGCCGGCGAAGGCGTGCCGGAGCGTACCTTGCTGCGCATCGCCGAGGATTTGCAGCGAGAGATTGAAATCCTGCCGCCGGTACTGGAAGCAGAAATGGTGGGCAATCGGGAAGAGCTGCTGGAAGCCGTGGTGGACCCGGCCAAGCTGGAAACCTATGGCATCTCCAATTCCGCCATTGTCCAGACCGTCACCAGCAACAACCGTCTGATTCCGGCCGGACAGGTGGACACCGGCCAGGGCAGTTTCCCGGTCAAGGTACCGGGTCTGATTGAAACCGCCCAGGATCTCTATGACCTGCCCCTGGCGTCCAATGAACTGGGCGTACTCACAGTCTCCGACCTGGCCGAGGTGCGCCGCACCTTCAAGGACGCCACCCGCTACTCCTATGCCAATGGCGAACCTTCGATTTCCCTGAATGTGATGAAGCGCAAGGGCGGCAATCTGGTGGAAACCATGGAGCAGGTAGACGCCGTGGTATCTGCCATGCGCCCGAATCTGCCGCCGGCAGTGACCGTATCCTATATCAACAATACCGCGCCCCTGGTGATCGAGCAGAATATGGGTCTGCAGGGCAATATGGCCACTGCCATGGTGCTGGTACTGATCGTGGTCATTGCTGCAGTCGGTGTTCGTTCCGGGCTGCTGGTTACCATGGCCGTGCCTTTTTCATTCTTTTTCGCCTTCATCATCATTTCTGCCCTGGGCTTCACCTATAACTTCATGGTGATCTTCGGCCTGCTGCTGGGCCTCGGTATGCTGATCGATGGGGCCATCGTTATGGTGGAATATGCCGACCGCAAGATGGCCGAGGGCATGGACAGTGCCGAGGCCTACAAATTCGCCGTCCAACGCATGTTCTGGCCCATTACGGCCTCAACCGCTACTACCCTGGCCGCTTTCCTGCCAATCATGTTCTGGCCCGGAGTTGCCGGTCAGTTTATGAGTTATCTGCCCATCACCGTGTTTGCGGTGCTGGTGGGTTCACTGTTCTATGCCCTGCTGTTTGCCCCCACCATCGGTGCCATGCTGGGTCGCTCCGGCGGTGCTGCCGCCCAGAGTAATCTGGACGAACTGGAAGAAGGCGACCCGACCAAAATGGGTGGCATTACCGGTCTCTATGCGCGGGTTCTCAATCAGGCGGTGAAGATTCCCGGCATCGTCGCCATTGGCAGCGTAGTGGTACTGATTTCCATTGTCTGGGCCTATGGCCAGTTTGGCCGCGGGGTGGAATTTTTCACTGCGGTGGAGCCTAACCAGACCCAGGTGCGGGTATTCGCCCGGGGCAATTTCTCGCCGGCGGAATTGCGTGACGTCATGCTGGATGTGCAGCGCCGCATCATGGATGTGGGCTATATCAAAGGCATCGTCATGCAATCCGGCTCTGGCCAGCAAATGGGCGGGGACCAGCAAACAGCGCCGGACCTGATCGGCTCCATTTTTGTGGAGATGACCGATCGCCGTGACCGCGACCTCGACGGCTTTGAGGTGGAAAACCGCTACCGGGATGCCATCGCCAATATTCCCGGTGTACGTGCCGAGGTGGCAACCATTGAGCAGGGCCCGCCGGTGGGCAAGGAAATCCAGGTGGAGCTTTCCGGCGAAGACCTGGATCTGCTGTTTAGCGAGGCCGAACGCATTCGCAATCACATGGAAACCGAAATGAATGGCGAACTCATCGATATCGATGACACCGCGCCGGTGCCCGGTATCGAATGGGAAATCATCGTCGACCGTGCCCGGGCCTCTATGCTTGGAGCCAATATGGCCGAGGTAGGCGCCGCCATCCAGCTGATGACCAATGGCATTTTCATGGGGGATTACCGTCCCAATGACAGTGAGGAAGAAGTGGATATCCGTATTCGCTACCCGGCTGAATACCGCGGCCTGGACCAGCTGGATACCATTCGCATCGGCACCCCCAATGGCCCCGTGCCCATCAGCAGCTTTGTGACCCTTCAAGCCAAGCCCCAGGTCAGCAGTATTCAGCGGGTGGACGGCAACCGGGTGGTTTATGTGCGGGCTAACCCCGCCCCGGGCATTATCGCCGACAACAAGCTGCAGGAGCTGTCAGCCTGGCTGGAAGCCAATCCACCGGTGAACGGCGTCTTCTACCAGTTTCGCGGCGCCAATGAGGAACAGGAGCAGTCTGCGGCCTTCCTGATGCAGGCCTTCTCGCTGGCCCTGGCCCTGATGGCGATTCTGCTGGTGACCCAGTTCAACAGCTATTACCAGGCCCTGCTGATCCTGTCCTCGGTATTACTGTCCACCGCTGGAGTGCTGCTGGGACTGCTCACAACCGGCCAGACCTTTTCGGTGATTCTGACCGGTATCGGCATCGTCGCCCTGGCGGGGATTATCGTGAATAACAATATCGTGCTCATTGATACCTTCAATGTACTGCGCAAGGAGCATCCGGACTGGAGCCTGCACGACACCATCGTCCAGACCGGTGTGCAGCGCCTGCGCCCGGTATTTCTCACTACCTTCACCACGGGTTTCGGCCTGCTGCCGCTGGCCCTGCATGTCTCCATTGACCTGATCGGAGCCGAGGTTGAGGTGGGTGGCCCCATTACCTCCCAGTGGGTAAGTCTGGCTTCAGCCATTGTCTTTGGCCTGTCTTTCGCCACCATTCTGACCCTGGTAGTAACCCCGGCCATGCTGGCCCTGCCTGACAGGCTGCGCCAGCTGATCAAGCGCAAGCCCGGCTCGTCCGGTAGCGCCCAGGCCAATGCGGAGTACAGCACCGGATAGTGCATTGTCAGCCACCATTGTTCATGAAAGAATGGTGGCTGATCAGTACTCTCTGCAAACACAATGGGCCTGTTAGCCACTTTCTTTTTTGTCAGTATCTTCTTCTCTTTCCTCTGCTCCATTCTGGAAGCGGTTCTGCTGAGTGTGACGCCCGCCTATGTGGGTATCCAGCAACAGAAGGACAGTGATCTGGGCCATGACCTGGCCCGCTTCAAGGAAGATATCGACCGCCCCCTGGCCGCCATTCTTACCCTCAACACCATTGCCCACACCGTGGGTGCCATTGGTGTGGGTTCCCAGGCCGCCGAAATTTTTGGCCCCACCACCATTAGCGTATTCGGCGTCAACCTGATCAGTTGGGAAGCCTTTATTGCCGGCGCCATGACCATGTGTGTGCTGATCTTCTCCGAGGTTATACCGAAGACCATTGGTGCCAATAACTGGGAGTCGCTCACCCCATTTACAGTCATCGCCCTCAAGATCATGCTGATCGCCCTGGCTCCCCTGGTGTGGCTGAGCCAGTACATCACCCGGCATCTGAAGAAGGACAAGGACAAGCCGGTGCTGAACCGGGCTGATTTCCTGGTAATGACCCGACTGGGCACCGATGCCGGGGTGCTGGAAGAAAACGAGGAAAAGATCATTCGCAATCTGCTGCGTTTTTCCAAGATTCTGGTGCGTGACATTATGACGCCCCGCATCGTCGTGGTGGCGGCCAGCGACCAGCTGACAGTACGGGAATTTCACGACAAAAATGCCGACCTGCCCTTCTCGCGCATCCCCCTTTACCACGAACGCAATGACAATGTGATCGGCTATTTCCTGCGGGACGAATTACTGCTCAATCTGGTGGAAGACAATGACCACAAGACCCTGGCCGAGATTCGCCGGGACATCATCATTGTACATAAGACCATGCCGATACCGGAGCTACTCAACCTGTTCATCACCAAGAAGGAACACCTGGCACTTGTGGTGGACGAATTCGGCGGCATGGAAGGCATCGTCACCATGGAAGACATCATCGAAACCCTGCTCGGCCTGGAGATCGTCGATGAGTCTGACAATGCCGAGGACATGCAGGCCCTGGCGCGCAAGAACTGGGAAGCCAGAGCCCGACGCATGGGCATCAATATTCCCGGCGAAGACAAAAGCCAGGCCCGCCAACAAAAGCAGGAAAAGCTTTTGACCTCCGATGAAGGCGAAACAAAGAAGAGCAGCAAGGCCTGAAGCTTATCTGGGCGTCCTGCCCCCTTTACTATTCCCCGACAGCAAGATTCCTCTCCCCACAGAACTCCGGGCAAACGAAATATCAAGCGCTCGCTCGATAAATACAGGGTTTGTGACAAATTGTAAGAGCGGTGACCGGCCCCGGAAGCTATGGTAATATTTCCTCACTTCATTGATGACGGACAATATGGAAATGGCCGGTCAGCAGTGAATAGCTAAAGTCCGGAGCTTGGGAGTTTTTCTTTGTTCCCCCCTTTTCTAAAGCATCGAGCGACTTTCAAGTCTCCGCTTTAGCGCCCCCTTCCACAGCACTTCGATCCCCCAATCAATAATTTGCCTGGCCGAATTCTGCCGCCCGCTTCTGGCTGTCACCCTCCGGGCCTGTCTGCTTTAGCCTGCCCCTGACATGCCGGAAAGCGTAATGAGAAATTGGAATAGCAGGCAGAGAAGTATGGGACGCCGGTAACCGGGGATTGGGGAGCAACCACCGCCAGGATCAATACCGGCGGCAGTTAACGATAGGTGCGATTGGCAATCAGGGCTTCGGCGATCAACAGCGCCATGACCAGGCCCAGTATCCACCACCACAGACGCTGGGGACGCTCCAGCTCTTCAATCAGCTGGGCGGTCTGCACTTCCCGGGAGCGAATGGGATTGGTGTCCGGATTGATAATGCGATCATAGAGATTGGCCGGGCTGATGCGGCTGAAATCGGATTCGGCCGGCAGAATATTCACGGCATAGCGGCTGCTCTGCCCATCCACACTGGCGTCAATAAAACCCGGAATGCTGGCGGTAATCACGGCGCTGTCGGCCAGGGCCAGGGTCTGACCGCGGGCATCGCTGGCGGAGATTGTCCGGGCCTCACCTTCAGGGTCGAGGTTGATGCGCTGACCTACCTGGTAGGCGCGCTCCTTCAATTCCGGTTGCACCAGATGCCGCAGGGTCTCATGGACAAAGGGCAGGTACAGGCCCTGCAAGGCCAGATTATTCCATTCCAGATCCAGTGAAGAGGCAAACAACATGACATTGCCCTGGCCGGCACTGCGTTCCACCAGTGCCGGTTCGGTATTATCAAACTGCATCAGCACATCGGCACCCTGCTGGGGGCTGAGACTCCAGTGGGCCTGAAATCGGGCCGACCAGTCACTGTCCAGCGGCCGCAATACCGGGTGACGCCGGTCGTAATCGGCAATCACCAGATAATCATCAAGTCCCAGATCGCCCTGTCCGGCCAGCGTGGCTGGCAGGATGTCTGCAAACTGGCGGTTATAGACATCCGGACTAACCCGGTCTGCCGGCGCCAGTAACAGACTGCCTCCGTCCATCACATAGCGATTGATGGCCAGGGCCTGGCTGTCGGACAAATCGCCCACATTGAGCAATACCGCCACATCGTTCTGGCGCAGCGCAGCCTCGGTCAGCTCGGCCGGCTCAATGGTCTGCAATTCGAAGGGTGACTGACCCGGTGCACTCACCGCCAGTCCGAACCAGTGGCTCTCATCGTCGAACCAGTCCGCCGAGGCTTCACCATTGACCAGCAGTACCTGAATCTTCGGCAACACATCCACGGTGAAGTAATAGCTGTTATCCACGTCAAAATCGTCGCCACTGACCCGCACCTCACCAATATAGGACCCTTCTTCGGCAAAGCTGGCATTGAAGGTGACCACCTCTTCCGAGCGTTCACTGAGATCCACCGGCTGCCGGTCAACCATCTCGCCATTGAGGCTGAGGCTGACTTCGCCGCTGTCCAGGTACCGGGTACCGGTGCTGCGTACCCGCGCCAGAATCTGCTGCTCTTCCGCATCTTCAAGCAGTTGTTCCGGTGAGCGCACATCGGACAACACCAGATTGCTGCTGTTGGGGCTGCCTGTGTCATGACCGGTAAATGCCACACCGGGCGCCAGCTTGAAATTATCCTCGCCAGTGCCCAGGCCAACGGCCTGAAAATCGGATACCAGATACACCGCCCGGTTTTCAAAGCGGGAGGATTCCAGTAGCTGGTCCGCCAGACGCAGATTGGGCAGATAACGGGTAGGCCCAAAGCCCGGTTCTTCCAGATCCTCGATCAGCGAGCGCAGGGCATCGAGGTCGGT
>JALEHB010000212.1 GCA_022763285.1 Pseudomonadales bacterium | reverse complement strand
TCCAATGTCGGGGCTGATTACCCATTCAGCCCTCTGGATTGCTACCGTCATTGCACTGCTCTCGGCCACTATAGATTTTTGGGCCCCATTGTTCTATTAACAGGAGATAGGATCATGAAAAGAATAATCATTACTTTAACTGCGCTCGCTTTTGTTGCTGTCAGTGGAGTTACAGCGCTGGCTATTATGCCAACCCAGCAGGGGGAAATCAGCAGCAGTTCCCAGGCAATTGCTGAAGAAAAGACAACCACTTTCAACGTGGAAAACATGACCTGTGCAACGTGTCCGATAACTGTACGCAAGGCAATCGAACAGGTTAGTGGTGTGAAATCGGTAACTGTAGACTACGAGAGCAAGACAGCTATTGTTGTGTTTGATCCCAATGTGACAACACCCGTGAAAATTGGCGCCGCCTCCACCAACGCAGGTTATCCTGCCAAACCAGTTTCATAGTCCCCGATGCAGAAACGGACATTACTACGTTTGGGGACCATCGGCACGGTGACAGCCGCAATACTTGGTCTCTTTGCCAGACGTCAGCAGGAAAATCTATGCCGGACATAGAACTACAATCGATACTAACCTGCCCAAATTGCGGTGCTGCGCACGACGAAGTCATGCCAACAGATTCCTGTCTATTTTTTTATTCATGCGCCAGTTGTGGGTCATTATTCAAGCCGAAAACAGGTGACTGTTGTGTGTTCTGTTCTTATGGCACAGTGCCTTGCCCACCCATTCAAGCAGGGGTCTGTTGCGCATCAACTTGATCCGTCAGAAGGCTGTTTATGTCTTTAAATTTGGTTGATAAAGGAAGCATTTCCAAGCCTGGACCAATTGGAAGGCTGCTTCGTCTTGCCCTTGGCCTTGCATGTATTTATGGACTATGGGAACTTTTCAAAATTGCACCCTATTTTATAGAGCAACCTCTGGAGTTGTTGCCTAATCTCGCCCTTATGATATTGCTGGTGCTCTGTGTTTTTAATTACGTGGTCAATATTGGCTTTTCTAAAGATTGGAAATTCTATCCGACCCTCATTTCAGTAATTGTGCTGGGAGTAGTGGCCGGAGCTAACCTTATTATTAGTGGCACTGCCAGTTCATCATTGCTTGGTGTCTTGATAATTATTTGGATGAGTTATTTCTATGCTCATCTGGGTATTTCATTTGTGTTGGCAGCCACACTTGCCACGCCAGGTTGTGAAATGCGTGCCATTCCAGAATTGTTCGGTAAAGTAATCAATCGGGAAGTTAAAGAGCATCACTGTCCATTTACGATTATTCTGGCGATTGATAGCTGGGAAAAAAATCGGCGACGAAATCGTCGTCACTAGGCAAGAAAGATCTGAAATATTGATTCCCCTAGTTGAAGGTTGGTAATTAAAGACCTGGTTCGATTGAGCGTGAGCAACAATTTTGATAAGTACGTTATGAAAAGGGTAGGTGAGTACCAAATGTGAGGTATTTTAAATAAACTTTGGACAATTTTGTCCCGTACGAGATTCGCTCTGTCGTGCTCATAGCATACTTTCAGCGCAGCATATCAACCATCCAGAAGAGATCCTGATAACACTGTGGTGCAGCAAGTAAGCACTCTACCGCTACTCAAATTCTGTTAGGCGATTTGATGTGATAGATCGTTGATTCCTTGTGAGTATTTCCTATTATACTGCTGACGGAAGGTTTACATGTGGCAGCTGAACGCATCGAGGAAATCGGGATTCGCAAAGTTTTGGGCGCCAGCAATTTTAGGATTATTTCTATATTAATTTCCAGCATCGCCAGAATAGTCATGATAGCGTCGCTGACTGCCTCTGTGATTGCTTATTTGATAATGAGTGAGTGGTTGGAAGACTTTTATTACCACGATGAGATCAACTTCTGGGCTTTCATATCGGCAGCTATCCTTGCAGCTGGTATTGCCTCTGTAACTAAGGCAGTTCAATCCTACAATGCAACAACGGCCAATCCGATTTCTGCGCTCCGATACGAATAATTTGCATTGCCAGTGTGGTCCCCAATTTTTAACTCTCGACTCAATCTGACGGTTAAAATAGGGGCATTACATGAGGAGTTGTATCTGAACAACCTTCATTCGAGATCACTTCATAGAATCTATAGTTGAATCGGCTATCCTGCAATTGGCGGGTATCCACTGAGGACATAGTGGGCTGGATATGTACTCAATGCACCCAATTTCTATCTATGAGTACGTTGAGTACATATAATTTCTTAGTGCCGGTAATCTTTATTACCGGAAATAGTGGGATAGATGGGTTTATGGGGTCTCCAGCGTATATACAGCTAAACACCGCCAGATCAGCCAGTTAGCGTCTTTTGCCAGAAACGCTCTGGTTTGATCGCTGCAAGCGCTATGACTGGCAGCAAGCAATCAGTCAGCCTACCTGCCTGCCTGGCTTGTCAGCTATTAACCTCGCGCTTGCTGCGCATGGTCACTACTTCCTCAGCCAGGGTTGGATGAATGCCTATGGTGCGGTCGAAGTCAGCCTTGGTGGCGCCACAATTAAGCGCTACCGCGAAGCCCTGCACCAGTTCACCGGCGTCCTGGGACACGATATGGACCCCCAGAACCTTGTCGCTGTCCTGATCCACCACCAGTTTGATGAATGCGGGCTCATCGCGGCCACTGAGGGTGTGTTTCAGTGGCTTGCTGGTGGCCTGGTAAATATCCAGCTTGTGCCCGGCCGCCAGAGCCTCCGCCTCTGTCAGGCCGACGGTGGCGATATTGGGATGACAGAACACGGCGGTGGCGATATTCCGGTAGTCCATGGGCCGATGTTTTTCTTTTGAAAACAGAGACCTGGCGACGAATTCTCCTTCAGCAAGTGCAACTGGCGTGAGCGCCACCCGGTCAATCACATCACCCACGGCGTAAATGGATGGCTCATGGGTCTGAAACTGTTCGTTAACCTTGATGGCGTCATTACTGCCAAGCTCTACCGAAACCTTGTCCAGGCCCAGATCTGCCGTCAGCGGCGTGCGCCCGGTGGCCGCCATGACGGTTTCCACCTCAAGTTCATTGCCGGAATCAAGAACTACCTGTAAGTCCTTGTCATTATTGTTTATTTCCTTGATGTCATCGTTCAGGATCAGGTTTACATCGTGCTGAAACTGAACCGTGATGAACTGCCTGACATCGTCGTCAAACCCCCGTAGCAGGCGGTCGCCACGGTAGATAAGGGTGGTTTCACAGCCCAGGCGGCTGAAAATACTGGCGAATTCCACGGCAATATAGCCACCGCCCTGGATCAGGATGGATTCCGGCAGTTGCTGCAAATGGAAGATCTCATTGGAGCTGAGTACATGTTCGCGACCAGGAATATCCGGTAGCCAGGGCCAGCCACCCACCGCCAGCAGGATCTTGTCGGCAGTGACGGTCTGATCACCAAGATCGATGGTATGGGCATCCAGCAGGCGCGCGCGGCATTCGTGGATGGTGACCCCTGCTTTTTCAAGCAAGGATTTATAAATACCATTCAAGCGATTGATTTCAATGTCTTTATTCTTTATCAAAGTGGGCCAGTCAAAGGGCGGTTTGCTGGCCTGCCAGCCAAAGCCCCGACTGTCTTCGAAGTCATCGGCAAAATGGGCGGCATAGGAAAACAGTTTTTTGGGCACGCAGCCCACATTGACGCAGGTGCCTCCGAAATAGCGTTCCTCGGCAACGCCTACTCGAGCTCCCAGTGAGGCGGCGATGCGACTGGCGCGAACGCCCCCGGAACCGGCGCCAATTACGAAAAAATCATAATCAAATGCTGACAATTTCCTGTATCCTTTCCTGATGCTGTCCATTGTGGACGCTGTGCAATCGAGCCCGCATTATGCCTCAGACCGGGGCTTTGAAACACCGCTCAATGCAAGCCAATCTCTTTACAAATCAGTCAGATCCACATGATTTCGAAACCCATGAGCTGGGTGACGGCTGGATTCGCGAATATCCCTGTTTTCTGAGCGAGGCACAAGCCAGCAGCCTGCTGGCGGATTTGCTGGAATCCATTCCCTGGCAACAGGACCAGATCCGCATCGCCGGTCGGCTCATACCAGTGCCAAGACTGCAATGCTGGATGGGTGACGCTGACTACAGCTACTCCGGACTGCGGCTCAAAGCCCTTGCCTGGCAGCTGCCGGTGTTGGCCCTGAAACAGCAAATCGAGACTGTTACCGGCAGGCAGTTCAACTCCGTGCTGCTTAATTACTACCGCAATGGTCAGGACAGCGTGGCCTGGCATGCCGATGATGAGCCGGAGCTGGGGCCCGAGCCGGTCATTGCCTCCTTGAGTCTTGGGGCCGAGCGCCCTTTTCGGCTGCGCCCCAAAGCCACCGAAAGGCCTGAGCGGCAGCGATTGTTGCTCCGCCATGGCTCACTGTTGCTTATGGGAGAAGGTATACAAAACAACTGGTTGCATGAACTACCTAAGGTCAAAGGTCTGGAGAAGCCGCGGCTAAACCTGACTTTTCGGCAATTGCTCAAATAGTGATCAAAGCCTGCAACAATCCAATAATGGCCTGGAACTAGTCTGACCATGGATCGCTTCGATATCTGCATTATCGGTGCCGGGGTCATTGGCCTGGCGGTAGCACGGCAACTGAGCCGATCAGCCGCCTGCCGCCAGGCCAGCATTGTCTTGCTGGAGCAGGAAGCGAGCCTGGGCCAGCATTGCAGCAGCCGTAACAGTGAGGTGGTTCATGCCGGCCTTTACTATCCCGAGGACAGTTACAAGGCCCGTTTTTGCCTGCGTGGCAAAACCCTGCTCTATGACTACTGCCAGCAGCGGGACATTGCCCATCGACGCAGCGGCAAACTGATTGTGGCGCAAAGCGGCGAAGAGGACGCGCTGGCTGCCCTGCAGAAAAGGGCCGGGGCCAATGGTGTGGATGATTTACAGTGGCTTGACAGCATAGCGCTACAGGCGCTGGAGCCCGAAGTTCGGGGCAGTGCCGCCCTGCTCTCACCCTCTTCCGGCATCATCGACAGTCACGAATTGATGCTGAGGCTGCTGCAGGAAGCCCAACAGGACGGTGTCATCTATGCGCCCCATACCCGCGTGGAACAGATCGAAGCCGGTGCCGGGGGCTATCAGATGCACTGCCGCATTGGTCACGATGCCGATGCAGAGCAGTATGCTTTCAAGGCCCGGACAGTGATTAACTGTGCCGGACTCTGGGCCAATGACATTGCCGGACAACTGGCGCGGCAAATGACGGATCACCCGGCAGTGCCAAAGCTGCATTACTGTCGCGGCGATTATTTCAGTTACCACGGCGCGGTAAGACTGAAGCATCTGGTCTATCCATTGCCGGAAACCAATACCCGGGGGCTGGGCATTCATGCCACCCTGGACCTGGCTGGCCAGCTTCGCTTTGGGCCCGATGCCCATTACCGGGATGACATCGATTACGGTTTTGCCGAAGATCACAGTCAGCAAAAGGCGGCGCAATTTGCCCGTGCCATCCAGCGTTATCTGCCTCCGATCAAGGCGGAAGAATTACAGCCTTCCTACGCGGGCATTCGCCCCAAGCTGGCTGGGCCACAGGATCCGGCGGCGGACTTCATGTTGCTGAGCGAACACGGTGATGCGCCTGGATCAGTTATTCATCTGCTGGGCATTGAGTCACCCGGACTGACTGCCAGCCTCGCTGTGGCGGAAGAAGTTGAGCGCCGACTCAGTCTCTGAAACTGCTGTTAGATGACAGGCTGTGACAAGACAGGCAAGGCCCGGATGGCTATTCAAAAATTGCCAGCGCCCCTGCCTCTTCCTTACCGCTCAGACTCTGGTTTTCCAGCAGCTGTCGCAAGCGATCGCCGGCTTCGGGAAACTGCACCGCAAATCCGCTCCCGACGTTCTTGCCGCCAGTGCTGCCCCGGGGTTTCAACCACACCACCCGTCCAGTCAGGGCGTCCTGGAAATCCGGATTACGAATACGCAGTAACAGGAATACCCGGCTGCCCATGACGACAGAAGCCGGATGAATGCCAGATTGATGGTCGGGAATAAACAGACCACCGCCTTCGATGATGGGAACAAAGGCCCGTTGCAGTGCTGTCACTGATTCGATGTTGAGGCTCAGCAGTATGGGATTCGCAGGAGTGCTGCCAGGCTGCGGCTCGCTTGATAGCAAGCCAGGCTCTTTTTCAACTGTAGGCGCTTCTTCCACAGTAGGCACCGTTTCAGTTCCAGGCATTGTTGGCTCTGTGTGCATGGGGATCCCTTCGCAAACCATCAGCTAACAAGGTGACACCTCAATCCAGTCGAAAGAAATCGCCAGCTTGGCTAATGGCTCAAGAGGCTGGCGCTTTCAGTGGCTCTGGATTCGACGACCAAGTTGCACCCAGTGCCAGAACACTGATTCCAGAATCAGCTGGGGCATGGGGTTGGCACTGGACAGCAATTGCTTGCGTGCCTGCAGGCTTTCCTGATAAATCCCTGCCAGCAGTTTCAGAACCCTGGCAGCATCAAAATCACGCAAGCGCTGGGCAGCGCCGCGGGTCAGCTCATCCGCCTGGTTGTCGCTGCCATCACTGGCCAGCTCTTTAATCAGTGTAGACGAACAATGACTCAAATACTCAATTGCGGTCAAAGGACCAATCTTGAGTGCCTGGCTCACCAGCTTGTCAGCCGCATCCGGGCTGGCATAGCTTTGCAACAGACTGGCAACAAACTGATGTCTTTCCTGAAGACTGCCACTGGCGGCCAGCTCGATTGCCTGCATGGGTCGGCAGCCGGTGGCCGCCAGCAAGGCGGTGGCATCCTCATCGGGACCGAGGAACTGGCCGAGCCAACGGGCGGTTATCTCAAGACTTGGGACCGACATGCTGATTCGCTGGCAGCGACTACGAATGGTTGCCAACAGATAACCGGGCAAGTCGGTACTCAGAAACAGCCAGGTTTTCTGGCTCGGCTCCTCCAGGGTTTTCAGCAAGGCATTGGCCGAGGCAATATTCATACGGTGGGCCTGATTGATGATGACCACTTTCGCCAGGCCACTGTGACTGGTGTGACTGACAAAATCACCCAGGTCACGAATCTGACTGATGCTGATATCACGGGCACCCTCTTCCGGCGCCACGATCATGACATCGGGATGTTCGGAGTGACTGCCGAGCTGACAATTATGGCAATGACCACAGGGCTTGCTGTTCTCCGGCTGCAGGCAAAGTATCAACCGTGCAAACTGACGCAGGAATTCAAACTTGCCAATACCCGCTGCACCACTTAACAGAAATGCATGGGCAAGTTTTCCTCCGGAATGACGCTCGGCCAGACTGGCCCAGAGTTTTTCCTGCCAGGGATAAGGAGGTGTCGGCAATTGCATGTCCAGCTCTTTGTCAGACATTGGCGTCGATCCAGGCGGCGAAGCCGCTCAGAAGTTTGTCCCGCACCGATTCGATATTGCCAGCGGCATCAATCACGAGGTAGCGCTGGGGAAATTCCTTTGCCCGTTGCAGATAAACACCCCTCACCCGCTTGAAGAATTCCAGTTCTTCCCGCTCAAAGCGATCCAGATCAGCCCGGTCCCGGGCCCGCTCCAGGCCGATCTCGGGATCCAGATCAAGAATGATGGTCAGGTCCGGCCGCAGGGCTCCCTGTACCAGGGTCTCCAGCTGTTCAACCATATGGCTGCCCAGTTCGCGGCCGCCGCCCTGGTAGGCATAGGTGGCATCGGTAAAACGATCACAGAGCACCCACTGACCGGAATCAAGTGCCGGAATAATACGCTCACTCAGATGTTGTGCCCTGGCAGCAAAGATCAGTAACAGCTCTGCCCTTGGGTCCAGGTTTTCTTCATTGATCTCCAGCAGAACCTGACGGATTTTTTCTGCATAAAATGTTCCACCTGGCTCTCTGCTGAGATCGAAATCGATATTACGCTGACGCAGAAATTGTTGCAGAGATTCGATCTGGGTGCTTTTGCCGACCCCTTCCACACCTTCAATGGTGATAAATTTTCCTTTCATGCCTTGTCAGCCTATTGACTCGTTTGTCTCTGGAAGCGGTTTACTGCCGCATTGTGTTCTTCGAGGGTGGTGGAGAAATAATGACTGCCATCACCGCGGGATACAAAATACAGGTAGTCAGAGGGTAGCGGATTCAGGGCTGCGCGGATAGAGTCGGCGCCTGCCAGAGCGATGGGTGCCGGTGGCAAACCGTTTATGCGGTAGGTATTGAATTCGGTATGTTGTTGCAGGTCGGCACGACGCAGGTCCCCATCGAAATCACTGCCCAGCCCATAAATCACCGTGGGGTCCGATTGCAGGCGCATGCCCTGCTCCAGCCGTCGAATAAAGACACCGGCAATATGGCCTCGTTCACTGCTGGCGGCGGACTCCTTTTCAATGATGGATGCCAAAATCAGCGCCTCATAGGGAGAATCCAGCGGCAAGGCACCAAGTCGGTCTTCCCAGGCGCTGTTCAGTACTTGTCGCAAGCGCTGGTGGGCACGGCGCAACAGTTCGATGTCCGTGGTGCCACGGGTATAGAAATAGGTGTCCGGAAACAGCAATCCTTCAACGCTATTAATATCCGCATTGAAGCTCTGCAGATCCAGCTGTTCCAGTAAGCGGTCTTCATCTACCTCTGTCGCTAACTGACGGCTGATGTGTTGGGCATCGTGAATGGCAGTCAGTGCCTGATCGAAGGTCCAGCCTTCCACCAGGGTCAGACGGTATTGCACGGTATCGCCGGCTACCATATCCGTCAGCAGATCTGCGGCGGACATGCCCGGCAGCAGGCGGTATTCCCCCACCTGGATATTGCTGGCAACACCCTGCCAGCGTGCCAACAGACGCAGGGCGACGGGGTAGTCAATATAGCCATCTCTGGCCAGATCCTCGGCCACCCGGGTCAGATTACTGCCGGATTCCAGCAGATAGAAGCGCTCCTCATCCAGCCCCTGCATGGGCCCATAAACTGAGCTGATGATACGCAATCCAGCGAGCCCCACAAGCAGCAACAGCAAGGCCGCTGCCAGCAGCAAAGCGAGACGGGGTGATTGGCGGAGTTTGTCAATAACAGGCATAGGCACTGTGGCGTTGCGGGCCCGGTGCTGACCCTTGTATGTCAGGGCATTCTAGCACCAAGCCGCACGCGGACGGCAGCGCCTGCAGTCGGCAATCAGTCCAGCTTGCCGAATATCAGACTGCCATTGGTGCCACCGAAACCGAAAGAATTGCTCAGCACCACATTCAGGGCCTGGTCGCGGGCGGTATGGGGCACATAATCGAGATCGCAACCTTCGTCGGGCTGGTCCAGATTGATGGTTGGGGTGATCACCTGGTCACGCAGACTGAGTACCGCGATGATGGCTTCCACCGAACCCGAGGCACCCAGGAGGTGGCCGATCATGGACTTGCTGGAACTGACAGCCAGACTCCTGGCATGGTCGCCAAAGACGGTTTTGATGGCCTGGGTCTCGGCAATATCGCCCGCCTGGGTAGAGGTGCCATGAGCATTTACATAGTCCACCTGTTCCGGATTGAGACCGGCGCTCTGCAGGGCATTGCTCATGCACTGGGCAGCTCCGGCGCCCCCTTCCGGTGGCGAGGTCATATGATAGGCGTCACCACTCATGCCAAAGCCAAGCAGTTCGGCATAAATTGTGGCCCCTCTGGCCTTGGCACGCTCATACTCTTCCAGCACCATAATGCCGGCACCATCACTGAGTACAAAGCCATCTCGGTCCTTGTCCCAGGGGCGGCTGGCACGTTCGGGGTCATCATTGCGGGTAGACAGAGCGCGGGCGGCGCAAAAACCACCCAGGCCCACCGGTGAAGTGGCCATCTCCGCACCACCAGCCAGCATCACATCGGCCTGACCATTGCTGATCATATTGGCCGCCAGGCCAATATTGTGGGTGCCGGTGGTGCAGGCGGTAGTCACTGCAATATTGGGTCCCTTGAATCCGAATCGAATGGAGAGATTGCCGGCAATCATATTGATGATTGAGCCGGGTACAAAGAAAGGTGAGACCTTGCGGGGACCGGATTCGCCGATCAGGCGAGTGGTCTCTTCGATAGCGGTGATGCCACCGATACCCGAACCGATGGCGACGCCTGCCCGTTCGGGCTGGTCCAGGTTTTCATCCAGACCTGCATCCATGATGGCCTGCACGCCGGCGGCGATGCCATAGCGCATGAAGATATCCATGCGTCGGGCTTCTTTGGGGGCCAGATACCGGTCACAATCAAAATCCTTGATTGAGCCACCAAATCGGGTGCTGAAATCACTCACATCCATATGGGTGATCGGGCCGATACCACTTTCGCCGTTCTTCAGTGCATTCCAGCTGGAAGAGACGTCATTGCCCAGTGGAGTAATCAGACCGAGACCGGTGACAACTACTCTTCTACTGTTCACTTCATCGCTCCTGGTTCAATTGCGGACAGCCAAATAAACAAAAGCTACTCCAGAGAGCTCTGGAGTAGCTTCTAATTCCTAGCATTGACGATTAATTACAGATTCGAATTAATGTAATCGATGGCCAGTTGGACTGTGGTGATTTTTTCAGCTTCTTCATCGGGGATTTCAGTCTCAAACTCTTCCTCCAGAGCCATAACCAACTCTACAGTATCAAGAGAATCAGCGCCGAGATCTTCTACGAAGGAAGCGGACGGCTTAACCTCGTCCTCCTTCACGCCAAGCTGTTCGCATACGATTTTCTTTACGCGCTCTTCAATGCTACTCATAACTATTATTAGCTCCTAGTGTTTGTTTCTAAAGGCTTTTTAGAGAGCCTCTCTGCCACGGCCTTGTCGCAGCAAACCAACCGTGTTGTTCAGAGACGCAAGTTTACCCTTATTTGCCTGAGATGTAATGTGTAAATTGTTTTATAGCTGTCGGCCTGAACGGCCTTATGTTTACCCGGATATTCGAAAATATCAGCCCATGTACATCCCGCCGTTTACGTGGACAGTTTCGCCGGTGACATAGGCCCCGCTGTCGCCAGCGAGAAAGCCGACGACCGCGGCAATTTCTTCCGGCTCGCCAAGTCGGCCCAGGGGAATATTGGACAACAGCGCCTGCTTTTGTTGATCCGGTAATTCCCGGGTCATGTCGGTGTCGATGAAACCCGGTGCGACGGCATTGACAGTGATGCCCCGTGAGCCCACTTCCTTGGCCAGGGAACGGGTGAAGCCTTCAATACCGGCCTTGGATGCCGAGTAATTGGTCTGGCCGGCATTGCCACTGGCACCGACCACAGAACTGATATTGATAATGCGGCCACGACGGGCTTTGGTCATGCCCTTCAGACAGGCCTTGCAAACCCGGTACATGGAACCGAGATTGGTTTGCATCACATCGTCCCATTCATCAGCCTTCATCCGCATCAGCAGATTGTCACGGGTGATGCCGGCGTTATTGATCAGCACGGTGGGCAAACCAAACTCTTCACTGATGGAGGCCAGCAATTCACTGACCGAATTGTTGTCCGCAACATTGGCGGCATAGCCCTTGCCTTTGATTCCGGCTTCCTGCAAATAGGCGCTGATAGCGTCGGCGCCTTTATCAGTGGTGGCGGTGCCGAGAACTGTCATTCCCTGACGGCCCAGGTTGAGGGCAATGGCCTTGCCAATTCCACGGCTGGCGCCGGTCACCAGGGCGAGTGTTACTTCATCATTCATTGCTTTTAATCCTGCGTTTTTGTTCTTGAAATTATTGCGACTTTTTTATCGGCCTGCTGGCAAGTCGCTCAACCGCGCATCTCTTCCCGAGCGTTTTCCAGGCTGCCCGGATCATCGCTGCCCAGACAGATCATCTCTTTCTGAATGCGCTTGTTGAGGCCGCAAAGCACCTTGCCCGGGCCACATTCCACCAGCTTGCTAACGCCAGCCTTGTACATCACCGTGACACAATCCACCCAACGCACCGGCTCATAGAGCTGTTTGACCAGGTTCTGTTTGATTAATTCCGGATCGTCGCTGATATCAGCCGAGTAATTCTGTACCACGGCAATGGCAGGCTTGTTGAAGCTCAGTTGCTCCAGCTCAGCTGCCAATTGTTTGGCCGCCGGGCGCATCAGATCGCAGTGGGACGGCACGCTGACATTCAGTGGCAAGGCACGCTTGGCACCCGCTTCCTTGCACAGGGCAATGGCGCGATCCACGGCCTCGGCATCGCCGGCAATGACGGTCTGGCCCGGTGAATTGAAATTGGCCGCAGAGACTATCTGGCCCTGGTCGGCTTCATCACAGATCTCGTTGATCTGGTAGTTCTCCAGACCGACTATGGCCGCCATCTTGCCGGTACCGGCCGGCACTGCTGATTGCATAAACTGGCCACGCTTGTTGACGATGGCAATTGCTGCTTCGAAATCCATCACACCGGCTGCCACCAGCGCGGAATACTCGCCCAGGCTGTGGCCGGCCAGAATCGACGGGCTGGCCCCGCCGGTTTCCTGCCAGACCCGCCAGATGGCAGTAGAAGCCGCCAGCAGTACCGGTTGGGTGATATCGGTGCGATCCAGAGAGTTATCACCGTCATGCTGACAGATTTCCCAGAGATCGAGATCGAGCACGCGTGACGCCTGGTCGAAGGTGTCTTTTACAAGGCCATGCTGGGCTTGCAACTCGGCCAGCATCCCGAGTTTCTGGGAACCCTGGCCTGGAAATACAAATCCGAATTTTTCCATGGTGCTAATATTTATTCCTGTAGATCAGGCACTTAGGGCCTATATTGAGTCTTATTATTTAGCTGTATCGGGGGCTGCAGGCTCAGGTATCCCCTGATTGGCTGCAATAATGGCAGCTACCTTTTGGCCAATCAATTGTGGAACCTGTTGTTCCACTTCCCTGACTGCCTGCTGGATGGCGTAGTAGAAGCCCTCCTCGGTGGCATTGCCATGGCTTTTCACCACTGAACCCTGCAATCCCAGCAGGCTGGCGCCATTGAATCGCTGCGGGTTAATACGGTTCACCAGCCTGTTGAACAGGGAGCTGGAAAACTGGCCGGACAATTTGGTCATCAGGCTCTGCTCAAACTCATGCTCCAGCAGGTCCTGCAGCACATGGGCCACCCCGGCGCTGGACTTAATGGTGACATTGCCCACAAAGCCGTCGCAGACCACCACATCGGCAGCTCCCTCAAACAGGGCATTGGCCTCGATGAAACCGGCATAATTCAGGGCCTGGCAGCGTTCCATGAGTTCAGCCGCCTGACGTACCTCATCGGTGCCCTTGAACTGCTCTGAGCCAATATTCAGCAGGCCGACACTGCAGCGCTGACCGGAGAGGGACTCCGACAGCACCGAGCCCATGACCGCAAACTGGAACAAAAGCTGAGAATCTGCCTCAGGATTTGCTCCTACATCCAATAAATAACACTGCTTTTGGCTACCTGGAATGGTGGCCACTATGGCCGGTTTGCTGATTCCCTCGATGGTTTTCAGCAAGTGCCGCCCGATCATTAACAAGGCACCGGTATTGCCCGCACTCACCATGGCCTGCACATCGCCGCTCTGTACCAGCTCCACTGCCTTGAACATGGAGCTGTCACGCGCACTGCGCAGTACATTGCGCGGTAGATCCTCATCACTGATGCTGCTGCCGGCGGCCAATACCTGACAACGGCTGGCCAAATCAGGCACGAGACAATCCGCCAGCAGCGTTTCTATCTGCCGGGGATCACCCACCAGGGTGAGATGTAGATCGGGAGTGTCTTGCAGGGCCTTGAGGGCAGCAGGAACGGTCAGTGCAGCACCGCCCTCACCGCCCATAGCATCGATTGCTATGTGCTTGAGCACTCTGGCAATTACTCGTCGCCGATATCGAGTACTTTCTTGCCTTTGTAGAAGCCGTCTGCGGTGACGTGGTGGCGACGGTGTACTTCGCCAGTGGTTTTATCGGTAGACAGGGTCGCTTCCGACAAATTGTCGTGAGTACGCCGCTTGTTACGCTTTGAGCGGGTCACTTTGTTCTGTTGAACAGCCATCGTTTATCTCCAAAAATATCAAGCGAAAACAGATAGTTCAGTCGCTTTTCTTAAGTTGTTCCAGGATTGCGAAGGGATTTTCCTTCACGTCCTCTTCAATTCCTTCGCCTGTATCGGCAGTCAGCTCCGCTGCGCCAGTATCAGCCTGACAATGCCCCTCTTCATGGGCCGCTACAATGGGCAGGCTGAGAATCAGTTGTTCTTCAATCAGGTCGGCCAGCACCAGCTTGATTTCCGGGCAGATCCAGGGATCCAGTTCCGGTTTGAGCCTGCTGGCCTGTTCATCATCCTTCACCAGTGCCAGAGAGAGCTGATCGGCCAGTTCGATGGCCATTGGCTCCAGGCAACGCTGACAGGCCACGTAAACCCGGGCCTGCAAATGCCCGTGGATTTCCCGATAACCGGAATCTCCCTCGCTGAAACGCAGTTCCACCTGGATTTCGGCCTCGTCGCTGACCAGGCTCTGGCGAAATCTGGGCAAGCGCTCCAGCTCAACAAATCCGCCCATTACAGCTTCTTGCTGAAAGATGCGGCGGGTGTCGACGTAGACTGGAACCTGGCGGTCAGACATAGGCGCGCAATTCTAGGCTGATGAGGCCCTTCTGTCAAAATTTTTGCAATAATTTTTAGCCTGAAATCATAGGCTTATCTGTCTGTTTCCACTCAGGATTTGCTTTCGCTCACTGCAATTGTTGCAAAAGCTGATGGAAGCTTCCCGCCAATTTCGCCTCCACCGTCACCGAGCGCTGTTTCTGCGGGTCCTGAAAGGTGATTTTGGCCGCATGCAGGCACAGGTCCTTGTGGCTTGCCAGGGGAGCCGGCAAGGCCTGCTGCTGGCGGCTGTGCAGGTATTTGTCATCGCCAATGATAGGATGCCCCGACTGCTGACAGTGCACCCGAATCTGGTGGGTACGCCCGGTTTCCGGCATCGCCTCAATCAGGCTGGCCGCGGCAAAATGCTCGAGCACTTTGAAGCGGGTGCGGGAAGCCTTGCCTTCGGCATTGACCCGGACGATGCGCTCGCCATTGGCAGCTTCCTCCCTGGCCAGGGGAGCATCCACTTCCACCAGGGTGTCGGGCCAGTTGCCACGCACCAGGGCCAAGTAGTGCTTCTCGACAGTCTTGGCTTTAAGTTGGTTTTGTAACTCTTTTAAACTGCTAGAGTTTTTGGAGATGACAAGACAGCCGGAAGTATCCCGGTCAAGGCGATGAACCAGCTCCAGCGCAGAACCGGCCGGGTGTAGCTGGCGCAGGGCTTCAATCAGGCCCAGACGAATGCCGGACCCGCCATGCACCGAGAGACCGGCGGGCTTGTTCAGTACCAGGTAGTCATCAGTTTCCTTCAGAATACTGTCCAGCAGAAGCTGGGCGAGCCCCGGGCCGGGCTTGGGAATCT
>JALEHB010000211.1 GCA_022763285.1 Pseudomonadales bacterium | reverse complement strand
ATACCGGCGCTGCGGGCCTGGGCCTCAACCAGCTGGCGCCGGGTGCCGTGCATGGCTACGCGATCGAACTCGCCATTGAAGGTGGTCAGCAGGGCAACCACCTCTACACCCTGCTTCTGTAACTGATGCAGCGCCCAGGCGGAATCCTTGCCGCTGCTCCAGGACAGCACCACCCTTTTCTTTGTGTCAGAATCAGGCATGGGCTGCCAGGCGTTTCTGTCCGGCCAGCATGGATTCATACAGGCCGAAAAAGAACAGGCTGTACAGGGCATCACCGGCCAGGCTGCGGGCCAAATAGGGCAGGCCATTGGCATAGCAGACCAGCAGGCCACTGAGGCTGTGCTCGTAATAGGCCCACCAGGGACCGAGGTTGGAAACCAGATAGAAGCCGATGGCAGAGGCAAGCACAGCAGCGGGCAGGCGAGAGAACTTGCGCTTGCCTTTCTTGCCTTTGAGTATCAAGCGGCCGCTTACCGACGATAGCAGCAGGCCGGCATAGACAAACGCCATCACCATCAGGCTGTAGATGCCGGGCCCGGCTATATCACTGACAAAGGCGGCAATGACTGGCACCAGCAAGAACAGGCGGCGGTCCAGATAAGCGCCGGCAAACAGGCCAATGGCTGCCAGGGGGGTAATATTGTCGGGGTGGGGCAGCAGGCGTCCCAGCACTGCCAGGCTGATCAGAAACAGCAGGGCCTGATGTTGGCTGGCAAGCTGTTTGATGGATAGAAAAAATGGGGTATTCATTGCTCGGTTTCTCCTGAATTGATTCGGCGACGCTGCGGCTCCAGGCGTGGAAAGGCCATGCGCGCCCCGTTAAAGCTCATATAGATCAACAGGCCCAGGCCGAAGATGCCCAGCAGCTTGTCCAGTGCAGCCACGCCAGTCCATTGCAGATAATGGATACTGTAGGTTCGGTCGATCCAGCGACTGTCACGGCCCCGCTGACTGATGCTGAGGGTGCGCCAGTGCAACGATAGCTCGACGCCAGTATCAGTACTGATGCGATTACCATTCACGCTAATGACATTGCCATAGCGTTCTGGATTGCTGCTAAAAGCATCTTCCAGCAATGCAGCCATGTCTGTGGCATCCGGAAGGGGCCAGGTCTCGCCTGTTTCGGCATGCAGGTGTTGCCAGCCATCGGGCTCGCGAACCAGCAAATGTTTGCCGAGGATTGTCTGGAAATAGCGAATCTCGCGCCAGGACGGCTGTGGCAGGATCGATAGCTCATCGTTCAGTGCATACTGGCGCACCGCGAGTTGCTCATAGGCCTGCTCATAGCCAGGCTGGATCAGAAACACCAGGCCGCTTGCCGCCCAGGCGATCAGGGGCAGCAGTAACAGGATGCCGGTCCAGCGATGGCGGCGACTAAGGCGTTTTCTGCTCATGACAGGATCGGAAACCGGCCCGGGCAGGGCCCGGGCCAACGCCATATTCAGTTGGCAGCGAAGCGCAGATTCAGGCCAATATAGGCAGCACTACCGGCGCTGTTGTAGCCGAGCACTTCCTCATAGTCTTCATCCAGGGCGTTCTCAATTCGACCATAGAGACGCACGTTGTCACTGAACTGCCATGAGGCGGTCAGGTCCAGCACGCCGAAGTCATCCAGTGGGCCGGCGGTATCGATGGCATCGGCCTGGGAACGATAGAAGCCATTCACCTTGAGGCGACCATCGAGGCCGGTATACAGCAGTCCCAGATTGAACAGGTTTTCCGGGCGACGAAGGCGCTGGCTGCCATCGGGCCTGGTGGTGTCGTTATAGCTGTAGTTGCCATTGAGATTCAGCGAAGCCGTGACCGGCACCTCTGCAGTGAGTTCTATGCCCTTTGAATTACTGCGACCAATGTCCTGCAGATAACCGCTGAAGGAAGTCAGGTCGAAGTAAATGGCATTCTCCACATCCTGATCGAAGTACACCGCTTCCAGGCGCATGGCACCCCGAAAATATTCCACGCCGGCTTCCCAGCCCTGGCTTTCTTCCTGAACCAGGTTCACGTTGGCGGCGGGTGCGGAGGCGAAGTTTCGGTTGTACTGGATTTCATAGGGGCTGGGTGCACGAAAGCCGGTGCCGTAGGCGGTCTTGAACTTCAGGCTGCCGCTGGCCAGGTCCAGCAAATAGGCGGCGCTGAGTCGGTAGCTGTCGTGGCTGCCAAAATCCTCGTTGTCATCGTGGCGTAGTCCGGCAGTGAGGAACAGCGAGTCGGAAAAATCACTCAGATATTCCGCAAATACGCCGGTGTTATCCCGTCCCTGACCATCGGCCAGGTCTTCCTGCTGATCTGCACCGAAAACCAGATCAAAGCCGGGCAGGTCGGTGGCAGAGCCGATATATTCAGTACGGGTCTGCTCTCCCACATTACCGATGGCCAACAAGTTGTCGCTGTAGTTGTCCCGTTCGGATTCGGTCTCGGTATAGGCCAGGGAGTGACTGAAAGACTGTCCTTCGTATTCCAGGCCAAGGCGGCTGGCGCTCAGCTGGTAATCATTGTGGCAAGTGTGGATGACCCTGAATGACCTGGAGTCATAGCAACCATCATGCTCGTTACTGGCCTCCACATCGCGATGGACCGCCTCCAATCGCCATTGATCATTCAGTTGAAAGCCAAGGCGGCCATGCAGGCTGGTGTTTTCATAGCCGTCGTCGTCCACCAGTACGGTGTCGGCGGTCTGGCTGTTGAAGCCGTCGGTTTCAAAATCAGCCACAGACAGGAAATAGTCCATACGCTCCTGGCGGCCAGTCAGGTTGGCGGCCAGTTGGCGGCTGCCAAACTCACCGGACTGGGCATCCACATTGGCCACCATGCCTTCGCTGACGCGGCGGCTGCTGAGATTGATCACACCACCGGCGTCGGCGCCGTAGGCCAGGCCCTGAGGGCCGCGCAGTATCTCGATGCGGCCGATGCCATTGCTCAGTAGCTGGGAAAAATCGGTGGTCAGTTGCGGCGCGCTGGGATCCTGCAAACGCATGCCGTCGAGATAGGTCAGGGTGCGAAAGCCTTCTTCGCCCCGAACCCGTACGGTGGTGATATTGCCCAGGCCGCCATTGCTGCTGGTGCCCACCGAAGGCATTTGTTTGAGTAGTTCAGTGAGGCCCAGATTGCCATGGGCCTCGATTTCAAATTCATCCATCACCGATACCGAAGTGGCGATCTGTCGCTGGGGTACCGGAATTCGATTGGCGGTGATGATGATTTCTTCAGCGCTATTGCCACTGTCCTGGGCCATGGCCGGTGCGGCCAGGCTGGCAAGCAGCAGTGCTGAACAGAGTTGTCTGATTGACGTCGGCGGCCCGAGTCGAGACGCTGTGTTGTTATTGGTCATTGGTCCTACCTCATAATTATTAAATGAGGGAGGGGCAGGAAGTAGCGAGACGCGTGCGCGTGGCAGGAGAATCAACTACCGATGAGCCCTCCGCAGCATCGTGGCCGGCAGTAACAGTCTTGTTAGTGCCGGGTTGCTCTGCTTCAGGCCGGTGTCGGGCTCATGATCAATGTGCTCGAAGCAATTGCTCACTTACCGTTGCGGGGGCAGCGCCGGAATTTTCCTGGCAGCGCATCAGTTCGCACTGCTTGAATCACCGGACTTCCCGTTTAACTGAATTTACTGTGGCATTCATGGCCGATTCGGACAATGGAGCACAGGGGATCAGCACCTGAGACAGGAGCCGCAAGCTTACTGCCTGGGCTCCATGGGGTCAAACGGCAATGTCGGCAGTAAGTCGTCTGGCTCAGAACTTGTAGCGCAGCATCAGGCGCAGGGCACGGGGATTGGCCGGGTGGAAATGAATGTCTTCCACCGCCTCGGTCTCGCCTGGCAAACGTGATTCGAAGAAATAGGCAATGTCATCATCGGCACGGTCCAAAAGATTCAGCACATCAACACCGAGTTCCCAACGCGGCCTTGAATAGGAAAGGCCCAGATTAAGCAGCGTGGAACTGTTTTTGTTGACGGTTTCATCTTCTGTCAGGGCAGCATCGCCGAAATGACGCAGGCGCAGACTGGCGGTCCAGCCATTGCCGAGGCCCACATAGGTGAGCCCGGCACCGAACACCGTATCGTGGGCATCGGTGATGGCATTGGCGCCGTCGGGCAGGCCGCGAAAATGGCCATCACCATGGGCTCCGGAAAAATCCGCCACCAGTTGGTCGCTGATTTCCCAGAAGCTGTTGATCTCGATGCCGTTGCGTCGGGTGGGGTCACTGGGCTCGGTGGTACCGGCATCACCGACAAAGACCAGTTCTGAATCGGTGGCCAGTTCATACCAGGCAATGGCGATACTGAAGCCATCCCGGTTGTCATAACGCAGGCCGATCTCACCCCCTTCGCCTTCAGCCAGAATCGGCTGCTGGTCAGTGGCCTCGCCGCTCACCGGGTCGATGCGGTTGACCGCTGCGCGCACATCGTTGGAATGAAAGCCCTTGCCGTAGTTGCCATACAGCTCAATATTGTCGTTCAGCAACCAGGCCAGGCCCAGTTTGGGTTGTAGCAGTCCGTCGTTATCAGAACCGGAGTTGGCTGGCTGCAAAGCCTGCACATCAAAATCAAAATGGTCATAGCGCAGACCCAGGGTCGCGCGCAGGCGCTCACTGAGGCTGAGTTGGAATTCAGCAAACAGGCCGATACTGGTTTCCTGCACTTCATCCTCGCGGATGCTGCCGGTTCGCTGTCGGCTGACCGTATTGAACAGATTCAATTCCCTGACATCGTCATGGCGCAGACTGGCACCAAGGGTCTGTCTCACTGGCATGCCAAACAGTTCGCTGTTGCTCTGGCGTTTGAGTGAACCACCGAAGACTCGCCGTTCATCCTCCTGTTCAAACTCATCGCCATTGGCCGGGTCATTGAGCACATAGGTAGGGTTGTTGATCAGGCTCATGTAATAGGAACTGGCATAAAGGCCCAGTTGCCAGTTCTGCAATTCGAAATTGCCACTGAGGGAGTAGCGATGTGAATTGCCGCCAAGGTCCGGGTCGATAAATCCGAAGCGGTCTATCAGGCCACTGTTCACTGCTCGTTGCGGCACCTGGTTAGTGGATATCCATTGTGAGTCATAAGCACTGAAGGTGATGCGGCTGGGCACAGAGCCGATATCACCGCTGTATTTCAGCAGGCCATTGTATTTGCGCACATCCTGGTCCAGTACAAAGAAACCATTGCTTTGATGATGTTCCAGGGCAAACAGCAGATCACCATCGGCCAGTTCAATGGAATTAGCCGAAACCAGCCGAATCTCGTCTTTTGAACCCAGGGTCAGTTCGGTGAATCCGGCATCCAGGCGATCATAGGTCTGCATGGCATTGGCGCCGGCCAGGGAAAAGTCGCCGGTATCGGCGAAATAGGGGCCTTTCTGAAAATCCACCCGCTCAATAATCTCGGGAATGATGAAGTTCAGGTCCATATAGCCCTGGGCATGGGCGTGGCTGCGAAAATTGACCGGCATGCCGTCAAAGCTGGTGGAAAAATCCGAGCCGTGGTCGAGATTGAAGCCACGCAGGAAATACTGGTTGGCCTTGCCAGGGCCGCTGTGCTGGGTGGCGATCATGCCCGGTACCACCTCCACCAGTTCACCAACCCGTGACAGGGGGCGGGTGGAAAAGTCGGCATAGCCCACGGTGCCCTGGGAAGCGGCATCGGCAGTGCCCAGTTGCAACAGCGAGCGCCCCCAGACCACAACTTCCTCAATACCATCGGCGTCATTCTGGGCCTGGCTGGCGGGGGAGGCCAGCAAGCTTAGACAGAAGGCTGTGGCGCAAAATATACCATTGGCCCGTCCAATACCGGCAGGGGAGCTGCCGGGCAGTTTGCTTTCTGGGGCGGGTGTCACTATTGCTGTGGTGATTATTGTTCTTGCTGTTTGCGGGTTTTCTACGGGTTTCACATCCATCGCTCTCAATTCCTTCGCTCACGTCGGTGAGTACTGCATCAATCAGGGAAGCCAGAAATCCTAGTCAAGTGTCGCCAGGCTGGTAAGTGACAAGCCTGTTAAAAAACGTTAAGGAACAGGGAAATTGTTAATGTAATCAGTAAACTGGCTATTTTAAGCCTGATCGGGTGCCGGAGCCGCCAATGGGGCCTTGCAAAGCCTGTCTTGTCTGTGACCCTCGCCTTGGTATCATTTGCATCCGCCCAAGCCTGAGTCAGGCTTGATTGTTGGAGCTTGATTGAGCTTGGTTGAGTCTGATTGAGAGAGTTCACTACCGTGCAGAATCCATCCCGCAGTATTCCAGGTCTGCGCCTGGGTCTTTATGTCACCGTGGCAATGGTCCTGTTGTCGTTGCTGTCAGCCTGTGTGAGTCAGGGCTCTTCCAATAGCTCGAGTCTGGCCGGCAGCCGCTGGCAACTGCTGCAGATCCAGTCCATGAACGATGAGGTTTTCACGCCCCTGGGAGTGGAGATCTATACACTGGAGTTTCAGGCGGATGGCCGGTTGCTGGTCCGCGCTGACTGCAATCGCGGGCAGGGCAGCTGGCAGCAGGAGGGCAGCGGATTGACACTCGGGCAGGTGGCGGTGACTCGCGCCATGTGTCGGCCCCAGTCACTTCAGGCGCGTTTTCTGCGTGAGCTGTCTGCCGTGCGTTCCTTTGTGCTGGAAGACGGCAAGCTCTATCTTGCCACCATGGCCGATGGGGCCATTCTGGAGTTCGGCCCCGCTGCCGGCGGAGCAGTGGTAAGCACCGTGACTCCGGCCGTCTATGACTGTGAATCCGGCCTGCGCCTGGAAGTGAATTTCCGGCCGCAAGAGTCGGGCCGTTCTGTGGAACTTGTTGCCGGTGATTCACGGCTGACTCTGAGCCAACAACGTGCCGCCAGTGGCGCACGCTATGCCAATGGCGAAACCGAATTCTGGGAGCGGGGAGCTCAGGCCAGTTTCAGCACGCCTGCCGGCCGCCAGCTTTGCCAGCGTATTTCTGCCTGAGACTGGATTGAGCCATATCAAACCCGCTCCTGAATTCTCTTTCATCTGCCGCCTGCCGGCGTTAGCCTGAGTGTGAATCCGGGGAGCCAAGGCTGCCCGGTCAAATCCGATCTGAAGGAGGCTAGCCATGTCCAGAGAAGTGGGTGATCGATACAAGTGCGAAAAATGTGGTGCTGAACTGGTGTATGAAAAGCCCTGTCCCTGCGGCGACCAGATGAAGCATGAGGAAATCTGCTGCGGTGAACAGATGAGCAAGGTCAGTTAGGACCAGGGCTCATGGCAGCACATAAAAAAAGCCGAAGACTGTTAATACAGTCTTCGGCTTTTTAGTTTGTTCAGTTGAATGTCTGGCCAGCGATCCGGGGGCTTTTTGTTGTTATTGTTGTGACAAACCTCAACACAGTTGTCACCGGAATCCGGATCGTGAGTAGTCAATGAACTGATCCAGACGGATCAGCAGCCTCCTTCCTTCTGCAGGCGCTCACATTCCTGACAGAGACGACCATCGCCTTTGCCGTTGACCCGGT
>JALEHB010000210.1 GCA_022763285.1 Pseudomonadales bacterium | reverse complement strand
TTTGTAACAGTTTCGTCATATTTCCGTAAAATATGTTGCGAATTTCATTGAAAAGCGCCGAAATCCCCAGCATAGTGTTGGCAAAGAAGGAGGCGTTTTTCCATGTTTTTTCACCTTCCAAAAGCCGGCAATCAGCAACTGGCCAAGCGCAAATTGGCACTGCTGGCCGTCCCCTTTCTGCTGTTGATCAGCCAGGGGGTCAGCGCCCAGGCACTGACCATTACCGTCCCCGAGATCAATGTCGCAGAAGTCACCGGCACCAGCCGGGCACTGGATGCAAATGCCAAGGATGATTTCTTCACCCCTTATTCCAGCCAGCACTATCAACCTTTGCTGAGCCGCGGCCTGCAATTGCAGGAAGTTGGCCAGCATCAGGCGGCGCTGGACTTGCTGAACCAGGCCTGGCAAATCAATCGCATCAATTATGGCCTGTACAACGAAAGCCAGATTCCGGTGCTGAAGAGTCTTGTCTTTAGCGGTATTGAAACCGAAGACTGGCAGACAGTCGATCAGCTCTATGACTACATGACCCACCTCTACCTGCAGATATACGAGCTGGACGATCCGCGGCTGGATGAAGGCCTGGAGAAAATCTCCTCGTACCACATTACCGCCTTCAATGCCGATCTGGGTGAGGGCCGGGAATACCATTTGCGCAAGGCGGCTGAATTGCTAGAGCTGCGCCTGGAAACCAGTGAGCAGACACTGGCCACCGATCATCCCCGCCTGGCTTACCTGAACGAAAGTATTACCACTAGCAGAAAACATCTTTTCCTGCTGTCAGATCGTTATCGGGAAATGATGCGGCAACAGGGTAAGGCCAGTCGTGATCGCCTGCTGGCGGATCTTGATTAAGTATCGAGGGGACACTAATAATTTGGTAACTTGATGCCTGTCTTGAGTTGTAAAATTATTAGTCCCCCATTCATCCTCTCCGCTTCCCGCAGCACCATAAATCCATCTTCATCGCTGAAAAATATTCCACGAGATCCAGCGGCGCTGTAACACAGCAACCGTCACCAGCTGGATCAGATATCCTGGTAACTGTGAGCGCCTCAGATTGCACAGCAACTGAACAGGGCTTAACAACGACTGGAAAATCATCGCTGGCAATTCTCTGGACCTTGACCATATTAGGCGGCAGCGTTGCCAACAAGGCCAGGACACAAGCGACTATAGCCTTCATCAAAGAAGCATTTTCAATCTCGGCTTATTGATCCTTTTTCAGTTTTCTGTTGAAGGAGTTGAATCAGGATCCAGGCATTGCTCTTGTTAACCATACTGGATCGATACCCAACTTCTGCTAACCCCTGAGTTAATGAAGTCAGAATTAATCTGCTGGTTTTTGAATAGGCGAGATTGATGAAGAAACTCAAATATTGGGGACATGCGTGTGGGTATCCGATTTTCAGCAATGGCGGAGACACACAGGCCATTCGGTAAAAGCCAAAAAAAGCTGCAACCTTTTCCATGTGAGGGGCGTCTCTTATAACAAGGGTGCGCACCCGATTTCACAAACGAAATGGAAAATCGGAGAGAATCTATGAGAGGTTTTACCAAATCATGTGCTATAGCTGTTGCGCTTGCAGTCCCTGCTTTTGCAAATGCCAGCCTGCAAGTAGAAGAGTTGGCGGAAGATACAGTTGTAATTATGTATGAAACCGCCGCTGCATCGACTGAGACCGGTCGCGCAGAGCTTGAGCGGAAGGTTCGAAGAATGGCCAGAAAAGTCTGCGGATCTCAGAAACTGAGGATGGCTGGTACCATTACCCAGTGGCAAATAAATCGCTCCTGCTATAACGAAGCAGTAGCCAATGCAATTGAATCTATTGAGAATACTCTGGCTGCTAACGGTTAAAGCTACCTCTCAATAATTTTCTGCTGAAGCAAAAGATGTTGCGGAGTCAGTGCGAGTCCCTCCAGGGGGCTCGCTCTGGCTTTTCAAGGATCAGAGGGGAAATTTTCGCTGCAGGGTGTCACAAGCGGCTAGCTTGTCAGAATTCTGAAAACTGCCAGCTCTACTTTGGAATCAGGCCTGACTCGCTTGAGCCTGTGACCTTCAAATTCCCGGGAAGGCACCGCTTCTAAAAAACATTCGCTCTTGAGAATTGCGAGAGTATAGGCCTTCTCAAACGGGAAAGATGCGTGAGTGTCCTTTTATCCTTTTTCCTATCGTGGGTGGACTGTTTCCCGACATTTGGTGTGGGTGTCCTATTTTTCTCCCTATTTTCCTTCCTATTTTCCTTCCTATTTTCCTCTACTTCCCTCGAATTTCTATTTTCCCTTTACTGCCGACCCGGCTCATACCCATCATAACAAGGTAAGGTTTGTTCGAAACTGTCCCAATTGGCTTTGGAGCTCACAAAGTTATGCGATATCGGTCGTTCACTAATGTCGGAATCGAGAATACCCAATCGCAAACGGATCCTGGAGGGATCAGCAGAGTTTGAACTGTAGATAGGTGACGCACAGTTTGAACAGAAGTACCGACGACGGCCGGGCTTCATTTCAAAATGATTCACCAGATCATGGCCATTGACAATATTAAACGCCTCAGACTGAACAAAACCATTCGTCGCATATGCCGTCCCGCTCGATTTTCGACACAAAGAACAATGGCAGTGAATAATGTCGGTAACTTTACCACTAACAGTGATTTCTACCGAACCACACAAACAGCTTCCTTGATACACAGTAGTTAATGACTCGCTAAAATAGTTGATGAATTGTTTGAAGTAACGAAAAGACTGGGCATACGCGGCCACTCCCGCAATGAAATTTCTGTGAGTGTCCTGATTACGCTGTCCTAGTTACGAGTTACGCCGCTAGTTACGACTGATCTGGTAGAGCAGTTTATTCTCGGGCTGGTGGTCCGGACGCAGCTTGATCACCGAGCGCGAGCAATGAGGCTGGCAGCGACACGTCGAAGTCCTTTTCGGGTGACACTGCCAATCTAGTCCAGCATTCGCCGGGCTGCGTCATTGCGCCTCAAGGCGACCATTTGGCAGAAAAATATGGAGTTCGGCGCGACTCGGACCTCAGCTCTACCTGTCCGGCCCACCTACAGAGCCTACCTCCCCCAGTAGCAAGGATTTGCCCGGAATAGCCTCAAGCAGACTGCGGGTATAGTCCTGCTGTGGATTGCTGAAGATGTCATGGGCAGTACCGGCTTCCACCAGTTCACCATGCTTCATCACCAGAATACGATCCGACAGGTACCGCACCACGCCCAGGTCATGGGAAACGAACAACATGGTGAGATCAAAACGCTCCACCAGCTCCAGCAGCAGATCCAGGATCTGGGCCTGGATGGTGACATCCAGTGCCGAGACCGGCTCATCGGCAACAATGAAATTGGGCTTGGTGGCCACGGCCCGGCCAATGGCAATGCGTTGGCGCTGACCGCCGGAAAACTCATGGGGATAGCGCAGCACATTTTCCCGGGCCAGACCCACTGAGTCCATCAGCTTGAATACCTCGGCATCCAGAGTCTTCTTATTGGCGATGTTATGCAGCAACAAGGGCTCAGCGAGGGTATCGTAGACCGTCATACGCGGGTTCAGGCTGGCGTAGGGGTCCTGAAAGATCATCTGCATATGGCGCCGCAGGGGCTTGAGCTGGGCCGCCTTGAGCTCAGTAATATCCTGCCCTTCAAACAAGATCTTGCCATGGCTGGGATTCACCAGCCGCAGAATGGCCCGGCCCAGGGTGGATTTGCCACTGCCGGACTCTCCTACCAGGCCCAGAATTTCGCCCCGCTCCACCCGCAGTGAAACCTTGTCCACGGCACGCACCTGATTGCCGTGTTTTTCACTGCCGAAGTAGACACAAAGATCCTGCACCTCGACGATGGCCTGTTCACCATCCAGCGCTGTGGGGACTTTTTCAGAGTCCGGCACCGCCGCCAACAGTTTTTGGGTATAGGGGTGAGAGGCCTCTTTAAAGATACTGTCGCGGCTGCCCTGCTCGACGATCTTGCCCTGCTGCATGACCGCGATATTGTCGGCGATGTCGGCCACCACACTGAGGTCGTGACTGATAAAGATCACGCCGATATTGCGACGCACTTGCAGTTCTTTCAGCAGTTTCAGTATCTGCGCCTGGACGGTCACGTCCAGGGCCGTGGTGGGCTCATCGGCAATAATAATATCCGGCTCGGTAATCAACGCCATGGCGATCATCACCCGCTGCCGCATGCCGCCGGAAAATTCGAAGGGCCAGGCATTCATGCGCTTTTCGGCATCCTTGATCCCCACTTCCAGCAGCAACTCCGTCGCTTTCTGCCAGGCCTGCTTGCGACTCATGTCGGTGTGTAGCAACAGCGGTTCGATGAGCTGTTCGCCGATCTTCAGAAAGGGATTCAGGGAAGTCATCGGATCCTGAAAAATAATGGAAATACCCTTGCCCCGCACCTTGCGCAACTGGCTTTCACTCAGGGTCAACAGGTCCTGATCGTTGAAGCGAGCGCTGCCGCCCTCGATTCGCCCCGGCGGTTTCGGGATCAGACCCAGCATGCTGTAACAGGCGACCGACTTGCCCGAGCCTGACTCGCCAATGATGGCAAAGGTCTCGCCGCGATCCACTGAAAAACTGATGCCATCCACGGCTTTCACCACACCATTGCGGGTGTGGAAATAGACTTTCAGGTCTTCAACATTCAACAGGGCCATGTCTAATCCTTTGAGGCCTTGGGATCGAAGGCATCACGCAAACCGTCACCCAGAAAATTCAGCGAGAACAGAGTCAGAGACAGGGCCAGGCCGGGAAAGATCAGCAGCCAGGGATATTCCTCCATGCTCTCCACGCCATAGGAAATCAACAATCCCCAGGAAGACATGGGAGGCTGGATGCCAAGGCCCAGAAAACTCAGGAAGGCCTCCAGCAGCATCACCTGGGGAATGGTCAGGGTGGTATAGACCACCACCGGGCCCAGCACATTGGGAATCACATGACGAAAGATAATGGCGGTCGGTGGCAGGCCGAGGGATATCGCAGCCTCAACAAACTCCTGTTGCCTCAGACTCTGAACCTGACCGCGCACAATTCGGGCCATGGTCAACCATTCCACCGCACCGATGGCGAGAAACAGCAGAAACAGATTGCGGCCAAACACCACCATCAGCAGGATAATGAAAATCATGAAAGGCAGGGCATAGAAAATGTCCACCAGACGCATCATGATGGCGTCGACGCGACCACCCACATAGCCGGCGATGGCGCCATAGCTCACCCCCACCAGCAGGGCCACGGCGGTGGCAATAAAGCCCACCATCAGCGAGACCCGGCCGCCATAAACAATACGAGTCAACAAATCCCGGCCAAAGGTATCGGTGCCGAGCCAGTGAGCCGCCGACGGCGCACTGGCCCCCAGGCGCAGGTCCTGTTCCTCATAGCCATAGGGCATGATCCAGGGTGCCAGCACACAGATGACGATAACGAACCCCAGAATTCCGAGCCCTATCATGGCCAGCTTGTTCTTGCGCAGGCGTACCCAGGCATCCTGCCAGAGAGAGACTCCCCGTGGCATTGCCTCGGCGGATTCGGTTAGTGTCTGTGTTGTTTCGCTCATTTGCCCTTCTGGAACTGGTAACGAAGCCGCGGATTAAGCCAGGCGGCCAGGAAATCGGAAAGCAGGTTAAAGACCACAATCAGGGTGGCGAGGAAGGTGGTGGTGCCGAGGATCATGGTGTAGTCACGGTTGAACGCCGCCTGCACATAGAAACGTCCCAGGCCTGGAATCTGAAAGATGGTTTCCACCACAAAGGAGCCACTGAGCAGACCGGCAAAGGCCGGACCCAGATAGCTGATGACCGGCAACAGTCCGGCCCGCAGGGCATGCTTGATCACCACCACACGCTCCGGCAGGCCCTTGGCACGAGCGGTGCGCAGATAGTCCTGGGACATCACCTCCAGCATGCCGGAGCGGCTCAGGCGGGCGATATAGGCCGCATACATGGCCCCCAGGGTAATACTGGGCAGCACCTTGTCGCCGGAGGACTGATCCCAGCCGGAAACCGGCAGCCAGTCCAGCCAGATACCAAATACCAGTACCATCAGTGGGCCCAGCAGGAACGAGGGCATGCAGATGCCTATCATGGCCAGACTCATGGGCACATAGTCCTGAACGGTATTGGGTCTGAGAGAGGCAATCACCCCCGACAGCACACCAATACCCACCGCCACCAGCAGGGCATAAAAACCCAGCTCGGCGGTAATGGGCAGGCCCTGGAAAATCAGTTCATCGACACTGCGGCCGGGATAGTTGAAAGATGGCCCCATGTCGCCGCGCAGCAGATCGGCCAGATAGGCAAAATACTGTTCGTGCATGGGCAGGTCGAGGCGGTATTGCGCTTCCAGCGCAGCCTGCACCTGGGGAGAGACGGCCTTCTCATCATCGAAGGGGCCGCCGGGAGCGGCCCGCACCAGAAAGAAGGTCACCGTAATAACTACGAATATGACCGGAATCGCCTGAAGCGTTCGGAACCCTATAAATCGCCACATAGACTGCTGCTTATTCTGTAGTGACGGTAGGGTCTAACCAGATGTGGTTGAAATTGACATGGTCCATGATATTGGACGGTTTGCCTTTCACACTGGGATGGGTCAGGTGCTTGGTGCTGTAAGTGTAAATGGGCAAAATCGCCATGGATTCCATGAGCAGGGTTTCCGCTTCCCGATACAGCTCATAACGCGCCTCCCGATCCAGAGTGGCCGGTGCCTCGCGCAAAATGATCTCGTCATAGCGCTCACTGGAAAAGCCGGTCTTGTTATTGCCACCGTCGGTGACATACATATCCAGGAAGGTGTTGGGGTCGACATAGTCGCCAATCCAGCCACGGCGTGAGACGTCATAGTTCATATTGTCCTGGTTCTCCAGATACACCTTCCATTCCTGGTTCACCAGCTGTGCCGGGATATTCAGCTCACTGGCCCACATCTGTTGCAGGGCTACGGCAAGGCGCCGGTGTGATTCCTGGGTGTTGTACAGCACATCAAAGGCCGGAAAGCCTTCGCCATCGGGATAGCCGGCCTCGGCCAGCAATTCCCGGGCCCGCTCCGGATCATAGTCGAAAGTTTTGGGCGGGAAATAGCCCAGCGTATCCGGCGGCACCAGTGCATAGGCAGGCTCAACAATACCCTGCATCACGGTTTCCACCAGCAGGTCCCGGTCCACCGTCATGGCCAGCGCCTTGCGCACCCGCACATCATCGAAGGGTGGGCGGGTGGTATTGAACATATAGAAATAGGTGCCCAGCCAGGGGGTGATCTTCACCTGCTCCGGAATTTCCTGCTGGTAGACCGGAATCTTGTCCAGCACGATTTCCTGGGTGTGGTGAAGCTGGCCATCCCGGTACATACGGTCTTCTGTCACCAGATTCTCGGTGGGGTAATAGACGATGGCATTGAGGCGGATATTGTCGGCATTCCAGTAATTCGGGTTTTTCTCTACCCGCACATGGGAATTGATCTGCCACTCGGTCAGGGTGAAGGCACCGTTGCCGACGATATTGCCAACCCGGGCCCAGGGGGAAAGACGGTCAGAAATGCTGCCAAATTCCTCGATGGTGGGGCGATGCACCGGGAAGGTGCTGTAATGATCCAGCAATTGCAGAAAATAAGGGGTGGGGCTGTTGAGCTGCACCTGCAGGGTATAGTCATCCAGAGCCTTGACTCCCACCAGGTCGAAATCATTGATTTCGCCGTTGGCGTAGCGTTCGGCATTAACCACCGAGAACAGATTGTAGTTGTACTGGGCACCCAGTTCCGGGGTCAGTATGCGCTTCCAGGACCAGACAAAGTCCTCGGCAGTCACCGCATCGCCATTGGTCCAGCGAGCATCTTGCCGCAGGTGAAAAGTATAAAGCTTGCCGTCTTCGGCTATTTCCCAACTTTCAGCAACGCCGGGTTCCGGCTCCAGAGTCTCCGGATGTTTGGCCACCAGGCCTTCAAACAGGGCAGATACAATCTTGTTCTCCGCCACCCCGGTGACGATGTGGGGGTCCAGGCCTTCCGGCTCCACACCGTTGCCAAAATGCAAGACACCATCGAGATTGCCCTGTTCCACCCTTGTGAGGCCGCTGCTACCGCCGCCGTCTTCGCCACCACTACAGCCGACCAACAGGGCCAGAACGGCCAGTACGAGCCAGTTGCGCCCACCACGGGGCAGTCGTGAAATTCGGGTTGTCATAGTGTCTTGCCACCTTTACCTGCTGAAAATACAGGGAAAAGATAGCACGCGCGTTCGCTTCGGGAAATATTTAACGCGCCATCGAACGTGACAGACTGTGTCCTGCCCCACAGCCCGGCGCGATGGGGTTCGAGCCGCGCCGGGGGGCAGTATTCAGAGCAATTGCCGCCCGACGGACCAGAGACCGGCAAACATCATAAAAATGGTGGCCAGCCAGCCCAGCACAAAGCCCAGCCCCCTTTTGGCGGGGTCGGCCACATAGGCGTAGAGATAGATGACACGGGCAATGATGAACACCATGCCGAGACCGGCGGCGATAAGGGCATTGCCGTAATAGCCATAGATCAGGATTGCCGGGATGAATCCCATCAGCTGTTCCAGGGTATTCTGCTGCACGCGGTAATAACGTTCGAACACGGGATCGCCACTCACCGCCGGGGCCGAAACCCCGTATTTACCCCGGGCCCAGCCCACCAGTGCGCCGAAAATGTAATATTCGATCAGCGCCAGAATGACCACCACAATGACCAGTTCCATCCTTAATCTCCCCCTTGATTCCTCAGACTAGTTGTCGTCGGCCGTCTCGCGCTCGATTATCTCACGCAGATAGATTGCCGAATTGGTACCACTGATTGTTTTGAATCGAATCGACGGATGCAGCTCCCGCATGCGGGTGTTCAGCAGGCCATGGGCCGAGTACAGCATCGAATCGAGAATAATATTGTCGGTATCGCAGCCCCTGGCCAGGTTGATCAGGCGATCGAAACCCACCAGAAAATTGTCGGTATGGGAGCGGCGAATGACGGTGCCATAAAACAGATCCGACAGCTCGGTGCCTTCCTGGGCTGCCAGGGTCAGAAACAGGCGCGAAAAGACCTCCGAATCGCCACTGGCGAACTGCTTCCATAACTCGGACAGATCTTCGCTGGTATAGCTCTGGTTACCCACCGGCCCCTGGCTGGAGATAAACAGCAGGCCGGCAATGGCCCCCAGTTGTCGGCGAGTCGCCTCGGATATCTTGAAAAAGGTCTCCTGACGGGCATTCAGTTCGGTGGCGGCAATGGCCTGGGTCTGTTTCTCCGAATGCAGATTATTACGACGCAATTCTTCGTTGTTTTCCGCCAGTACCGACTGCTGGATAAACAGGCCGATCACCAGCCAGAGAAAGGCCAGAAAGGCAAAGGCACCCTCAAGAAAAGTCCCCATCTGATCGATGGGCAGGTCCATGAAATTGGCCCAGCCAACATTGCGCCCTATATAGATGGACAGAAAAATGAACCAGATCAAGGTCAATATCAGGCCGAACTGGATACGCCAGTCCTGGGGGATGTAGGAAGGTCGGGTCTCCGACTCGCTCATAGTGGGTCCAGATTCAGCATTATTACTTTTATTGTGCCCATCAGACAGGGCCGCTGCAGGCGTGCCCGTAGGTTATAGCCCTGCCGGGAGAGCGTCAACGCGCTTTTGACGGTCGCGATGGCGTATAATCTGCCAGACAGTAAACCGGCGAGCCAGGCCAGAGAGCTGGCAGCCCAGGTCAATGGATAAGGTATGAGCAAAAAGAAAGACAGCAGTTTTGATTTCGAGAAAGCCCTGGCGGACCTGGAAGGGCTGGTAAATGCCATGGAAGAAGGCGATATGAGCCTGGAGGAATCCCTGCAATCCTTCGAAAAAGGCATAAAACTGACCCGCGAATGCCAGACTGCCCTGAAGCAGGCCGAACAGAAAGTCCAACTGCTGCTGGATGAGAATGGCGAAACAGCCGATTTCGACAGCGACGACCTGGACGACTGAGCCAAACCATGGTCCAGACCCGGCAATCCAGCCTGCAGGATTTCCTGCAGAAAATTCAGCAAGGCACCGAGCGTAATCTGCAGGCCCTGCTTGCCGACCCTGCCGTGCCTGCCCGGCTGCAGGAAGCCATGGCCTATGCCAGTCTGAACGGGGGCAAACGGATTCGCCCGGCGCTGGTCCATGCCGCCAGTCATGCTGTGGGCGGCATAGAAGCCGCTGCGGAGCAGGCGGCCTGCGCCGTGGAGCTGATTCACAGCTATTCGCTGGTGCATGATGATTTGCCTGCCATGGATGATGATGATCTGCGCCGTGGCAAGCCCAGTGTGCACAAGGCCTATGATGAGGCCACTGCAATCCTGGTGGGCGATGGTCTGCAGAGCCTGGCCTTTGCCACTCTGGCAAGACCAATTGCGGCACTGGAGCACAGCCAGCAACTGGCCATGCTGCAAAGTCTCAGCCAGGCTGCCGGTCCAGCGGGCATGGTGGGGGGACAGATGCTGGACTTTGAAGGGGTCGGCAAGGCCCTGGACCAGGCCAGCCTGCAATCCCTGCATGAAATGAAAACCGGCGCCCTGATCCGGTCTGCGGTGCAATTGGGGGGGCTGGGCAGCAACCAGGTGAGCCAGGCAGAGCTGGACGCACTGGACCGCTACGGTAAAAACATCGGCCTGGCATTCCAGGTGCAGGACGATATCCTCGATGAAACTGCCGATACTGCCACTCTGGGCAAGCCCCAGGGCTCTGATTCGCGTCTTAACAAGCCAACCTATGTGAGCTTGCTGGGGCTGGAGCAGGCCCGGACCCTCTGTGCCAGGCTTACCGAAGAGGCTCTGGCAAGTCTCGACGCCCTGCCCGGTGACAGTCGCTATTTACGGGAACTGGCAGACTATCTGCTGGGCCGCGGACATTGATTGACCTGTCCCTGCCCCTGCATTAAGTTACGCCCTCCACGGCCGGGAGGCCGGAAATCCT
>JALEHB010000209.1 GCA_022763285.1 Pseudomonadales bacterium | reverse complement strand
TTCCGGATATGCCTTTAACCAGCTCTTCAGCCAGGACCTTGTCCAGTTCGGAAGCCACATCACCTGACAATCGAACTTCGGCATTGCGCACCCGAACGGCGATGGAATACACGTTGAGATGTTCGTTCAGGGCAAGTACTGTTTCTGCTTTTCCGGTTAACCAGGCGTCCTGCACTTCTCCCTGCAACTCACCATCGAATGCGACAGTTTGTACCGCAAGCAGCATCAGGAGCAGCGTTGCAACAGCAATAGTTAAAGCTCTGTTAAATTTCAGCAATGAATTCATCACTCTCTCCTCTATTGGGCTCATCTCCTGGAGTCCGGGCCACAGACCAGACCTGTGGCCCGGGACTCTCTGAATAAAAAAGGCCCTCTTGGGGGTTGAGGGCCAAACAGGCTTGGGTAAGCCTAACGAGCAAGCTCGGCGTCAGTGCTATGCATCAGTGGAATCAGACTCGATCAGCTGCACGATCAGGCGGTATTCCGCCATTCCTACGGTGGCAACCGACTTGTCCTGGGCATCCGGCTGGCTGGGCAGGGACAATCCTTCGATTGAACTCTCAGCTTCTGCGTGATTTACCAGGCCGTCGCCGTTTTCATCCCTGATCTGCAGATCCGGGAGAGCGGTCCTGGCCTCCTCCATGCTCAGGACACCGTCCTTGTCCTGATCTGCATTTGTAAACGCCGGCGCTTCGGCCTGGACTACAAGTGAGTATGTGAGAAGTACCGCAGGTAAAAGAAAGGTTGGGTTAAACTTCATATCAGCCTCCAATGTCAGAATCAGGTTCCAGACCAGCTGGAACGACTTACTGCAAATTTGCTGCAGTTAATCTGTATGGAGCAAAGGCTGTGCCAGCTTCATTCAAGCCTGATTATGGGGCTTTCGAAGGAGACAGGAATCACTTGTTGTTGGGCTAGCCCGGCATTGAAATGCCATCTGTGCCAAGTGACTGATAGTTGGGGATTTGAATGTTGGGTATAAGCAACAGGGTGAGAGCTTTTGCTTCAGTCTTCTGCATCTGGCCGAAACTGATCCGGGTCCAGACCATGTCGTTTCAGCAACTTGTAGAATTCACTGCGATTGCGCTCTGCAAGGCGGCTGGCCAGGGCGATATTGCCCTCGGCAAGATTCAGAATTCGTACCAGATAGTCTCGTTCGAATTGCTCTTTGGCGGCACTGAGGCTCAGCAATCGTTCACCCTTTTGCCTCAGAGCTCGCTCTACCAGGCTTCGGGGAATAATAGGCGTGGTTGACAGAATGACACATTGCTCGGCAACGTTGTAAAGCTGGCGTACATTACCAGGCCAGGATGCACTCACCAGCAACTCCATTGCTTCTGGCGAAAACCGGCTTACCTTGCGCTGATTTTTTTCAGCGATTAGTTTGCAGAAATGCTCGGCCAGCAGTGGAATATCTTCGCGGCGGTCACGCAATGGCGGCAATTCCAACTCAATCACATCGAGCCGATAATAGAGGTCTTCACGAAAATCACCCCGTTCCACCAGTTCCTGCAAATTATGGTGAGTTGCCGCAACTATGCGCACGTCTACTGGCAGGGTTTTGGTTGAGCCTACCGGCCGGATCTCTCGCGCTTCCAGCACGCGTAGCAGTTTCGCCTGGGCTGCCAGCGGCATATCGCCGACTTCATCCAGAAACGCGGTGCCGCCATTGGCAGCCAGAAACAAACCACTATGGGCTTTACTGGCACCGGTGAAAGAACCCGCGGCATGTCCAAACAATTCCGATTCGATCAGACTTTCCGGAATGGCCGCACAATTCAGGGCCATAAACGGTTGCTCTTTCCTGCTGCCTGCATCATGGATTGCCCGGGCCAGCAATTCCTTGCCTGTTCCCGTTTCACTCTGAATCAGGATGTTGACATCGGAATTGGCAGCTGCCTGGGTTCGCTGCAGCAAGGTTTCCATCACGGCACTGCGACTGATGATTTTCTCCCGCCAACTCACGTTCAGCGCATCACCGCTGTCCGCCGCCTGAGCCGATTGCTTCAGGGCTCGATTGATATTCTCTATCAAGAGTTGGGCATCCACCGGTTTTACCAGATAGCTGAACACGCCCTCCTGGGCAGCTGACACCGCATCGGGAATAGTGCCATGGGCAGTGAGAACAATAACCGGCAAATGATAGTTCTGCTTCTGCAGCAGGCGGAATAATTCCATGCCGTCCATGCCTGGCATCTTCAGATCAGTCACCACCACATGGGGCTGAAAAACAGCCAGCTCGGACAGCGCTTTCTCGGCACTGTTCTGGGCACTTACGTCAAAGTTGTTGGCCTCCAGTCGCACACTGACCAGACGCAACAAGTCCGGATCGTCATCCACCAGCAGTATGCGATGTTTGGAGTTTCGCTTGTCCGACATCTAGTTGGGCCTTTGCTCCCTTTCCAGCAATTGCTGTTCGATATTGGTAAGTGCCTCTATCTGCTGATTGAGATTTCGAATCCGGTCCTCGAGCACTTCGTTTCGATCAATACTTTCAGCAAGCAACTCTTCGGTTCGCTGCAGTTCCCGGAACAGTTCCACAAAGGCCTGATAGTCAACACAGCTTTCAGATGTAGAGCAACCTGGCATGCGGGGGTGGTTCAGATTGATGGTGTCGATTGATCCACCTTCTGTACCCAGGTGATAATGCAAAATGGCTCGTTGTACTACGGCCACCAGATTGTCGTCGGTTCTCGATTCCAGACGCTCCAACTCGCCGCGGCGCTCCGCATCACTGATTTGCCCTGCCCACTGGTAATAGGCGGCAGCAGGCAACTCCTGATGAAATGCAACGCCATTTTCGAGGAAGGCCGGCAAACTACACTGCTGCAGAAAAATACAGCTGAGCAGACAGAGCAGCCGCATAGCTTTAAGCGGTTCTTTAGTGCACATCATGCCGTCCTGCCAACGGCAAGCTGATACGGAATTTCGCTCCGGTTTTACTTGCCAGTAGTTCAATTGAGCCACCATTCAGTTCCACATACTCTTTGGCGATAGCCAGGCCCAGGCCGTTACCCGGATAATAATTGTTATCCGGTTGGTCGCCCTGATAGAAAGCTTCAAATATCTTGCCGGCCTGGTCAGGTTTGATCCCCGGCCCCTGATCGGCAATCTCCAAAGCAATGCTATCATCGACCTGATAGAGCTGAATATCAATGCAAGTACCGCTGGGCGAGAACTTGATGGCGTTACCCAACAGATTATCAATTGCCACCCGCAACTGCTCCCGATTTGCCTCCAGGGTGATGGCTTGCAGTTGTCGATTAATCTCCAGCTTTCGCGTACGAATTGTCATCATATGTGCAGACAGCACTTCTTCGACCAGTTCCTGAAGCGGCACGCTATTGGGCGCGGAGTTGATCACCGAAAAGCTGTCGAGGTGATGCCGCAGTAGCTGATCGATCAGATTCTGCAGACGCTCAGCATTGTTCAGTTGAATTGTCAGCATCTCTTTTTGTTTGTCACTCAGTTCCCCGACTATTTCATCATTAAGCAAGGCAGCCGATTCCCGTATTGCCGCCAGTGGTGTTTTCAATTCATGGGAGACGTGGCGCAAAAAAGATGATCGCTGTTGTTCCAATTCACTGAGCCGATCCCGCAACCAATCCAGTCGCTTGCCGAGATCTACCAGATCCTTGGGGCCGGAAATCTGAATCTTCTGTTTGTAGCCACCGGAACCCAGCCTGCTGATCGCTTTCTCCACCTGAATTAATGGGCGAGTGATCAAGGCCGTAAAGATAGCAGCCAGAAAAATAGCCGTGCCAACCAGTAAAAATGCCTGGATAGTAATCAACTGCTGCGCCGACTGGGTTTCTTCGGCGATCAGGCTAACCTGTTCGTTCGACCATGCCGTAATGGCATCGACGATTCGGTCTGCCACCAACAGCAGTTCGGAATAGCTCTGGCCCAGTTCCGCATCAGTTGCTTCACCCAGCATTGCCTCAGCCTGCTCTTCCAGTAACTTCAGATCATCGATGAGTCCCGCAGTTCTGTCATTAAGAGGCAAAGTCTGCAGATCGACCATAGCCTGCTGCAGCAGGGACTTGCGATTCTGATACAGTTCGAGAATTCCGTCATCTTCCAGCACCCGGTACTGTCTGGCATTGCGCTCCAGTGCCGAGGTCAGTTCCACCAGATTATGTCCCAGGTTCAGGGCATCGGTGGACTCATCAAGCACGGTGATATTCTGTTCAGCCAAGCCATCCAGTTGCCGGGAAGTGATCAACAAGGCCACAAACAGCAAACCGGTAACCGACAGGAAACCGGTAATAGTGAGCTGGAGAATGGAACGGGGTTTGAGTGAAACCACTGCGATACGTTGCGTCAGATTCAAGGGCTCTAGGCCGTGAGCAGGAATCTTAGCATAGCGCAGGTCAGCGACCGACCGACGAGTAGCAATTCACAATGCTTCAAGCCCGCAATCAATCCACCAACTTCAGACAAGCTTTCAGCAAAAACTGTTGGGCTACGGCGTCACTTTGATGACTGTTCCTGCAAGTTATTGAAATACCAAGTTTCAACTGTAGGGAAAACCCAACAGCAGGCTGCAAGCCCCCATGTACCGGGGCCTGCAGCCTGTGCATGACTAGTTTCCAGTGTTACTGGCAAGGGCCCGACCATTGCCAGATCGCCCAAAACGTATTCCGAACCCAAAGGCCAGATAGGACTCATCAGACACCACAGCCTTGGCATTCATATACGGCATCCAGTTCTGGCCCCGGTCGAAATCCATACCCCACAGAAGATTCACACCGAAATCCGTATCCTCAAAGTTTCCGATTTCCCGATGAATGGCCGCCATACCGATGCCCGCCCACATGGGATTTCTGGTGGCGGTATTCAGATCGAACCTGCTATCAACATTAAAAGTAGTCAAATCACCCCTATCTACGAAGATGTACTCAAATCCAGGTACGATCGCGACATTTGAATCCACCGGTATCTCGTAGGACAGGCCCAGCATCGGGTCCCCCTCATCAATGTAAACGCCAGTATTCAGCTTGAATCCCTGCACCGGATCTGCCATGGCCGGAATTGCCAGGCCTGCTGAACAGGCTGCGGTTATCAATAACGTTGCTGTGATCTTGCGTTTCATTTTGTCTCTCCTGTCGAGCATTCAGAATTTGCGGTAGGACCGCTTTGGAGTCCGCCGCATTGATATTGGCCCTGACTTTTCGCCGGGCAAACAGACCGAGCAACAACCATGCCACTGGATATTTGTCCTTGGCCTGCATCTTGCAAACACCTACTGGCTATTAAGCCAAAATGAAAAAACCGGTCTGTAGGACACTGCCTTTATGCGTGTTACCAGACCTCTTCAAGAAAACGGTGAAAGATAGTTCAAGCGGCTATTTGGACAAGATTCGGGGGATTTCGAATTGAATAATATCGTCAAGCTGTTTCAACGCCAGGACCGAAAGCAGGATCGATTCATAGAACTGCTTCGGCCCCATGTGGAACTGATGTACAGAATGGCCTTCCGCTGGACCAATCGACAGGCTGATGCCGAGGAGATCGTGCAGGAAACACTGATCAAGCTCGCCAGGCGATTGGAAGAAATGGAAAAGATAGAGAATCTGCGGGCATGGCTGATCAAGATTCTTTATCACAGCTTTGTAGACCAGTACCGTCGCGCCAATCGACGCCTGGAGATGCCCGAGATCGATCTCAGGCTACCCACTATTCCGGAGTCCAGTGCGGAGGATTCCCTCATACAGTCATTTGCCGATCGTGCATCCATGGATCCTTCGCGTCATGTCAGCCTGCAGATGTCTTTGCAAAAAGCCATTGGCCAACTCGATGCCTACCAGCGGGACGTCTTGCTGCTTCACGATGCGGAAGGTTACAGCGATTCTGAAATAGCAGAAATTCTGGATATCAGCAAAGGCACGGTGAAGAGTCGCCTGCATCGAACTCGCAAAAAGATGAAGGAATTACTGACTGCAGATGCTCCCCACCAGGCGTTTCGCTCTCAGCCTTTGCAAACGCGCGCAAGAATCCCGATGCGTCAGACTTTAAGTCATGTCTTGTAAGCTCATTCAGCGACTTCTGAGACAAAGCCGGGGAAAGGTTGAGTCCCTGCCGGCATTCGGTTGGCATCACTTACAGGTTTGTGAGGACTGTGCCGCCTACGCCGAAGATATCGAGTTTGCTCATCTGCTGAGAAAATTGCCGGTACTGCCACCCTCACCAGGTTTTACTGACAATGCCTTGAAGGAAGCATGGCAGGCAAAAGAGAGCGAGGCGGTCGGTAATCGCAGGAGTCGTCGATATAAACTTCTGGTTCTTATCGCCTGGATGATGTTCACAACAGTTGTGGCTCTTTATTCCCTGTTGTCTGATTTCTAGATTGTATCTTTGAGTTTGATCAAACCGGATTCAGTTCAGTCAAACTGGGTCAGTGCCTGCTGTAATCGTGCATCGCTCCAGCGCTCGACACTCAATATGGCCTTCCAGGGATCCCCTGGCAGGTTCAGCAATCGGGCGATCGCCGGCTCGGTTTTATACCCTTCCAGCTTTAGCAAGCGCACAGCATTCTGAAATGGTGACCCGCCTGCTGCCACCAGCCTTTCCATAATGCGGTAGTGGCGGTAAGCGCTCTGCTCGGTGATTGGCGTATCACAGGCATAAATCTCAAAACGGAAGCCAGCCACCATAAACTCAACGACAACCGGATCCCGACTTTTGCAGATGCGGAAGCCAGGCGCGCGACTATAGACTGTCTGCACCGTTTCCAGAAAGCGTTCAGCATTAACGCAGTAGCAAATGATGTCGATATCGCTTTCGCTGGTATCCAGGCCCACAAAAATGGTACTGACAACAGTGGGCGTATAGGCAGCCAGGCGGGTCAGAACAGCACTTCGATCAACGGCCTGTTGCGCCAGTTCCCTATCCTGCATCAGCGGATAACACGCCCCTGACTCACCACCAGTTCAATCGCTTTGGTGGCACTGATATTGTCCAGAGGATTGGCTCCCAACATCACCAGATCCGCTACCTTGCCTACGTCAATTGAGCCCATGCTGTCCTGAAGGTCGAAGAATTTCGCTGGCTCAAGCGTAGCCGTCTCGATAGCTTCCAGCGGCGTCAGCCCGGCGCGAACCAGCATATCCAGCTCCGAATGCAGGCTATAGCCCGGCACAGACAGATTGATGGGGGTGTCGGTACCGGCACCGATCGGCACACCGGCTTCATGCATGCGCCCGGTAAGAAACAGGCTCCACTCGGCAAAAGTGCTGTCACCAGGAGGCTGCTGGGAACGATTCATCGCCTGACTGCGCCAGGTTTCCCGAACTTCCGCCGGCAGCCGGATCAGGGCATCCTCAAAATCATTGCGCTCCCAGGCCGGCACAAGATTGAATGAATTGAGACGCAGGGTAGGCACCATCACCGTATCACTCATGGCGGCAATGGTCTGGTCGCACTGGGCCTCATCATAGTTGGCGACCGCCGGCAGACGCTGTAAAGAGTGCAGGCTGGCACGTAGATCAGCGCCCGTTATTCCCTCGGGATTCTCAAGCAACTCAAGACGCCTTGCATGCAGAGCCTCGGCATCAGCCGCACAATCCATTTCGATATTGCGCAAATGTTCGATGGCATCCACGTCAGGTCCGGCAACACTGGCACGCATGGACAGAGGTACGTGGGAATCAATCGGCAAGCCCAGTTCTTCTGCTGCAGCCACTAATACTGCAAAGACCTCCGGGCTTACCATTTCATAGATTTTGATAAAACTGACACCCGCGTCTGCCAGCATGGACACGGTTTGACGTGCAGCTTCATCGGTGGGCACCGATGTACCAATCTCGGGTCTGCCAATACCGTTGTAGACAACAAAATCACCGTCCAGCAGCGGGCCAGCATAATAGACTCGGGGGGCCAGTGTATCGGGAGCATTCATGGCCTCAACCACTGGCAGCACCTTGTCCAGCAGACCTCCGGTATCGCGCACACTGGTAATACCATAGGACAGGAACAGATCTGCCATGGCATCCACCAGAGCTTCTTCATAGGTCAGATGTACATGGAAATCCCAGAGACCGGGAATCAGATAGCGGCCGCTGCCATCAATCACATCACTGGCATTGTGCGCGACGGAGGCTGACTGAACCGCAATGATTTCATCGCCGGAGAAAATGACAGTCTGGTTTTCCCGTACACCATTGAGCGCATCGATCAGGGTAATATTCTCGATAGCTACGGCATCGATGGTCTCCGGCTTAGTGCCGTCAGTGACGGGTGCTTCCTGCTCGGCGCAGGAAATCAGGCCCAGCGAAAGCAAAAGCAGAATGACGAAAGAAAGATAATGGCGGATCAGATCAGCAAAGCGGATGTGCATGGCAATACCTGGCGTTCAAGTAAAAAGACAAGCACCTTTTTACTCTATTCGCCGGATTATTGCACGGAGTTGTACATGGACTGGTTCAGGAGGAGATTTGAACGTAGCTGATTGATGAAGTCGTTGACCTGTTCCAGTTCGGTGCCGCTCAACTGTTCCAGAATGACATTGCGAGCCTCACCCAGGGACATGATCTGCTGGTTTACAATCTCATTGGGAGCCAGTTGATTACGTGCCTGGGCCTCATCGCGCCGGAACAGCATGGCCTGCACCAGATTTTCCAGCACCATTTCCCGATTGCTCTCGGTCAGGTCCGGGGCAGTCTGGGCCAGTTGCTCAGCGTAATTGCGACGCAGATTGCGCTGGGCGATAGCCCCCTGCTCCTCATCCAGTCGCGCCAGTTCACTGCTGTCCAGCAAGGGGGCCAGTTGACCGCGCAAATAGGCATAGCTACTCAGGGTTTCCAGCGCCGCCACATTGCCGGCACCGGTGGCAACCTGGTTACTCAATTCAAGACGCTCGGAAATCACCCGTCCCAATGCCTGTTCTACCGCATCACGCTTGGCAGGCTGAGTACCGAGAGAGGCAAGAAACTCGCCAAACTGCACATCCACCTGCATGCGGGCCATGGAATCCAGACCACTATTGGCCTGACTCTGCTCAATCATGGCACGAATATCGGCAGGCACATTGGATGGCTGGGCATCCTGGGCGGATGCCAGGGATGCAGCCAACAGGCTGATGATGAGAATCAGGGGTAATGCTTTGTTATTATTCATGGGTCGGAAGCATAAAACGCTGACCCGTTTAAGTCCACTGCGGACAGGGTGAGGCCGTACTGGCCTGACAATTAGTGACAATTTCGCGTATTGGCTAGCAGCCAGAACTGACATTAACCGACGTGCTTGCCCCCATCCCAGGCGTCATACTCTTTAGAAAAGTCACCGGCCTGCTGCAACCATTTGTCGGCGCTTGAACGGTTCCAGAAAGGCTTTACGCTGAATCCTTCCATTGCCGCATAAGTGGCAGCCTGATTACTGAGGCCAAAATGCAGGAGCCGGTTAACCATAATGGCCACACGGATGACCCGGTTACTGTAGTGGGCACCGCGCTTGATAAACTCGCGAATCTCTGCCAGTTCCCGATCTGATTCCGAGGCCATGGCGTCAACCAGGATATTGAAGCTTTTTTCAGGCGAAAGCTCAGCGATGCTTGAATTAATCGCCGTGAAAAGTTCCTCCATACTGTAGTTGGCAGGAACGACTACTTCGATGGTATTACTTGAAGCGTTGTACTCAGTTCTTATCTGACGAGACATAACAGGCATTCCAGCTTCACAGGCCAGTCAATTGACTATGGGGGACAAGCGAAAATGGACTTAAAACCAACAGCAGGATGCAGTCTTTGCTTTCAGAGATCGGTCTGCCTTGCCCCCCAACACTCGCGCGAGTGTAACACAGTGTGGAAGTGCGACAAGTTAAACTCAGTAGGAATTAGGCCTGAGTTTGTAAGGAAATTCTGACGCCCAATTATGATTGTTAGGTCATTACTTTCTTCAAGTAAGATTCCAGTTGTCCCATAAAATATTGCCAACCGCCGATACAGGCTTCACGTTCGAACTCCCGGACATCGTCAGCAAAATCCTCTTCCACAGGAAAACTGATTTTCAGACTGCATTTATCGCCTTTTTCCTGCAACTCGAAGACTGATTGGGCAGAGCCGGCATAACCCTCATATTGCCAGCGATAAGCTATTTTTACCGGTACCAGAGCCTCTGTTACTTCCCATTGGTGCAGAAATTTTCGCTCTCCGGTATCAACCATGAATTCGGTTTTAAATCCCGGTTCGGGTTTGAAATCCGGAATATTATCGAAAAACCACTGCCGCATTTGCTCGGGTTCCACCAGTGCAGCCCAGACCTTTTCAATGGGCGCATCGAATTCAACGTTTACCAGTACTGGCTCTTCGTTAATCTTCATGCTGTTCACATTCCTCCAGACAAGAATCTGTCTGCTTTTTATTTGTGTCGCTGCCAGTTTTCCAACACTGAATGGGCTTTGTCCTGATCGAAAGGGTCGGGTTTCACTTCAATTTTTGCGGCCAGCTCGATGACATAGCCATTGGGGTCACGAAAATAGATGGAATGAATGAATCCATGATCCGAGATGCCCCGGGTTTCCAGGCCAGACTGCTCGCCTTTTTCCTTCATCGCCAGCAATTCTTCATAGCTCACTTCCAGCGCAATATGCAGATCGAAATCCCGCTGCTTCTTGAACTCAAAAGGCTCATCCGGCTCTTCGAAAAAGGCCAGGAAAGAACCATCGGCCATCTGAAAGAAACTGTGCAAGACTTTGCTGTCACGACCGGTTTTGGTCTGGCTGATTTCGAAGGCATGCACCAGAGGCAGCCCCAGAAAGTCCTCATAAAAGGCGCGGGTTTGTTCCGAGTCACGGCAGCGCCAGGCATTGTGGTGAAGGCCCTTGATCATCATTGCTCCGCAGTTAGCATCAGTCCAGCAGATGGGTATCCCGGGTCAGGCCCACCAGACGGGACAGGATTTCCTGGAACTCTTCCTGGGAGATGTCCACCAGTTCTACTACCCGGCCATACAGGGTAATGGTGGGCACATTACGTCCACCGAATTCTTGCTGGGTTTTCTGCAGGCAGTAGAGAATCATGCGTTCTTTCTTGTTGAGCCCGTCCCGCACATCGGGCAGGTCATCGTAGCGGGAATCAGATTTGCTCATGCTGTGTCATCCAGCGGCCGGTGATCACCATTGGGCCCTGGCGTGAGATGCAACAGCTGGGTTTTCTCCAGAATATCCACCTGGTGCCACTCACCCTGACGGACGATGCAGCCCTGCCCCGGACCCAGTTCCAAAACCTGCCCGGGGTCTGAATCGCCAGTCACCCGCACCCGGCCACTGATGACAAACAACAATTCATCGCCATCCGGGTGCATTTCTCCGTTATGGGGCGCATTGTCTTCCATGGTAACAATACCCAGAGTCATGGCGGCGCGCCGTTCCGGAGGACCGGGTTGATACTGGCGGGATGAAATCTGCCAATCCGCGCTGATATCAAAACAGTGATTGGCAATGTCGATGGCTTCTATTCTGGCCATTTTTCCTCCTGATGGAGTGTCTGCAGAGGGTCCGGACCCAGGTATCTACTGCCTGCCAAGCGTCCACCAGGCCAAGGTGCCAAGCACGATGCCCAGGGACGGGCCAAGGGCGACGCCCAGAGCGACATTTCCCAGCACTGCACCAACAACAATACCAAGGCTGGCGCCAAAGGCGATGCCCAGGCCAATGCACAGAGCCAGTTGCGCTTCCTGGCGTTCGGATTGTGACTCCTGTTCAGACTTTTTGTTTTTCACCATCACAGGCCACGCTTTATTAAACGAATCTGGCCCAGCTTACTTCCAGCAGAACGGGAACGCAAAGGCGAAGCTGGCAGCTACTCAGTTTTCACCTTGCTGCTGCTCTGCAAACTGGGCGAAGATCTGTTCCCCGGTGAGGTTGTGAGTGCGATTGGCGAAATCATAGTAATCAGGCTTTTCATCGATAAAGACCTGGTGGGTAAACTGCCTGGGATTGTCGCCGTCAAACAAGCCAACCGGCATATAGTACTGGCCAGTAGGCTTGAGACGGTAAAACAAGTGGCTGCCACAATTTGCGCAAAACCCCCGCTCTGCCCAGTCCGAACTGGCATACACCCTGATCAGTTCCTCGCCTTCAAAACTGACTTCGGTATTGCACTCTACCGTCATCATTGGGCCGCCGCCCCATTTTCGACAACTACCGCAATGACAGCAGCCACTCTCGGTGGCCATGGCAGCGGCAACAACCTTGACCTTGCCGCAGAGACAACTGCCACTGGCTTCTACTGTGTTGTTCATGATTTCGTTCCTTTACTGTATTAGTCGAAATAATCGGATAACAAGCCTATGGACAGAGCGTATTTGAGAGCCGGGTTATAGCTCATCAGGACACAGAAATTGCTGTAGACGATATAGGCCCGGTCATCCCCTTCATCGGCCAGCACCAGAGAGGCCGGGATTGAGCGAGTCGGCAAGTCGGACCCATCGGCTTTTCTGACTCCCATGGCCTGCCACTGCTGCAGATCCCGCCACACCGGCAGTCGCCCATCGTAACGGCGGCACTGGGACGGAGCGCTCAGGTCCCCTTCCCGCTCACGCATCAGTTCCGCTTCCATTTCCACCGGTATCTGCACCGGACGTCCCCAGGTCCGGTCATCGGACCAGCCATTGGCACGGAAATAGTTGGCAATGGAGGCAAACACATCGGCTTCACTGTTCCAGATGTCCTTGCGTCCATCGTCATCAAAGTCCACCGCGTAGCGCTCATAGCTGCTGGGAATAAATTGTGGCTGGCCCATGGCACCGGCCCAGGAGCTTTTCAGTTGCTCGTAGCCGGGAAAACCGCTGTCCAGCATCTCCACGGCGGACAGAAACTGGCTGCGGAAAAAAGCGCCGCGACGGTTGTCATAGGCCAGGGTGGCCAGCACATTGAACAGGGATTCCCGGATTGGAAAGGTGCCAAAATTAGTTTCCATGCCCCAGATGGAAACGATAAAACGGGCCTGAACGCCAAATTCCTTTTCCACCTCAGCCAACAGATCGGCATAGGTTTGTAAGCGCTCACGACCGTTGTCGATCTTCCAGTCACTGACCCGGCGACTCAGGTAATCGTCAAAAGTTTGCACCCGTTCGGGTTGGGAACGGTCGGATTCGATGATGCGCTGCACCGGCGGTGTGATCTCTGAAAAAGCCAGTTCGATGGTCTCCGGACGCACGCCCAGGGCCTCGGCCTCAGTGCGCAGTTCCTGCAGCCATTGCTGGAATTCCGGGTTGTCCTGGGCAGCAAGGACGGGGGCAAACGAGAGCAGGATCAGACTGGAGAGAAGAGTAACTAGCAAGTGGCAACTTTTGTTCATGGTCGTATCTATGGGGTATCAGCTTTTAGTAGTGAAAGGAGATGTTGCAAGTTTCACTTTCCTTTTTATCGGCCACCCGCCAGCCATCTGTCGAGGGCATCGGCAAATGCCTTGCGGTCATTCTGGCCAAGGGGCGGCGGTCCCCCGGTCTGCAGGCCACTGCTGCGCATGGTTTCCATGAAATCCCGCATATTGAGCCTCGCCTTGATAGTGTTGGCAGTGTACATCTCACCCCGGGGAT
>JALEHB010000208.1 GCA_022763285.1 Pseudomonadales bacterium | reverse complement strand
GGCTTGCCGGTCAATAAATAATCATTGGCTCTGCCCACCGAATGCCAGATGCCGCCTGGCAAATACTTTGCCGGCAGATTGCGGTTATGGATATGCACGAGTTCTGCAAAACTGCTTTGGGTATGATGGGCCCGGAACAATTGCAGGCTGATCAGGGGGCTCAGAAAATTGCTGCCGACCCAGAGCAGAAAGGCTAGCAGCAAATGGGCGTAACTGGCGCTGCTGAAAATTTCTCCAAGCTCGGATCCCGATTGCCACAGCAGCCAGGCAATAGCCAGCAGTGACAGCGGCGTAAAGATTGTTCGGGCAATCCGCAGCAGCGCATGGAATCTGGATGGGGAAGTGCTCATTGGTAGCGCCCGGTGCCTCAGCCTTTGCGCTTGCGGTCAGTCAGGTATTTGTAAAGAAACAGCGGCGGCAGAATCAGTGTCAGCATCAGTTTGTTCACAAAACCGGCCTTTGATGAATAGAGATCGGAAAGCAGTCGCACCGGCAAGCGCAGCAATGGAAAGCTGCGCCAGAACCAGGAGGTGCTCAGGGCATAGTCTGCACTCTGGTAGCGTTTCAGTTTCTGCTGATAATCCTGCTCGTGGCGAAATTCACGGCGTTGCCAGCTGGCAGCTGGGGTATGGGCAAATTCGCCCTGCAAGGCCAGTGCCGCCAGAATGGCAAGATCGATTCCCACCATGCCGTTCATTTCTTCTCCCTTTAGAGCGGCAGTGCGCATCAGGCCGAGAATGGGATTCATGGAGCCCCACAGCACGGTGAAGTAACGGGCTGGCAAACTCAGGCCGCGGCTATCATACCAGCCGCTGAATTTGTCCAGGGCAGCATCATTCTCATCGATCCAGTGGGGCGTGCCATAGGCCAGTACCACCGAAGGCTGAACGTCGAGCAGTTGCTGGCAATGGCTCAGATAGTGCGGGTCCCAGATATCATGCCCGGCAGCCCACATGAAGTACTCGCCCCGTGCCTGTTCCAGCACAAAGGCGAAATTGGCACTGGCGCCGATGTTGTCGTCGTGGCGATGGTAGTGAATCAACTCGGGGTGTTGCTCGGCGAAAGACCGGCAGATTGATTCAGTGTCATCATCGGATGCATTGTCGGAAATGATCAATTCCAGCCTAACATCCTGTTGCTGGAGAACAGACTCAATGGCACTGGCAATAAAACGGCCTTCATTGCGCACCGGCATGCCAATGGAAATCAGTTTCTGTCGTTTCTGTTCCTGGTCCGCACTCATGCCGCTTCGTTGTCGCTATGGAAAACCCTTGTATGCTAGCACTTTGGGGCTGGTGTAGCACTGTTGCAGGCCTCAGCCCATAATGATGTAAACAAGAACTTTTTCGAACAGTCCCGGGCCTACAATCCCAGGGTATAGACCTGCCGATCGCCGAGGCCCAATTGCTGTAGCTGTGCCTCGATCTCGGTCTTGTAGTTCTCGTTCATGATAAGGATATTGCGGGCGGCGGTGGCAGCAATCTGTTCCGGCTGGATGATAGGCTGGCCACTGCCAGCCAGAAAGGCGCCGGCCTTTTTGGCATTGATATCCACCACCGCCTCGATCAGTTTGCCATCCGGGTCGGTCAGATTGGCAAAGGTGGAGCCCTTGGCACCGGCGCCCCAGACCAGCAGCGGGGCATGGTCACTGACAAACTGACGATAGCGTTGGGTCTCTTGTTGTAGCACCTGCAATTCCATTTCAGGCTCGGTGCTGGCGGAGGCGCTGCTGCGCAAATCATCGAGGCTGGCCAGCACATACATGTACTGATCACCGAACAGGAAACCGTGCTCGGCCTTGTCGAACATGGCCATCAGGCTGGCCTTGCTGAAGTAATTGCAGTGTTCATAGAACACATCCCAGAACGCCCGTTTCTTCACAATCCATTCAAAGGACGGTACTTCGATGTAAATCTGTGTGCCAGACGGGCACAGCCCGGCCAGGTTTTGCAGGAAGGCCAGTGGCTCGGCAATATGCTCCAGGGTATGGCGCAGGATGATCAGGTCCACTTCTTTGCCCCGGTGTTTGTCACCGAAATATTCGCGCTGCACCCGGGGGTCATCACCCTCATAGGCGGTATCGAAGCCCTCGGCATCGAAGCCCCGCTGCCAAAGCTTGCCTAAAAACGTACCCTTGCCACAGCCCACTTCAATGATCTTGTTCTGCTTGTTGAAGCCCCGCGACTGCAACAGGTCAATCAGGCTTTCCAGATACTGATCAAAGGTGGCGGAGCAGGCCTGTTCGTTCTGGTAGTCGCCGTCGTAGTCCATCAGGCTGTAGTCAAAGCGGCCATTGAAGACATAGTTGCAGTTTCTGCAGGCAAACAGCTCCACCGGTCCGCAGGCGGCCTGCGTGGCCTGTTCACGGCTGGCATAGACCTTGTTCTGAAAAACCGGGGTGCGGCCAGCCTGATAAATACTTTCGGTCTGCTGTTGCTGGCAAAGTGGGCATTGCATGGTTGAGATCCGCGCTTGTTATTACCTTATTGTGTCGACCCGAGCGGGGAAGTATTTATGCCTGCATCCGAATTGCAGATCTGCGGATAACTGACGAGTCCGGCGTTACCGAGGACAGGTGAGGCGGACATGCTGAGCTAGAAGCTCAGCGGCTGGTCCGGGCTGGTTTGCAAAGAGCGCAGCCATTCGACAAAAGGCTGGCGATAGTGAATGGCGGTGTCAAAGCCGGAGGGGTCAGCTGTCTTCAGGCCTTCATAGCCGTCACCACCGGCGTACATAAAACTATTAACCAGTACCCGGTAATTGCTCCGTGGATCGATGGCCTGGCCGCTTTGTCTCAGTAGCCATTGCCCGTTGCTGTACTGCACGCCAGCTACAACCGGGCGACTGCCATTCTCCAGCACATCAATAACCGTGGCGCCGGGAATGGTCACGGCAACAATGGTATTGTCGAAGGGCATCATGGCCACCACGGTGGCCAGATCAATTTCACCGGCGGGCAAATCGATGCGAATACCGCCGGCATTGGTGATGGCGATATCGGCACTGTCGTCATGCCAGAGCCAGGAATCGATAATGGCCTGGTTCAGGGGACTGTTGGCGCCGCGAGCAACGGCCTGGTCAGAATAGGCAATGACTTCCGACAAGCTGGCTTCGATGCCCGAGGACCAGAGATTTATCAGACGGGTGATTTGCGGATCAGCCTGGCTGTCACTATAGCCCCTGGTCCCGTAACTGGTGGCAGTGCGCTGTCCACTGGCAATATCGACGCTGAAGTCGGCCCGGGCATAGGCGGTGAAATGATAGCCGCCGCCCAGCAGGACCGTGTCGTTCACCAGCCTCGCTTCCAGTTCATTGCAATGTCCGGCCCCCACCATGTCCAGGTCCAGATCGGCAGTGGCTTCTATTAACGGCAGCAATTCATCGATGCAGACATGGGAAGCCACCAGCAACAGATCAATATCCCGCTCCCGCAAGTGAGGCACGGTCTCCCGCAGGGCCAGTTCATAGTCGATAAAGTCCAGCTCAGCCACATTGGCTGGATTGGTGGAAGTGGGCGTGTCCCGGGTAGTGAGGCCAATGATGCCCACCGAAATATCGTTAACCGCCGTGACGGTATAAGGCAGGATACCGAGGTCTTCGGGCACCTGCTGACCTTTGCGCCAGCGGGTGTTTGCACTGAGATAGGGGAAATCGGCCTCCGCTGCCCGTTGGGCCAGCACCTCAAGGCCAAAATCGAATTCATGATTGCCCACCGCCGAGGCGTCATAGGCCATGGCATTCATCACCTCAACCATGCTCTCACCCCGGGTCCAGGTGGAAATGGCTGGTCCGGTCCAGTTGTCGCCGCCGCTGAGCAGCAGGAAAGGCCCATCGGGGTCATAACCTTCCTGGTCTTTCCACAGTTGCATCAAGTTGGCAGCGCCCTGGCCCGGTTCCATGCCCTGCATCCAGCCGTGCTCGTCGTTGGTGTATAGGACGGTGAGTTTGCGGATGTTGGCTTGGTTTTGGGGTTGGGTGGTGCAGGTTGCTAGGGTCAGGAGTAGCAGGGTTGGGAGGAGGGTTTTTGTTGTGGATTGGGGCATTGGGGTACTGGGTGGTTGGTGGTGGTTTGTTTGGGGATTGTAGCAGGGGGTTGTTACGGTTTTTGGGAACAATGGATTGGAGTGAGAATAATATTAGCTGTGTATTCACTCGGGCTGCGTTGGCATTGGCTCCCGGGTACGGTGGCGTATTTCTACTTGATTCCGAAAAATAATGAATAAGATCAATGAGGTAGAGGGTCAGGCTCGTCTGAGTAAAGTTCCGATTCCTATAAACTGGAAAACTCGCGCTATACTTGGCAACAACAACACCCCTCACGCTTCCCGTCAGATCAGCGCACCCCGAGGGGTTACTTGTTTCTGGGGGGAGTTATTTATTCCAGACTGATAGAAGGCCAAGGTGTTAATACTTTTACTATGGGTTTATCAGAGGGCTGGCAATCATTGCCGGTATCGAGGAATAAAGGCGGACAACATTGAAACTTGCGTGCATGGCAATGCCCAGGTAATGCTATCCATCGGCTGTGATGCTTGGCGGTGTGTCGAAAGCCAGGCTTATTCAGCTGGCCAGTAAACCCGGATCAAAGGCAGCAGTGCACGTCCCTCCAGATCAAAATTTTCGTAATGGGCTACTAGCAAATCCGCCAGGTCGTCAGTATCAATCAAGGTGATGGGGAAGGTTGCGCGTTCTGCTTCATAGCGCGCTTCCTTGCTAAAGCCGCCGGTGCTGACATAGAGACCGTTATCGCCGGTTCGTAATACTCCGACAAAACTTCTGATTGCCTGAGAACCCATGGCCCCGGAACGGTGTTTTACTTCTACCTTGATTCTGGGTTGGGTAAGGCCGAGCCCATCGGGTGAAGCCGAGACATCAACGCCGCGATCCGGGCCCCGGGGTGAGACCTTGGTTTTGTAACCCATGGCTCGCAATATGGCGGCCACCAGCTCCTCCATCTCGTCTGCCTGCAAGCTCAGGATCTTGTCCTTGATGAGCTCGTGGCCCTGGGAAACAACTTGATCTCTGGTGTCGCTGAAATCCTCCTCGGTGCTGTCCTCTTCTTCGCTGACCGGAGCGCCACTCAGGGCCTTCTGAAGGTCTGCGAGAACAAAGTCCTGCAGCGCAAACAGGGTCAGGGTGGAACCGAGAGAATTTCGTGTGGAAACTGGCAGTGAATCGCGCGATACCGAGCCAATCCAGTTGACCGCCCTGGCATTGGCATAGTCGCCCACCAGATCACGGTCCGGTTTGTGAACGTATTTGCCCAGATCTTCACCAATCAGGTATTCGCGGCGTTCGGGGCTATAAGTGATCACCGTATCGCCTTTGCTGATTTCATCCCGGAATTTGCGAATCATGGCCACGGCGTTTGCGGTTTTGGAAGGTTTGGCATTGCCGTATTCCGCTATATAGGTTTCCCGAATCTGGTCTGTGGTGCCCAGCTTGTTAAAATCGCCGAGGGAGTTCCAGCCAACGGCAATATAGCCTTTTTCGAAATCCTCAACGAGTTTTCCGCCGCGTCCTGCTCTGATCATCCAGCCTTTTTGCATGGGGTCTCCAGTTGTTGCTAACTAATGTTATTCCGATACTGACTTGTCTGACACGCCTATACTACTCAGGCTTGGAAAATCTTGGGGACACTCACAATTTAACAACTTGGCAGGGAGCTTTAATAGTTGTAATGCTGAGAGTGTTCCCATACTCCACGTAATCTCAAACCCTGCATTCATCTGGGCGATGATTATTCGAGCATACAGCCCTTCGGCAAATCATTCTGGATCAAGCCGCTATGCCATGAATGTAGGTTTCGACAAAGTTGACAACTTTGTCCAGCACCCGGTTTCTCGTTGGTACTCGCTCTGCCAATTTCAATGGCCGTTCAATCAGTTGGATTATGTCCGGGTCTGGCAATGGCTTTTTGCCTGTATAGACATAGCGGTCGATAACATCTTTCAGCTTGTCAGCATCAAGCTGCTCTTCCTTACACAGCGCCTCAAATGCCGAGGCTCTCTCCTGTTCCCAGAACTCTTCAAAGCTATCCGGGATCTCTGCAGCAGCACCAAGAGTGGGGATCGTGCTGTCGATGAACTTGCCAATCAGCTCCTGCTTACTCCTGAGTTCAACATCACCGGCGACGGTGTCCAGAATCTGTTTTCGCAAGGCCTGCTCTTCGCTGTCCTCCGCATCAAAGAGCCTCGCCAACAGAGTCAGGATGTATTGCACATTAATCACATCCTTGTGCATCAGCTCTAACTCGAAATCTACATCCTCGAGAATAGACACCTTTTCCCTGGTAGTGTTGGTTTTTACTTTGTCATAGAGATCAAGATAAGCACTTCGATAGTCCGCGAAACGCTGGGCTGGAAGTGCCAGGTCGCCATCGCTAAATTCTGAGAAAGACTCCAGCACGTTGCGCAGTCTCATCAGCTCGCGGAACACCCTGACGAACTGTAACTCGGCTTCTTCATGGGGCAGGTCTGCCACCGAAGCCACAGTCGGCGTCATCGTCAATAGCTCAAGCACAACTTCGTTGAATTGTTTTACGTACTCTTCGTAGGGTGGAACGAAGATGTCTTCCTTGGCATGCGCATTGGAGAATAGTGCGACAGCCTCATCCGTTTGCTTCTTCAGGTTGCGGAAGACAACGATATTACCCTGGCTCTTTACCTCATTGAGTATGCGATTGGTTCTCGAGTAGGCCTGCACCAGACCATGAAAACGCAGATTCTTGTCCACATACATCGTGTTCAGCGTCTTGCTGTCGAAACCAGTCAGGAACATGTTCACCACGAGCAGGATATCCACCTTCCGCTCTTTCACTTTTTTGGCGATGTCCTGGTAGTAGTTGTAGAAGCTCTGGGTATCTTTGGTGGAATACCTGGTGCCGAACATCGCATTGTAGTCAGCGATGAAGCCTTCGAGTTTGTCTCGGGTGTGCGGGTTGCCGCCTTCGCCACCGACAATCTCGCTGTCTTCATCCAGGATGCCGTCGGCATCAGGGTCTGATTCGTTGCTGGTATAGCTGAAAATAGTCGCGATGCGGAGATTGTGCTCTCCTGCCTCTTTTTTCTGCGCAAATATCTCGTAATACTTGATGAGCATGTCTACCGAACTGACGCAGAACATTGCGGTAAATTCCTTGTTCCGGGTCTTCACTGGATGATGCTCGATAATGTAGTCGGTGATCTTCTCGATCCTCGCATCACCCTCTACGACTTCTTTGGTGTCTATGCCTTCTACATCGATGTCAGCATAAACATCGCCGCTGTCCTTCTTTTTATAGCGCCCGACGTATTCCACCGCGAACTTCAGCACGTTCTCGTCCTTGATGGCATCGGTGATGACGTAGGAATGGAGCTTCTTGTGGAATAAATCTTTGGTGGTGTGCTTGCGACCGTTCCTGGTTACCGCGTTGTCAGCGAAGATTGGCGTGCCGGTGAAGCCGAACATCTGGTGATTGCGGAAGAACTCGCAGATCCGCTTGTGGGTATCGCCGAACTGGCTGCGGTGGCACTCGTCGAAGATGAAAATAATCCGTTCGTCCTGCAGCGCCTCCATCTGCTTGAGGTAAGCTTGCTTGCTGATGGCGGTGTTCAGTTTCTGCAAGGTCGTCACGATCAGCCTGGTGTCAGCATCGGTGAATTGGCTCACCAGTTTCCTGGTGTTGTTGGTGCTATCGACGCTGCCCTTGCTGAAGCCGTTGAACTCCTTGATGGTCTGGTAATCCAGATCCTTGCGATCCACGCAGAAGACGACTTTGTGCACGTCCGGCAGGCCGGTCATGATCTGGGCGGCCTTGAAGGACGTCAGTGTCTTGCCCGATCCGGTGGTATGCCAGATATAACCGTTGGCATTCTCCGCCGGCGGGTTCTGCACTCGCTCGATGATGGCTTCGGTGGCGTAGTATTGATACGGACGCAGCACCATCAGGATCTTGTCCGTCTCGTTGAGCACGATGTACTTGCCGATCATGGTGCCGAGGTGCTCCCGGTTCAGGAAGGCTCTGGCAAAGGGCGTCAGCGCGCGGATCGTGGTGTTGTCCTGCTGTGCCCAGTAAAAGGTCTGCTTGAAGCTCTGCCTGCGTGCATTGGCGTAATACTTGGTGTTTACCCCGTTGCTGATCACGAAGAGCTGGACGAAGTGGAACAGCCCGTGGCCGCTCCAGAAGCTGTGTTTCTGGTAACGCTGAATCTGGTTGAAGGCCTCCTTCATCTCCAGCCCGCGCCGCTTCAACTCGATCTGCACCAGTGGCAGGCCGTTGACGAGGAGGGTGACATCGAAGCGGTTCTTGTAGCTGCCCTCCATCTTCACCTGCTGCGTCACCTGGTAGCGGTTGCGCAGAGGATCGTTTGAGTCGAAAAACTCCAGGTAAACGGTCTCGCCGTCCGACCCATTTTGATCACGGGTCAGTTTCATCCGATCCCGCAGGATGTGCGCCTTGTTAAACACACCCGACTGTTTGTTCAGGTGATGTAGAACCTTGGTAAATTCCGCTTCCGTCAGCGTTCCGTTTTCCAGCGCTCGGGCGTTGAACGCCTCCAACTGCGCCTTCAGGTTCGCCAACATCGACGCCTCGTCGGTCACAGCCGTCCGCGTGTAGCTCTGGCCGATCAATTGCGTCACCAGTTCATCCTCCAGCACCTGCTCGGACTGGATCATAACTGCGTATTTACCAGACTCTTCACTCATACAAACATCTGCTGGAGTAACCCGCGTTTGAAGGTTTGGGTCTCGGTGATTTGAGTGGCGACGCTTTCGATCTTGCGGTCGATGGCGGAGAGGAAATTTGCGATTTTGGTTTGTTCCTCGGGCGAGGGAACTTGCATAGAAATCTCCTTCAAGATGCTGAAGTGCCTCTTGTATCCCTCTTGCGAGACATTGTTGTGGACTAAGTTGTAGTAGAGATACCTGAGGTCATGGTCTCGGTTCTTACTTATAAGTATTTTCGTGCCATCCGCCCCAACAATGAATTCAAAGTCGATATATTTAATGACGGTGGTGTGATCCCCGAAAACAATCACAGGTACTTCTCCCACTACCTTGTCTGAATCATTGCTGTAACCAGCGATTTTTGCCTTTCCCTGGTCGATAACCCGATATTCACCGACTGATAGTATCGCCGAACTTTCGATCTGAAACCCACGTGGTGATACAGTTTTCATTACCTCTGTGAACTCCATCTCCCCCCAATCAGGGAAGTCGTTTCCATGGTCGTCTTTGAAGCGGATTGCTTGGGTGAAGATCTGTTGCATCACACCTTTCTTGTAGTCCTCCAGCAGGGCTTTCTTTTGGATCAGTTGCCCAATCCGCCCATCCACCGCTGTCAAGAAATCCGCAATCTTTTGCTGCTCAGGGAGGGAGGGGATTCTGATTGAGTAGCCTGATAACTGAGGCGATGTGAGCTGAGGAACACCTGTGCTTTCGATAAACAGTCGAATTCTGTTTATCGCCAACTCGCTGAAATAAATATCTTCGTTGTGAAGGGGGCTTAAGACTAACAACCTGACGATTGGATAGAATTTGTGGTCCCGAGCATGTGCGATTCCAATATGAACTCCTCGACCTGCAACAGTGACAGTTCCGTCGTTGGCCTTAAAGATATCAGAGTAAGCGTAGAATCCTTTGTCTTTTCTTGCGTTTGCGTAAATTGGGTATTGATACTGGTCAGTTCTTTCCTGACTGACATGCTTCGCATCGATATCGCCCCCAGCTTTGATGTTGAAGAGTTGCCCTAGCCTTTTTTTAGGCCAGTCACCTGCGAATCCTTCAAACCTCAGCGAAGGCACCAATGATTCTTTTTTGCTCATCTTAAAACGGCGCCTTGATTCCCAGTTCCTCACAAAACCTCGCGATGACCTTGTCCGTCTCGCCCATTTCTTTTTCCAAGGCCACCAGCTTCTCCGACACCTCCGCCAGATCGACCGGCTCCTCTTCTTCAAAGGTGTCGACGTAACGCGGAATGTTGAGGTTATAGTCGTTTTCCTCGACCTCGCTCAGCCCGGCAACATGGCTGAATTTCTCAATGCTTTCCCGCTTCCGGTAGGCGTTAACGATGCGCTCGATATCCTCGGGGCGGAGTTGATTCTGGTTACCAACCTTCTCAAAGTGCTGGCTCCCATCTATAAAGAGAATGTCATCGGGGTTCTCACGCTGTTTCTTGAGCACCAGAATGCAGGTGGGGATGCCGGTGCCGTAGAAGATATTGGCGGGTAGGCCGATGACGGCGTCGAGCCAGTTGCAGTCCTCGATGAGGTAGCGGCGGATATGTCCTTCGGCCGCGCCGCGGAACAGCACGCCGTGGGGCAGGACGCAGGCCATTCTCCCACTGGAATCAAGATGATGTGCCATGTGCTGCACAAAAGCGAAGTCAGCCTTGGTCTTGGGCGCAAGTTTGCCGTAGGTGCTGAAGCGGTCGTCGTTCTCATGGATGGCGCTGGCCGACCACTTGGCAGAGAAGGGCGGATTGGCGACGATGGCTTCGAAGCGCAGGTCGGCGTGCTCGGGCGCGGGATTCTCCAGGGTGTCCTCGTTCTTCAGGTCGAAGCGCTGATAGTGGACGCCGTGCAGGATCATGTTCATCCGCGCCAGGTTGTAAGTGGTAGCGTTCATCTCCTGCCCGTAGAAGCCGCCGACTTCCCCGACCTCCTTTGCTACCCGCAACAGCAGCGATCCCGAGCCGCAGGTGGGATCGTAGACGTTCTTGAGGCTGGTCTTGCCGGTAGTGACGATCTTGGCGAGGATGGTGCTGACCTCCTGCGGGGTGTAGAACTCACCCGCCTTCTTGCCCGCGCCGCTGGCGAATTGGCCGATGAGGTATTCGTAGGCGTCACCGAGCACGTCGGCTTCGGTGTCGTCGAGCCGGAAGTCGATCTGGCCGAGGTGGACGAGCACCCTGGCGATGAGTTCGTTCTTCTGGTTTTCGGTTTTCCCCAGCCTGGACGAGCCGAGGTCGAGGTCTTCGAAGAGCCCCTCGAAGTCTTCCTCACTGTCGTGTCCCATGGTGCTGCCTTCGATGTGCCTGAGGATGGCAGTGAGGTCTTCAAGGATGAAGTTGTCCGTTTTCTGAGCGCCTTTCTCGGCGAGCTTGTAGAAGAGTTCAGAAGGCTTGAGGAAATAACCGAGTCGCTCGACAGAATTCTCTTCTATGGCTTCGAGCATCGCCTGACCTTCAGCACTTGCTTCGTCGATCTGGTCAAAAGTAATGCCATCATTTTTCAGGATCTCATCAGCGAACAGATGCATCCGTTCTGACAGATACTTGTAGAAAATGAAGCCCAGGATGTAGTCCCGGAACTCATCTGCACCCATCTTTCCGCGCAGCGTGTTAGCGATGTTCCAGAGTTGGGTTTGGAGCTGTTTTTTATGGTCTTCGGTCATGAATTTCTTCTAATTACACTGTTGGCTTCAATTATTGGGCACTGCGTCGCCGAGCTGGCGCATTTTGATGAACGTGGTGTTTGGGTCAGGGGCAAAGCAGGCTTCAGCGGTGTCCGCAAGGCGAGCCAGTAGTTCGTCGTGGTGCTTGAGAAAATCGAAATTACTGGAAGTCATCTCATTTATTCCCGCCGGTCATTGTAGAAACAGGTACGGCGAATAATCGGTCACCAAATGGCAGGATGCTATCGCCGTCATAGAGCACAACACCGGCAGCAAAGTGTTTGCCGCAGGATTCTTTCAGTTTATCCAGACCCTTGAAATCTTCCTTTTTGACTGTCGCTGAGGCTTTTACTTCTACGCCAGCTAACAGGTGCCCCTGTTCTATGATGATGTCCACTTCTACTTTATCTTTGTTGCGGAAGTGATAAAAGTTCAGGTTTTCATCATGCCAGCTAGCCTGTTTGCGCAGCTCCTGGAAAACAAAAGTTTCCAGTAACTGACCAAGTAGCGATTTGTCCTCCCAGAGAGTTTGGCTATTGATGTCCATCAGAGCGCAAGCCAAACCGGTATCCGCTAAATGCAATTTCGGGGTCTTGATCAGCCGGCTGAGCCGGTTGCTGTGCCATGGCTGAAGCTGTTCAATGAGGAAGAGTTGTTCGAGCAGGGTCAGGTACTCTCGAATAGTTGGACGACTCAAAGAGAAGGGCGCTGCCAATTCTGTTGCCACGAACAGGCGGGCAGTTTGGGAGGCTGCCAGAGCCAATAGTTTGGGCAGGATTTCAAGGTTGCGGATTTTGGCGATATCTTGCACATCACGCTGGATGAGTGCTGCGATAAAATCCTGGTACCATTTGCTTCGTCGTTTGCTGTTGTTGCGTGCTATCGCTGCTGGATAACCTCCAGCGCATATAATCTCTGCCAGAGTCTGCCCCAATTGAATAGGGCTTGTCTGATTCAGAGCAGCTCCGAAGTCAGCACTGAATACTTGAGCCAGAAAGTTTGGTGATTGGCTGGCTATCTCACTCTGGGCCAGGGGCCTTAACTGTATGATTTCCATGCGTCCTGCCAGGGAGTCTGCGAGCTGTGGCAGGAGCAAAACATTGGCCGAACCTGTTAGCAGGAATCGGCCAGGTTTCCGATTCTTGTCGACATTTGCCTTGATGGCCAGAAACAGCTCAGGGGTACGCTGAATTTCGTCGAGGATAACTTTCTCAGGCAAGCTCTGAATGAAGCCCATGGGGTCAGCTTTGGCTGCTTGTAGCTGGTTGTCATCGTCAAAGCTGATATAGCGATAGCCAAGATCATCTCCCACTAATTGCGCTAATGTAGATTTACCACATTGCCGTGAGCCATGAATAAGCACTACTGGAGTGTCTTCCAGCGCTTCTCGCAGGGTTGTTTCTGAGAATCTTGGGTACAAAGGTGCGCCTGCTATTTTGATAGTTTTAAGGCTGGCTTGGCTGACTTAGCATATATAAGGCTCCGTCTAAATGAAACTATTTATTCGGCCAAATGAAAATATACCTTCGTCCAGATGAAAGTTAGTGATCAAAGGGGTTAGAGAACTTTGATTTTGATAGTGCAGGATTCCCGGCGGGGAGAATTGTGGCCTACATCCATGTAGTTTGATCAGCATCTATCACTGGGAGTGCAGCTCAAGTTCAGATTTCAGAGCAACTATTGCTACCGATCCCCTTCGGGGCCGCCGGCATAGCCGGCGTCGCAAATCGCTCCCGGCGATTTGCAGGAACTCGACTGTAAGAGATCACCACTCCCCGCCTCCACCAAATAAAAAGGCCACCCCTTGGGGTGGCCTTTTTATTTGGTGGAGGCGGGGAGAATTGAACTCCCGTCCGTCAGTTCGCGCCCTTCGGCTCTACATGCTTAGCGTCGTCTATTAAGTTAACCCGCATCCGCCCGACGGGCAGGGTGAGTTGGGCGAGTCTGGTTAAGTTTTAACGGGCGGGCCCCAGACGGCCTTTCCGCGATCCTGTTCTATATGACGATTGCAAAACTCCGGTTTACAGGCATCCCTGAGGCAATCGCTAGCAAGCTATATTAAGCTGCTAGAGCGTAGTTGTCGTCGTTGGCAACTAGATAGTTGTAGTAATTGATTTACGAGAGTCACTACCCTCTCGGCATGCACCTAAGGAGTTGATACCGGCGTCGAATCCAGATCGCCCCCATAACTGCTAAAGAAAAGCTCAGTACTGGTATTTTGATGCTCTGGCACAACCTAGTGCCCCACAGTAACAGCACAAACGAACTCTCTATTGCTGTTCGGTGTCATCCCAGTATTCGCTGTACTCACCTAAAAGGCAAGCACGAAACTGAAAGGTCTACTCTTGAAGAACATTTGGACCAATTCCAGCGCTGCTGAAATAGGCCATTACGTTTAAACATATGGCCGAAACCCCACTATTTCAAGGGCCCGGCTCACAATATCAGCTGCCGCCTAGCGATTGTGGGCACGCAGAGTGCGTTGCTTCTCGATATTCCATTCCCGGTCTTTCTTGGTGGCCCGCTTGTCGTGGGCCTGCTTGCCCGTGGCCAGGGCGATGCGGCATTTCACCAGATGGTCTTTCCAGTACAGCTTGGTGCAGACACAGGTCTTGCCCTTGGCCTGGGTGGCTTCAAACAGCCTGGCCAGTTCTCTCT
>JALEHB010000207.1 GCA_022763285.1 Pseudomonadales bacterium | reverse complement strand
TCGAACTGGCCGACAGCTATAACAATTTCTGGTTTGACGATGGCACCCAGGTAGCGCGCTATAACGGTGAATTTCGCAGTTCCCTGATTGTGGAGCCGGCCGATGGCCAGATTCCCGACTACACCCCACAGGCCCAGGAGCGAATCCAGGCAGCGCAATTGCAAAGACAGCAACGTGGCGCCTACTTTGGCCCCGAGTCCCGGCCCCTGGCAGAACGTTGCCTGCTTTCTTTCAGCTCCAGTGGCGGTCCGCCCATGCTGCCGATTCTCTACAACAATAATTACCAGATCGTGCAGTCAGAGGGCTATGTCATGATCCTGGTGGAAATGGTGCATGATGCCCGCATTATTCGCATCGATGCGGACCCATTGCCGGAGCAACACCAGCGCTGGCTGGGCGATTCCATCGGTCGCTGGGAAGGCGACACTCTGGTGGTGGAAACCAGCAACTTCAATCCTTCGCAACGCTTTCGAAATGCCTCTGACGATTTCCGCATCACCGAGCGCTTCACCCGTGTCAGCGACGATGTGATCAACTATCGCTTCACCATCCATGACCCCGACACTTTTGTTCAGGACTGGAGTGCCGAAATCCCCATGAACCGCACTCAGGATCGGCTTTACGAGTATGCCTGTCATGAAGGCAATTATTCCCTGCCCGGCGTATTGGCAGGGGCGCGGCTGGATGAAGTGGAGTCGGAGCAATGAGGAGTTGAAGAGTAGCTGCCGCTTTGAGCCGGAAATGCCGACAACAGGAAATCACGAGAAAAGGGAATTGGCGGAAGAGGCAGGAGTCGAACCCACCAAGCCTGTCTTGTAACAGACTTCACCGGGTTTGAAGTCCGGGCACCCCACCGGGGATGATTCTCTTCCGGGGTCGAGTGTAGCACAAGCCCTGCCTGGGCCAATGCCCGGCGCTCACTCAGCGCGGGCTTGAGAGGTCATGGTGAGAGCTCATTGAGTCCCCAGTCATAGCGTGAAAAGCGAATCCGAACGTCGCCCTGCCTGAGCTTTTCGACCTGCGAATCGGTCAATTCCAGCGCCCCGGAATACTGTAATAAAAACCCGCGTAACGATTCGATACCTTGCCAACCCTGTTCGAAATCCTCGCCGTACCAGTCGAAGATTCTGGAAACATAGAGCGTGTCTTGTTCCCACCAGTTACGATCCCGGTCCATCAGAAAGCGCTGAGTGCTGTCTTCCAGTTGAGCCTGTAAATCCTCTGCCCGCCAGGCTTCGGCGCGCAAGGCCGGACATCCGATGGCCGCGCAATTGACCGCGAAGTGAATCCGCGGCTCCTGAAACTGCGGCCACTGACGGATCATTTCATGCTCGATCTCATCGAGTGATACCTGCCCCCCGAACAAGTCAACGAAATCACGGCGCCAGGCGGCACCGGGCAGAAAACCGATATCGCGTATGGAATCAAGATCGGGGTAGTACTGTAGAATCAACTCCACTGTCCAGGCATTGTAGGCATTGATCAGAAAGGCCAGCTGTTCATTGCGGGACCAGCCGTCAAAATCTGCCCGACTGACGCCAGCCAGGGTTCCCAGATAGGCCTGGAGCTGCTGTCGATCACCGGCCATGGCGGCATAGTCCACTTCGGTCTTGCTGCCTGCATCCAGAACCCTCACATGGTCCTGCAATAATGCATCCCAGAGACTGTGATCAACCTGCGCCAGCGCCGTTGCAGGGCCCAACAACAGGTAGATCAGAATCAGGCTCATGGCCGGTTTGCCTACATTGATGTCATTCATGCTGTGTTAGACCGGCATCCCCGGATATTCTTTCGTCGCTGCCTGGCGCTTTGGCCTGTATTTATCAGGGTATCCTGAGCCAGCAAAATAAAGTATCCTTCTGCCACTGTCTCAGCGGCATTGAAAGACCCTGGGGCCCTAACCTGCAAGTCGCCATAAAAAAGCAACATGGCCCGTCATATCAGTCTGAGGCCCTGTGCAGCGGAGAGTTTGAATGCATTACGCCAAAATCACCGGCTGGGGTAAATGCGTCCCACCTGCAGTTCTCAGCAATGAGGATCTGGCCACCTTCATGGATACCTCCGATGAGTGGATCACCAGCAGAACCGGCATCCGGGAACGGCGTATCTGTCATTGTAATTTCTCCGATATGGCGGTGGTTTCTGCGCGTCATGCCCTGGCGGCAGCCGATCTGGACCCCGCCGAGCTCGATCTGATCCTGCTGGGCAGCCTCACCAATGACAGCTATTGCCCCAACACAGCCTCCCTGGTGGCGGACGAGATTGGTGCGGTCAATGCCGCTGCCATCGATGTCAATTCAGCCTGTACCGGCTTTCTCTATGGCCTGCATATCGGCACCAATCTGATCCGCACCGGTGCCCACAAGAAGGTTCTGGTGATTGGCGGCGAATTTATTTCCCACTACATGAACTGGGCCCGCCGCGATGTGGCGGTGCTGTTCGGCGATGCCTGTGGTGCTGTGGTGATTGAGCAGAGCGATGAAGAATGCGGCCTGCTGGCAGCCAAAATTGGCTGTGAGGCCGATGCCAAATACGCCATCCAGATCACCAATCTTGGTTCTGCCTACTCGCGCTTGAGCGAGGAATTCCTCTATGTAGGCTGGAACTTCGAGGGTCAGGAAGTCTTCAAGCGTGCGGTGAAAGCCATGTCCCAGGCCTGCATGGACGTGTTGGAGCAAACCGGGCTGACGGTGGACGATGTCAGTCTGGTGGTGCCCCATCAGGCCAACAAACGCATTCTCGATGCCCTGGCCAAGCGCGTGGGTATCCCTGAGGAAAAAGTGTTTGTGAATGTACACAAATACGGCAATACCTCGGCTGGAACCATTCCGGTAGCACTGGCCGAGTCTCTCGAGGAAGGCCGCGTCAAACCCGGCGATTATCTGCTCACTGCCTCATTCGGGGCCGGACTCACCTGGGGCGCGGGCCTGATCAAGTGGGGTGAGCGAGTGACTCCGCTGCAGCTCAGCGATGCCAGCTTGCCAGCCTGCGATAAAACCGCGCTGGAAATACTGGCCCCCCATATCAAGCGCTACGCCGAACACAGCGCTTCCGCCGACAGTCAATAGGGCAATTGGCCTGCCGCACCCGGGGTGAACGATCGCTCGGTCCGGCGACAGCCTGTTTCTCCCGCCCAATGGCGACCTGCTGACAGCATTGTCCCTGCAGATACCGCAATTTACCCTGATGCCGGCCCTCAACTCTGGACAATTCCCTGAGCGGGGGATACCTTTGACGGGCTTGAATTGGCAGCTACGACACTGCAGGTCGAACCTTCTTACTGTTTCTTCGCTGTCTTCAGGCGCAATAAACGCATAAAAATAATAGCAATCAACGCATGCAGTAATTCTGTGCGGGAGCGAAACAATGATAAGAAGATTTCTATCCATCCTCGGCCTGGTTAGCGGCCTGACCCTGAGCAGCTCAGCCGCCATGGCCCAGGTCAATATCGAGCCGGCTGAACCCTACAAAGTGGGCACCTTCGCGGTGGACTATGAACAGTTCGTGGGCCTGGTAATGCGGGATGACTCACTGATTGTGGATCTGGTAGCAGCCAATCAGGTCCTGGAACTGATGCCACAATACAGCAGCATCGACATGCCCAATGACATGCTCGGTCTGATCGAGCAGTATGAATACGGCCTCAAATACCGGGTTTATGAGCTGGTCAACTGGCTGGTGGAAGACGGACAGCTCAACTCCGGCAACCGCCCCGACTATATCCACGACGTGGATGATGTGGATATCCGTGCCCCGATCCAATACCCCAGCAAGATCATGAACGCGGCCGTTAACTTCTATACCCACGCCTGTGAGGGCTGCACCGAAGAGCAACTGGCGGCCCAGACCCGTGAACGACGGGAAAATCGTGGTGTACCTTACCTCTTTCTCAAGCCCACCCGTGGCGCCGTAATCGGCCATGGCGAAGACGTCATCATGCCCTACGGCCGCGATGAGATTGAGTATGAAGTGGAAATGGCCATTGTCTTTGGTCGCAGCGGCAAATACATCTCTGCCACTCGCGCCTATGATCATGTCTTCGGTTATATGGTCGCCATGGATATTTCCGACCGCGGCGGTCGCCCACCGGGTGGCTATGGCTTGCGCTCAGACTGGTTCGTGGGCAAGGGCCATGACACCTTCGCTCCCCACGGCCCCTGGATTGTGCCCAAGGAGTTCTACGGCGATCCAATGGAGAGACTGCATCAGATCACCGTTATCGACGGGGTTACAGTACAGGAAGCCCAGGCCGGCGACATGATCCACAATATTCCCGAGCTGATCGAGTACGCCTCTTCCCTGATCACCGTCTTCCCTGGCGATGTGCTGCAATCTGGCACCTCCGGCGGTACTGGTGCGGGTCGTGTCGAGCGTGCCACCGGTTCCGGCTATCTGGTGGATGGCGAGACCATCGAAGCACGTATCGAAGGCATTGGCACCCTGACCCACCGGGTGGTCAGAGAGCGCAGTGTTCCGGCCGATCTGTCCGGTTCCCAGCTGCCGCCAACCAGCAGCTATCGCGACTAACACGCCGATTGCTTGCAGAAACCAGGGCGGCGGCCCGCATTGACAGGCCGGCGCCTTTTTGATTCTCAAACGGGGTTACAGTGACGACGCCGCAATGGCCCTGGAGTCAACCCTGTGCTTTCTCTCGAATTCCTGATCTGGGCCCTGCTGATTGCCAGCCTGATTGCCTTCTGGTGGCAAAGCGACAAGGTCAAGCATCTGGCCCTGCAACTGGTGGCACGCCATTGCCAGCAACAGGGTTTGCAACTGCTGGACCAGACCATGGTCCTCAAAGGCCTGCGTCTGGCACGCAGCAATGACGGTCGGCTGCAGCTGAGACGACGCTACGAATTTGAATTCGCCTCCACTGGCAGCGAACGCTATCAGGGCAAGATCATTCTGGCGGGCCTGCAGATAGAAGAGCTTGAACTGGAAACCCACCTGCTGCCGGAATCAGAGCAAATACACTAGGGTTCAGATTGGCCAATGCCGGCGCGCAGCCCCGGGTAGAACAGCAACAATGCCAGGGCCCTGGCCACCACATAGAAAATCATCGCCAGCCATAGCCCGGACACTCCCAGGCCATCGATCATCAACCACCAGGCCAGGATAAACACCGCCAGCGACAGCGTCGCGGCGTCCCGCATTTGCCGAGCCTGGGAAACACCAATGAAAATCCCGTCCAGCTGAAAAGCAGCAAATGACAGCAGCACATAAAACACCGCAAACAGCAGCATTTGCCGGGCAGATTCACGTACCGCCTCGATATCCGTCAGCACGGCAACCAGCACATCACCCGCCAGCCAGAGCAGCAGCGCGAGTAGCACCGCTGTGAGCAGCGCCAGCAAACTTGAACGCTGCACAGCAAGGTCGAAACGCTGGCGATCACCCTGCCCCTTGGCCACCCCAACCAGAGATTCCACCACAAAGGCATAGCCATCCAGAAAAAAGGCCGAAAAGGAAATCATTTGCAGAAGAATATGATTGGCCGCCAACACCACATCACCGAAGCGGGCGCTCTGGTTTACAAAAAAGGCAAAGGAGAACACCAGCATCAGGGTGCGCAGCATGATATGGACATTGGCTGTGGCGGTGGCCATCAGACTTTGCGGATCCATAATCCTCGCCCGCGGCCAGAACGACTCACCCGGCTGTTGCTCCCGGCGCAAGTCCGGCAGCAGGATGAAAAAGGCAAAGGCCACGCTCGACCATTCCGAAATCACGGTTCCCAGCGCAATACCCGCCGCACCCAGATTCAGCACCCCGGCAAAAATCACGTCCAGGGCGATATTGAGCCCATTTAGAAAAAGCTGCAGTAACAATAACTTACGGCTCTTACCCTGACCTATCAGCAGCCCTGTGCAGACAAAAACCGTCAGCGTGGCCGGTGCGCCCCAGATGCGGATAAAGAAATATTCACGCCCCACGGCCTCCACCTGGGCGCTGCCATCCAGCAAAGCAAAGGCCAGTGCCGCAATGGGCCATTGCAGCAGCAACAGCAAGACCGCCAGGCTCACGGCAATCAGCAGCGCACGGCCCAATACGGCCCTGACTTCCAACTGATCACCAGCGCCCCAGGCCTGAGCCGTGAAGCCCGTGGTACTCATGCGCAGGAAACCGAAGCTCCAGTACACAAAAGAAAAAATCAGACTGCCAAAGGCAATGGCGCCAAGATCAGCAAGACTGCCGAAATTGCCGATAACGGCGGTATCAACCAGCCCCAGCATGGGAACCGCGGCATTGGCCAGGATGATTGGCCAGGCTCGGCCCAGAAGGAAGGAATAAGTAACGGGGTTAGCACTGGCCATGGGAGGCGAATTCTAACCCAGAGTCTGGCTGCTTATAAGCACACAGAGCGGCGCCAGCGGAAAACATCAGAAACCCAGGCCGTATCAGACAGAGACGCTAGACTGACCAGTCAGTTTAGCCTGATCGAGTATAAAAAGCTAACAATAACAAGGAGCTGGGCAGGTACTAGACCCTGGGGGTCTCCCCAAGCAGGAGCCGCAGATAGAGGCCAAAATGGGCAAGGCCAGCACGCAGATAGCGTGCTTCCCCATGGGAGCGGGCGGTGATGGCAGAGCCTTCTATTACTGCCAGCAAATGCACTGCCAGTTCCCGGGCTGCCGGTTGTTGCACGCCCCGGGCCTCCAGCGCCGGAGCAAACAGACGAACGAACTTGTCTTCATAGCGACTGAAGAGATTGCTGATGCGCTGACGTAATTCGGGATGTTTGTCGGCCACCTCCACCGCCAGACTGCCCAGCAGGGAGCCTTGTGCCCAGAGGCTTTCGGCGCTTTCCTCCAGAAAATCCACAAAGGCCAGCGCTCGCCTGACGGCGTCGCTTTCCTGCCGATAGGGTCCGCTAGACACCACCGACCAGGCCTGAATGGCAAAATCTTCCAGTGCCGCCAGGGCCAGATCCTGCTTGGATTCGAAGGCATGATAGAAGCTGCCTTTGGCCACGCCAGCCTCGCGCACAATGGTATCTACCGTGGTGGCGCTGTAGCCCTGCCCTGTCATGAGCATCCGGGCGGCAACAATGACCTTGTCCCGGGCCGTCTTTTTCGGTGTTTCTGTGGTTTCCATCCGGATTCCTGGCACTGCTTGTTTATCAGCAAGAAACCATAAACCGACCAGTCAGTCTAGTCAACAGGAATGCAAGCTTTTGAAAGGTTTGAGAAATACCGGAGGTAAGGATAGTGTCGGTGCCCAGTCCAGAGCACCGACTGTCTGGTCGGTCAGGCGTCTTAGTCGACGCTGACGATATGGATATCGCTGTTCTGGGTTTCCAGGTAAATCCGGTCGCCGCCGCCATTGATATCCCCGCGGCCGACGATATTGCCATTGTCGTCTTCCTGAATGGTGAGGGGGAAATCGGTGTAGATGCGGTAATCACCCCGTGCACGGCGGGAAACTTCCAGGTCCGCCAGAATCGTGGCGGCATGATTACTGGGAATCCGCACAGTCACGTCACCGCCGGAGGACTCCAGCTCCACTGTGGCATCCCGGCTGCCACCGAAGGCCACCAGTTCGGCATCAACCCGGCCACCGGCCGTATCTGCCCGAATCGGGCCTACAGACTGCCGAATGGTAATACTGCCACCGGAGGTATCCGCATACACAGCCCCATTGCTGCGTTCGATTTCGATATTGCCGCCGGAGGTATCCGCCTCCACACTCACCTCGCTGCCCGCCAGGTAAATATTACCCCCGGAGGTGTCCGCCACCAGTGGGCCCTGGGCCCAGCCGGCGCGAATGGTGCCACCGGAAGTATCCAGATCCATACGGCCACCACTCTCACCCACCTCGATATTGCCGCCGGATGTATCGGCATAGATATTGCCGCCTACATTGCCGATCCGGATCCTGCCACCGGATGTGTCTGCCTCCACATCGCCGCTCACATTTGCAATGGTGATATTGCCGCCGGAGGTGTCAGCCGAAACACTGCCGTCCACATCATCAATCTCGATACTGCCACCGCTGGTGTCTACCATGACATCACCGCCATTGACCCGGCCCACAGTAATCCGGCCTCCGCTGGTATCGGCACGCACTTCACCATTGATATCAGCAACAGTAATGCTGCCGCCACCGGTATTGAGATCGACGTTGTAGTCCATGGGTACCGAAACATCGAAGCGGATACTGGAACCACCACCGAAGCCAAACAGGCCTCGTTCCTGGTCGGCAATCACTACAATATCATTGCCCTCCTGAACCACTTCCATGTCGAAGCCGCGGGTGTTGCGCACCCGCACCCGTACCTGATTTTCGTTCCAGGTATCGACTTCGATATTACCGGCATCACTGTTGACCGTTAAAGTGCCACCTGGCTCTACAGTAAACTCCTGATCGATATCGTTATTGCTGGCGGCAAGCAATACCCCAGGCAGGAGCATAACAAGCAGGCCGATCGCTTTGCTGTATTCGTGAACTCTAGTCATTTTTGCACCCTCAAAAACCGCGCTTTTTGGCGCAATCAATAAATTAAATCGTCCTGCTCGGGCGTATTCTGTGCTTCCACAATACTACGCGCCTGACTGCGAATATATTCGTTGCTGTCATCTTCCATCTGCTGCCGGAACACCTGCAGAGTCTGCGGATCACGGTAGCTGGACAGCGCATTGAATGCTTCCACCCGCACCCCCTGATTAACATCTGACTGCAAGGCGTAGCGAAGAGCCGACCTCACGGCCTCCTGATCACTCAACTCCACCAGTGCCTGCACCGCCTGGTAACGCACCCCCGGATTCTGGTCATTGAGCAGCACATGAATCAGGGCCTGGTTAACTTCCTCACCAGCCCTCACTGCCTGCAGCACTTCGATAGTATCCAGGCGCGAGGCGCTGTCGATATCGTCCTGCAGGGCAGCGGCCATCAGCCGGTGCACGCCGGCATCGGCAACATTACCGGTCAGGCGGGTTTCCGAGGCCAGGGAAAATGACAAATCGATATTGCCGCTGGCAGCATCATAGCTGTTCACTCGCAACTGGAAGATTTCATAGTCTTCATCGTCGATAAAGGCCAGGGGCGAAGTCACCTGTGAAGGAAGCTGCAGACCCGCCTGCTCACCACCGGCAGCCGGCCCGGAGCCGCTCTGTGGTGAAGCCACCATGATGCCCAACAAAAATGTCATGGCCATGGCCGCTCCCTGAAAACCAACAGTCAGCGGTCGCTGACGCAATGCAGCCAGCAGCGACGCCAACGACCAGGCGCGCTGCGATTTCTGCAGGCGCTGACGCAACATCCAGCGATTGCCCTGCAAACGCTCCTCATCGATCCGGGGCTGGCTGCCAATGGGAAGCGCCGATTGCAGGCGTTGCTCCTGCTCCAGCAATTGCCTCAGGGCAGTGTCCGACTCCAGTCGCTGGTCGAAATGAGCCAGCTCCTCATCACTCATCCCGCCATAGAGGTATTCAATCACCTGCAATTCAAGCTGCTCTCTATTTTCACTGCTTGTCATGATCGTCTCTCATCATTGTTGCATGCTTGCATCATCTGTCACTCGAATCCGGAATACCGGCTGCTAATGGTAATCAGCCAGCATCTCTTTCAATTTGTTACGCGCCCGGAACAACAGGACTTTCACGGAACTCTCGCTACTGGACATGATCTCTGCCGCCTCCCTGATCTTGAAACCTTGCTGATTGCAAAGCACAAAGGCCATGCGTTCGGTATCAGTGAGGCGTCTCATGGCGCGGTTGATTTGCCTGTTCAATTCCTGATCCAGGGTGCAGGCTTCCGGAGACCGGTTCTCCACATAGGTTTCCTGCTGTTCATATTCTGTCTGGGCCGCTGCCAGTTTTTGCCAGCTTCGCTTCAGTTTGCGCCGGTTCGACAGGGCCGTATTCACCACAATGCGGTGCAACCAGGTGCTGAAACGCGCTTCCAGCTTAAAATCCGGCAAGGCCCGGAATGCCGCCAGCATGGCATCCTGATAAATATCATTGGCATCGTCCGGGGTATGGGCGAAGCCCGCCGCCACCGCCAGCATTTGTCGCTCGGTGTTGCGCAACAGACGCTCAAATGCTGCCGCATTGCCCGTTTTCGCTGATTCAATCAGCTGTTCTTCGCTTTCCTGCAACAAGGGGCTTCCCCGTGCCATCAAATTTCTGATACTTGTCTTTATTAGAGTCAGGCATCGGCAAAAGGTTAACAAGCTGCAATTGCAATTGTTGCTGGAGTGACGGCAGCTGCCTGATGAAGGAGTTGTGGCCAGATGGGCTGGCAAACCTGTCTAGCGGGGCAAGCGGCGCAGCCAGGACAGGGTCAGCTCCGCCAGTTCGGTGGGTTCTTCCAGTGGTAATAAAAGTCCACGCCCCGGTACTTCCACGAAATCATGGCCGGCAACACGCTGCCAACGGCGCCATTGCTGGGCCGGCAGGATATTACTGTTGCTACCGCGCAGCGCCAGCACAGGCAGTGAAAGCTGCTCCAGAACAGACCACAGATCGAATATGCGGCCATAGCAATGGGCTTCCCAGTGCTTGTCATAGCGCAGACTCCGACCACCATCGGCGGCGGGTCGGGTACCGTGCTCGACATAATGGCGCAGATCCTTGTCATCCAACCCGGCAAATACCGATTTGCCCCGAAAATGCCTGAAGGCCGCCTCTTCATCTGACCAGTGATCGCTGCGTTTACGGGTATTGCGGATCATCGGTACCAGCTGCTGGGCCAGTGGCCGCAAGCCGTTCAGCAGCCGGGTGTAGACCGGACGCAGCAGCACCGGTTCCACCAGTACCAGACCGGCAAACAATTCCGGCCGCCGCACAGCCGCCATGATCAGCGCCGAGGCTCCCATGGAATGGCCAACACTGATCACCGGGCCAGACTGGACTTCCAGCAAGCTGATTATATCGTCGGCCAGCACCTGCCAATCCGGCATTGCCGCCAGACTGTCAGCCCAGAGAGGACGGTGAAGACTGGCAATCAGCGGATGTTCTTGTTGCAGCTCTTCGAGCAGGGATTGATAGACCAGAGGCGGAAAGCCATTGGCATGGGAGAAGTGTAGAGGCAGTCCTGCACCTGGCAACTGCAGATGCGGGACAGGATCTGCGCGCTGCATGCTAGAACCGGTTTACTGCGCCAAGAAATTTCAGCAGTGTTCGCTCGGTAATAATCTGGATAGTGCAGCCTTCCCGTTTCAGCAGCAGGGCTTTTTCAATCTTGCGGCCATGACTGGTATAGAGCCAGTCGCGGCTGGCCAGAGTGCCAATCACCAGGTAGTCCACCTGTTTGTTTACATTGGGCGACAGGTCCGCACCCTTCAGACGCAGCATGGTATCCACATGGTTGCGGTCACCACTGACGAAGTCTCCGGTCAGGCAAAAGGTTCGACCCTCGATATCCACGCTGTCGACCTGATCTTCCCAGACTTCCGTGGAGGCCTCATAGCGCACACCGGAAGCCCCGGCGTCGGTGGCGGTAATGCGCTGCAGGGTTTGTAGCAAATCCTCTCGTTCTTCCTCGGAAATAAACCCGTCTTCCAAAATCACATCCAGTCGGTCGATCAGGACACAGGCGGGCCAGGCAGTGCGGACATCCTGGTGCTGATCAAGCCAGCTGGACAGACCTTCCACTTCCCGATCATTAAGCACGCCATCAGAGGCCACACCAGAGAGAAAGCCAAGCAATTCATTGACTTGCGCCTTGCTATTGACCTCGTCGTCCTGCTCGCGCACGAAGGCTTCGATCAGGGTCTGCATCTGCACCAGTTCTGCCGGGCTGATATGGCCATCGGCCAGCACTTCACCCACCCGGGTCAGTATGCGCAGCACCTCTTCATCGTCCGAGAGGGACTGCTGGGATTGCAGCCAGGCATCGAGAAACAGTAATTCCTTTTCATTGAGTTTCTGGTCCGCCACAATGCCGGACAGAATACCCCGCAAACCATAGAAAGCCCGTTGCTTCAGGTCACTGAAGCTGAAGGCCTGGGTCAGGGCCTCGCTATCGAGTTGCTTGCTGATTTCCATACCGCATCGCTCTGTGCCATTTTTAACTGAATTTATCATAAATCTTTACG
>JALEHB010000206.1 GCA_022763285.1 Pseudomonadales bacterium | reverse complement strand
GGCGTTGCCGAGCCGACCTCCATCAGTGTGGACACTTTTGGCACCGGCAAGATCGACAACAGCAAGATTACGGAACTGGTGCGTGAGCATTTTGAACTGCGCCCCAAAGGACTGATCCAGATGCTGGACCTGCTGCGTCCCATCTACCGCGACACTGCCGCCTATGGTCACTTCGGTCGTGAAGAACCGAATTTCACCTGGGAGAAAACTGACAAGGCGGACGCGCTGAAAACTGCAGCCGGACTGTAAACCAATCAAATCTACGGAGTTATTTATGAACAACCTGAATGTGCAAGAGCAAGGCAGTGAAGTACAGGACTACAAGGTCGCTGATATTTCCCTGGCCGACTTTGGCCGTCGCGAGATCATTCTCGCCGAAGCCGAAATGCCAGCCCTGATGGCGCTGCGCGACAAGTATTCTGAAGAGAAACCGCTGGCCGGTGCCAAAATTCTTGGCTGTATCCACATGACTGTGCAGACAGCCGTGTTGATCGAAACCCTGCAGGCACTGGGTGCTGAAGTGCGCTGGTCTTCCTGTAATATCTTTTCCACCCAGGACCATGCCGCCGCTGCCATGGCCGCCAAAGGCGTGGCCGTCTATGCCTGGAAAGGCCAGACCGAAGAAGAAGCCGAGTGGTGTATCGAGCAAACCATCCTCAAGGATGGCAAGCCCTGGGATGCCAATATGATTCTCGACGACGGTGGTGACCTCACCGCCATGGTCCACGACAAGTACCCCGAAGTCCTCGACAATGTCCATGGCATTACCGAAGAAACTACCACCGGTGTACACCGTCTGCTGGACATGATGAAGCAAGGTACTCTCAAGGTTCCCGCCATCAATGTGAACGACTCGGTCACCAAGTCCAAGAACGACAACAAGTACGGCTGCCGCCACAGCCTCAACGATGGCATCAAGCGTGCCACCGACATGCTGTTGTCCGGCAAGAAAGCCCTGGTAATTGGTTATGGTGATGTGGGCAAAGGCTCGGCCCTGAGCTTGCGCCAGGAAGGCATGATCGTAAAGATTGCCGAGATCGACCCCATCTGTGCCATGCAGGCCTGTATGGACGGCTTTGAAGTAGTCTCGCCCTATATCAATGGCGAGAACAAGGGCAGCCTCGATGCCATCAACAAGGACATGATCGGTGCCCAGGACCTGATCGTGACCACTACCGGTAATGTTAATGTCTGCGACAAGTACATGCTGCAGGCCGCCAAGAAAGGCGCCATTATCTGTAACATCGGTCACTTCGATAATGAAATTGACACCAGGTTCATGCGCGAAAACTGGGAATGGGTTGAAGTCAAACCCCAGGTTCACCAGATCTACCGCAATGGTCAGGAGAACAAGGACGACTACCTGTTACTGCTGTCCGAAGGCCGCCTGATCAATCTGGGTAATGCCACCGGCCACCCCTCACGCATCATGGATGGTTCCTTCTCCAATCAGGTACTGGCGCAGATGTATCTGTACGAGCGCAAGTACGCTGATCTGTCGGAAGACTCCAAAGTCGCCAAGATCACCGTTGAGGTGCTGCCCAAGAAGCTCGACGAAGAAGTGGCAGCGCTGATGGTACAGGGTTTCGGTGGAGTACTGACACGCCTGACCAAAGAGCAGGCCGACTACATTCACGTACCGCTGGAAGGTCCCTACAAGACCGAAAGCTACAAGTACTAGGCAAAAGGATGACGGAACAAAGAGACATGCAAAAGGCCTCTTCCCGACATTACAGCATTGAGTATTTCCCTCCTCGCACCGAGGAGGGAGAAGCCAAGCTGGATCTTGCCCATAAACGCCTCAGCAGCCTGGGTCCGGAGTTTTTCTCCGTGACCTATGGTGCTGGTGGTACCACCAAGAAAGGCACCCGAAAACTGGTGTTGAAGTACATCGAGGCCGGCTCTGATGTCGCGCCCCATTTGAGTTTCGGCGGCGCCTCTGACAGCGAAGTGCTGAAGTTGCTTAACACCTACAAGGATGCGGGAGTCAGCAAGCTGGTGGCCCTGCGCGGTGATGCCCCTTCAGGCTTTGGTGGCAAGATGCATCATCGCTATGCCAATGAACTGGTGGAGTTTGTGCGTCAGCAAACCGGAGATCATTTTGAAATCTATGTAGCCTGCTATCCTGAAGTGCATCCCGATGCCTCAAGCTATGCAGAAGACGTAGCCTATTTCAAACAGAAGGTGGATGCCGGTGCCAATGCCGCCATTACCCAGTATTTCTACAATGCCGATGCCTATTTCCGCTTCGTGGATTATTGCCAGAGCCAGGGTATCGACATTCCCATCATTCCGGGCATCATGCCGATCAGTAATTTCAGCAACCTGGCCCGTTTCAGCGGTAAGTGTGGTGCTGAAATTCCCCAATGGCTGAGCCGCCGCCTGCAAGGATTCAGTGAAGACGGCGGTGCCGACATGCGCAAGTTTGGCCTGGATGTAGTGACCGAACTCTGCGAGCGGCTACTGTCCGGCGGTGCCCCGGGTCTTCATTTTTATTCCATGAATACCTCGAAAACGGTAAGCCAGATTTGGAATAATCTGTCCCTGTCAGAGCCTGCCTGATACAGGCAGGCCAATTTCGGGATTCAGGGCCAGACCCACTATGCGAATATCCAGGTTGTACCTCAATGCCAGGCTGCAGCCTGGCGTTTCCCTTGAGCTTCCCGAACAGGCCAGTCATTACCTGGCCAATGTTTTGCGTCTGGGCAGTGGCGACACTGTCCATCTTTTCAACAATTCCGATGGTGAGTTCTCCGCCAGCATCAAGCAAGCTTCCCGCAAGCGCGTAACCGTGCTGCTCAATGAGGAGATCCGCAAGCCCGCGCCCGACAAACTCTCTGTTCATCTTGCCGTGGGTCTGTCCCGTGGCGATCGCATGGACTACCTGATCCAGAAAGCCACTGAACTGGGTGTCAGCAGGATCTCCCCGCTGTACACAGAATTCGGCGAAGTAAAATTCAAACAGGAAAAGCGCCTGGACAACAAACTGCGACACTGGCGACAGGTGGCCATCAGTGCCTGCGAACAGAGTGGCCGTTTGAGCGTTCCGGAAATTTGCCAGCCCCGCAGTTTCAGTGACTGGCTGGCGGAAGCCCCGGAATCGGTAAAGATTATTCTTCAGCCCGGCGGGGATACCCGGCTTGCCGAGTTACCGGTCAAGGATGCCCTGTGCGCCCTGAGTGGTCCGGAAGGCGGGTTTTCAGAGGCAGAGTTGAGCCTGGCAGAACAGGCCGGCTTTGTGCGCACCGGTATGGGCCCGCGGGTGCTGCGAACCGAAACCGCACCGATTGCTGCCCTGGCCATCCTGCAGGCCTGTTTTGGGGATATTTAGAACCGCTTAGAGGCGGAAACCGAAACCCGCCACCGAGATGCGTTTGCCCAGAAAGGCAAAGCAGTATTCCGAGGTATCAATATCAAGGCCCCCGGGATTCACCGAACGAGCGATGCTCAGCCCGTCGCTATTGGCCTTCTGAGCAGACAGATCCAGCAGCCGCGGTTTGGCCAGCTTTTGCCTTCGCTCATCAGTGATTATGGCCACTGTCGGTGACAGGCGCTCCTCATGGTTTTGCTCCCACACCAGGGCCAACTCGCCACTGGAAAGCTCCACCAGAGAGCCGATGGGATAGGTGCCCATGATATGAATGAATTCCACCACCAGTTGTTCCGGAAACTTCAGCTCCCGCTGTTTGTACAATCTTGAAATGGCGCGGGCGGGTGAAACCCGACGAGCCGGATCATTGGAGCGCAATAGTCTTTCAAAACAATAGGCCAGACTGGTGAAGCGTGCCAGAGCCGGAATCTGTTTACCCTTGAAGCCCTTGGGAAATCCCCGGCCGTCGTGACGTTCATGATGACTGCGCACAATCTGAATAATGCGCTCATCCATATCTTCGCAGGCTTGCAACAGTTCCACTCCGAATTCCACATGCTTGCGGTAGGCCAGTACTTCTTTCTTGCGAAATGGTCCGCGCTTGTTGACCAGGCGTTCCGGCAGCAGGTTCATGCCAATATCGGCAAGCAGGGTCCCCTGAAACAGACATTCGATATCGGTCCGGGACAAACCGAATTGGCGCGACAACATGGCTGCCCAGATAGCAGCCCGGACACAGTAGGCATTAACGCTGGCAAGCTCCTGCTCGGTGCCGAGAATCCAGATCAGGGTCTGGGGATTGGCAAGGATCGAGTCAATCAGCGCGGCCGAGGGTTTGCACAGGGCATCCAGGGGCAAGGCCTCGCCCTTGCGCACTGCCGTGGCTGCCTCTGCCATGATTGCCTTGAGACTGGTATAGGCGGCATGGGACTTGTCGATCTGTTTCTTTACCGGCTGGGTTACCGGGTAGGCATCCCGATTCACCTTGAGGCTGGAAACCTGGGGCGCAGCGCGACGGGCACTGCTGAGAATAGTGAGATTGCTGCGCCGGCGCTTCGCCGGCTCCGCCCCTTTGTTGATATCAATGGTCAGTACGCGGGCATACTTTTGCAGGATCTGGATTTCCTCGGCATTCTTGACATGAAAGCCGCCCAGGGGAAAAGGCGTATCGGACCAGTTACAGTCCATTTCGCAAATATACATGCCCACCAGCACGTCATTGGCGCTGACTTTAATCAGGTGACTGGCGTTGGCTGAGGTTCCGGTAACAGGCATGGGCGAAGAGTACTCTGTTTCCGCAAACAGGCTTGTGAGAAAGCTCACAAAAGCTGTTCGAGTCAGAATCCTGAGGCCTTTTTTGCCCCGCTGAGCGGGAGCCTCTGTGACCCGCTTAACATTTCTGCCTGGCCTGCGGTTTCGCCGAGGGATGCAGAATAGCGAGCTTGATATTGCGGGATTTGTATATGATGGTAATATACAACAATGATTGATTGGTCACTCATAGTCGGCTTCCAATGGGATCAAGGTAACGCTCGCAAAAGTGTTGAAAAACACGCGGTCAGTAAATTCGAGGCCGAGCAGGTGTTTTTCAATCAACCATTACTGGTGCTGCAAGACAGGAAACATAGTCACAATGAACTCCGTCTGCATGCACTGGGGAAGACCGACCATGACCGGCTCTTGCATATCAGCTTTACACTGCGCAGCGCCAACAGTCTGATCAGAGTGATTTCCGCACGCGACATGCATCGGAAAGAGAGGATGATTTATGAGCAGCAAAAAGAAAGCACCTGAATTCAGAACCGAAGCCGAAGAACGCGCTTTCTGGGAACAGCATGATTCCAGTGACTATGTGAACTGGGATTCAGCCCGGTCTGTTTCCATGCCCAATCTGAAACCCTCTACCAAGACCATTTCACTGCGCTTGCCAGAGAGCTTGTTGAACAGCATCAAGACAGAGGCCAATAAACGTGACGTACCCTATCAGTCACTTATCAAGGCATGGTTGGCTGATGATGTTAAAGCCAGCAGGAAAAGCTGAGGCGAATGACAATGAGGCTGTTATTGTCGGCCTTAGCAAGATTTTCTGCTACGTCATTTCTGTCCCCTTTTAATCGCTTCACCTGCTATTTCCCCTTTTCCCTCTTTCTCCAGCCAAAAAAAAGCGCCCCTGTTTCCAGGGGCGCCAATACGTATTAGCTACGTAAGGGAGAGTTTTACAATCGCTGTTACTGGGAAACGAATTCCGGGTAGGCTTCCATTCCACATTCGGAAAGGTCCACACCCTCGTCTTCTTCCTCTTCGCTGACGCGGATGCCCATGATGGCTTTCAGCGCGAACCAGACGATCATGGAAGTGGCGAATACCCAGATAAAGATAGTCAGCATGCCGATCAACTGGCCGCCAAAGGAGGCGTCCGGATCCGACAGCAGGACTGCGAAGATGCCCCAGATACCCACCACACCGTGTACGGAGATGGCACCAACCGGGTCATCGATCTTCAGCTTGTCCAGAGTGACGATGCTGAACACCACAATCGCACCACCGACGGCGCCGATGATAGTAGACAGCAGCGGCGTGGGATCAGCCGGTTCGGCAGTAATAGCAACCAGGCCAGCCAGGGCACCGTTCAGGGCCATGGTCAGGTCAGCCTTGCCGAACATGATGCGGGCTACTATCAGAGCACCGATCAGGCCACCGGCAGCAGCCGCGTTGGTGTTCAGGAATACGTTGGCTACTTCATTGGCAACACCGATACCACCCAGCTTCAGGGTAGAACCGCCGTTGAAACCGAACCAGCCCAACCACAGGATAAAAGTACCCAGCGTGGCCAGCGGCAGGTTGGCGCCCGGCAGGGCGTTCACGGAACCGTCTGCCTTGTATTTGCCTTTCCGGGGACCCAGTACCAGGACTCCGGCCAGAGCAGCGGCTGCACCGGCAAGGTGGACGATACCGGAGCCGGCATAGTCATAGTAATCCAGCGAGTAGAGCCCGAATACGGAGTCACCGTTCCAGGTCCAGCTACCTTCCATGGGGTAGATGAAACCGGTCATGACCACAGCAAATGCCAGGAATGCCCAGAGCTTCATGCGCTCGGCCACGGCACCGGAAACGATGGACATGGCGGTGGCGACGAAAACTACCTGGAAGAAGAAGTCTGACGCGCCGGAGTATTCGCCCATGTCAGCGAAACCGGCTTCATTGGATGCGGCGAGAATCTCGGCCACAGCTGCGTCATCCATCTCTGCCACGGTGGTAATACCGGACAGGAAGATACCTCCGTCATACATGATCTGGTAACCACAGACCAGATACATGGTACAGGCGATCGCGAACAGCGCGACGTTCTTGGTCAGGATCTCGGTGGTGTTCTTGGAGCGAACCAGGCCTGCCTCGAGCATGGCGAAACCGGCCGCCATCCACATGACCAGCGCACCGCAGATCAGAAAATAGAATGTGTCCATTGCATACTGCAATTCAAATATTTGGTCTTGCACCTTTACCTCCTAAGTGGTCTGAGCCTCGGACCACGAATAATCAAAATTCTTGCTCTTATAAGCTTTTAGATTGCTTCCTCGCCGGTCTCGCCGGTGCGGATGCGAATGATCTGGGCCAGCTCGGTAACGAAAATCTTGCCGTCACCGATCTTGCCGGTATTGGCGGCCTTGGTGATTGCCTCGAGGGTCTGATCCAGCAAGCCTTCTGCTACTGCAACCTCGAGTTTTACCTTGGGCAGGAAATCGACTACGTATTCCGCTCCGCGGTAGAGTTCGGTGTGACCTTTCTGTCTGCCAAAACCTTTGACTTCCGTGACGGTGATGCCCTGCACCCCGATTTCAGACAAAGCCTCGCGGACGTCGTCCAGTTTGAATGGCTTGATAATAGCCGTGACTAACTTCATTACTTTCGCTCCTTGGTTTAAACAAGCGTTTGTTCTACGCGGTTTGCCCGTTCGTATTTGGTACAACTGAGGTAGCTCTTATGCATGGCCCGTGCCAGAACCATTTTTGTGCGTAAAATCAGTTAGATAACTAAATTTTCTGGCTCGGGGCCGGGCCGGAGGGAGCGTTTTCACAGGATTACTTGCACCTTTATAGTGCGCGGAGCCCGCCTGCACCATGAAGGGGCGTTTCGATGGAGAATCGGTCAAAAAACGCCAGTCAACGACCGAACTCCCCCGTTCGGTCCTCTCGGGAGAGTGGGCTTGAATGATGCTAGAATCATTCTTCCTTTCATTGCCGTCGAAGAATCATGATCAACAAGCAAGTCATTGAAGAGCTCAGCCAGCGTTTGTCGGAATTATTGCCGGCAGCGCGGGAACTGCAGGCCGAGTCACGCACCAGAATAGAGCAATTGCTGAACGGAGCGTTCAGCGAATTGAATCTCGTTACCGAAGAGCAGTTCAGTAGCCAGGTGGCAGCCCTGCAACGGGCCCAGCAACGCATCACTGATCTGGAGGCGGAAATCCAGGCACTCAATGTCCGGCTTGATGCCCGGGATTCAGGCGGCGAGTGAGGGATTCAGCACGCTCTTGCGGAAGCCGATAGCCTGCAGCAAATGCCCTTCGGCAATCTCAGATTGCTCGTCCAGGTCGGCCAGTGTGCGGGCCACCCGCAATATGCGATGGACGGTTCGGGCCGACAGACCGAGGCTGTCCATGGCATTGGCCAGCAGATTTTCCAGTTTGCTGTTGAGCTGGCAGTACTCATCAAGTTCGAGCTGCAACAATTGCGTATTCAGCTTGCCCTGCCGCGCAGTCTGGGCGGCCTGACATTGCGCCACCCGTTGGCGAATTCCCTCCCAGTCTTCACTGGCCTCTGAGCGGGACAACAGTTCCTGGCGTGACAGGCTGGCCATCTCCACAATCAGATCAATGCGATCCAGCAAGGGTCCGGACAGCTTGCCAAGATAGCGGCTGACCCGATCCGGCGAGCAGCGGCACTCCACCCGGCTGTCGGTGGCATGACCACAGGGGCAGGGATTCATGGCCGCCAGTAACTGAAAGCGGGCCGGAAACACCACCTGATAGTTGGCGCGGCTGATGGTGATCTGGCCGGTCTCCATGGGTTCGCGCAGGGAATCCAGTACCGAGGGTTTGAATTCCGCCAGTTCATCGAGAAACAGAATGCCATGGTGAGCGAGGCTGATCTCACCGGGGCTGGCGCGGTTACCTCCGCCCACCAGAGCCACCGCAGTGGCTGAATGATGGGGTGAGCGAATCGGTCGCTGCCAGAAATCACCGCTGTTGAGCTTCTGCTCGCTAATGGAACGAATCGCCGCCACTTCCAGTGCCTGCTCTTCATTCAGCGCCGGCAGCAACCTCACCATCACCTGAGCCAGTAATGACTTGCCGCAGCCCGGTGGTCCCACCATCAGCAGATTATGCCCGCCAGCCGCAGCGATCTGGATGGCCCGTTTGGCCAGTAACTGCCCTTGCACCGTAAATTCCTTGAATGAAGGTGGTTCCGGACAGGCCGGTGGTTTTCGAGGGCTTTGTTGCAGGCTAAACCCGCTCTCACTTTGCAGCGACTCGCACAGGCCAATCAAATGTTCCACTGCCAGCACTGAGCCATAGTGGGCCAGTTCGATTTCACGCTGATTGGCCTGCGGCAGTATTAGCGCCCGCTGCGCCGACCGGGCCGCCAGAATCGCCGGTATAACCCCCTGCACTGCCCGTACCGAACCATCAAGTGCCAGTTCTCCCAGTATTTCCATGCTGTCGAGTTTATTGATATCCAGTTGGCCGGAAGCGGCCAGAATACTCAGGGCAATAGCAAGGTCGTAACGGCCTCCGGCCTTGGGTATATCTGCCGGTGCCAGATTAACTGTGATGCGCCGGGTGGGAAAATCCAGACCGCTGTTGATAATGGCACTGCGCACCCGCTCCTTGCTTTCCTTCACCGCCGTTTCCGGCAAGCCGACGATGGCAAATCCCGGCAGACCATTGGACAGATGAGTCTCCACCGTGACCTGAACGGCCTCCACACCAATCAGGGCCCGGGAATAGAGGGTGGCGAATGACAAATTGACTCCTGCTTACCCAGCTCTGAGCGGTGGATCTTGTTGCTCCGGAAGATCGACTTCTCCCATCTCCATTCCGCTTCTATCTGACCTTTCCAGTGATCTTATTTATATAGTCGGCAATCCCTGATCTCTCCAGTTTTGTCACTATTTATGCCCCCACGCTCAATGCTTCCTATGCTATTTCCAGGCACTACTTTCCTGAAAACAGGAGACCTGATTGCAGTATCACTATTGGTACTATATTCTTATGGCAAATCTTGAGTCCATAATCCGGGAAATGCAGGAAAATCCGAAAGGAGTGAAGTATTCGAAGCTCTGTAAGGTCTGCGACAAATACTTTGGCGAGGCCCGCCAATCCGGATCAAGTCACAGAATCTATCGCACACCCTGGCAAGGAGACCCCAGGGTGAATATCCAGAATTCAAAAGGGATGGCCAAGGCCTATCAAGTGAAACAGGTTCTCAATGCGCTGCAGCGCCTGGGGGTATGCAATGAGCAGAAACAGGGTTGATTACTATAGCTATCGGGTTTTGTGGTCCGAGGAGGATCAGGAATTTGTTGGCCTCTGCGCAGAATTTCCCGCACTGAGCTGGCTGGAGTCGACCCCGGAAAAGGCCCTGCAAGGTATTCGCAAACTTGTGGAAGCAACTCTGCAGGACATGCAATCGGCCCATGAGAAAATTCCTGAGCCGCTGGCGACCAGAAACTACAGCGGAAAATTTATGGTGCGAGTGCCTCCGGAAACCCACAGGATGCTTTCCATCCAGGCAGCTGAATCCGGCGTCAGCCTGAACCGCTATGTGTCCAGTAAACTTGCTTGAAGGTGGAAATGGAAAGGTGCAGAGAGAAAGGAACAACAGGAGGCGAATTCGGGTAAGACTAATGAGAAGTCTTTGCAGTGTTTAGCAACACTGGCGAGGTGATCAGGAACAAATGGCAAGACCATTTGTTCCTGAACCAATACTCTTGCTTGACTCTTACTTGCTGGCTTCAACCATGTAGTCAACCAGAGCCTGCAGGTCGGCATCGGTGCAATCGAAGCACAGACCTTTGGCGGGCATGGCGCCAACACCGTTGATGACGTTGGCCATCACGGCTTCCATGCCTTTTTCCATGCGTGCGGCCCACTGGTCGTCGTAGACGCCAGCTTCAACTTTCGGGGCACCTGCGGCGCCAGTGCTGTGGCAGGCAAAGCAGGAAGCCATGTACTTGGCTTCGGCATCGAAACCGGCACTGGTCTGGGCCAGTTGCAGGGCGTCATCGGCCATGCTGGCAGAGGCGAATACGGCGACTGCCGCAACAGCCATGGATTGGATCACTTTTTTCAAATTCAACACGATGTAACTCCTTGAGTGGGGAAATAAACTGTTTGTTAAAAAATATGCCTGCGTTTGCAATTGTCAGTAATTACTGCTCAATCATGTAATCGATTAGCGCCTGCAGATTGTCGTCGCTGCAGCTCATGCACAGGCCCCGGGCCGGCATCGCGCCAACACCATTGATGGCATTGGCCAGCACCTGATCCATGCCTTTTTCCAGGCGCTCATTCCAGGCTTCGGCGTCGCCCAGCATCGGCGCACCGGCGGCACCGGTGGTATGACAGGCCATGCAGCTCTGGTTATAGGTGGCTTCAACATCGAAATCGCTGGCGGCCTCGGCTACTGAAGCGGTGCTGGGCTCTGGCTCGGCGGCAGTCGCGGCCGGCGGAGTAGCCTGCACAGGCGCCGCAGCGCTGCTGCTGGCTGCCGGGGCAGCTGCAGAGCCGGATCCGGCCACCGGCTGGCCCACACAGGCCTGGCCTTGCAGGCATACCGAACCCACCGGGCGAATATTGTCGGCAGCGGATTGGGCCAGAGCGGAACCAGCCAACAGAGTGGCGGTCAGGGCTGCAGCGGCCAGAGCGATAGATTTGAAACTGGGCTTAACTGATGTCACGACTTCTCTCCACGGTTTAAAGTCACTGAATTTACTGGCGACTCAGGGCTCGGGACAGGGATCATTATCCCTTCTAAAAGCTTATCCCAAGCTGAACAGAATCCTTGCCACAAGCTGGATTCGGAGGGCCTGAATGACGGGGTGAGAGAGTCAGAATGAGAGACCCTACACTGTCTCTACATACCCTATTCTACAACCCTTCTTTCACCAAACCTTTCCGAGCCCTGCCACACCGCAATATTAGCACTGGAGCCTGTTCTGGGCCCCGGATCCACCGAATACCGAGGGGAATCCTGACTGCTGGCGGGATTGGCACAATCCGTCTGACGGCTTGTTTACGACCTGGTTCTGCTGAGTCTTTACCGGAGGCGAATTATAACGTAAATGCAGCGTGGACAAAGCCCGATTTGGGCAAGATGTTGTCGTTGAATGCAGTTTCAGGCAGGGTAATACTGACGCAAATTCAGGGCCTTACGGTGAGATTGATGGGGCTTGCGTGGTAGTAAAGCTCACCGGGGTCCTGCTGCAGGGCGTAGCCCACCAGAAAATCCACGGAGATGTTCTCGATGCCCAACTCCGCCGGCACCAGATCATTGGCGATTGTGAGCATTTCACTGGCCTGGAGAGTCTTGTCGGCCACCGTTTCGATACCGGCCAGGGGGTCGTAGGGCAGAAACTGGCCGCTGGCGTTTTGCAGCAGAATTTCACCGTCCACCAACGCTGCCACGATCAATGATCCCGCTTGCCCGACATGGGCCGGGTCCACCTGGACTTCAGCCAGTATCTCCAGACTGTCTTCGGGGCTGAACAGATTGCCATAGCTGACCCCGCCATTGGCAGTGATGCCGCCCCGAAACAACGCTTCGGTGCCACTGCCCAATGCCGACAGAGTGGAACCCAGGGGCTGCAGGGCGCCGGAAGAAAACGAGGCCAGCAGCTCATAGCTGCCGGTATTGCCACAATCTTCCCGTACCGGCTCCACATAGGTATTGGCCAGCACATAGTACTCGCCCGCCGGCAGCAGGGTGCTGAGAGCAGAGTCACAACTGCCGGAGAGCTTGTTGTCGAAATTCACATAGTCGAAATTACTGTTGGCCAGCAGCAGCACCGAATCCAGGGACGACGACGACATCTGCAAATCCACCGTAGTCAGCGAATCCAGTGACAGGCGATACACATCGATAAAACTGGTGTCATCGCCACCGACGGTGAGCTCCGCTACGGTGCAGTCGCTGGCTTCCAGGGCATCGGCCTGGCCACCAAAGGCTATGGATTTGATCTCGCAGTTGTCCAGGCCGCTGTAGAGGGCATTGGCGCCATCGATATCATCGGCCTGCAGGCGATCGAGGGAACTGATGGTGGGCGCCATGATGGCCGGCTCCAGATTCTCATGATCCAGACCGATGACATGGCCCAGCTCATGCAAGGCGACACGGCGAAAATCGATGCCGGGAATACCAAACTGGGGAATATTGCCATCGAAGATATTGAATTGAACATCCTCGTTCACCACGATGTCCGCCTCGACGATACTTGGTGGGCCGAGAATCTCAGTACGATACAGGCGCAGGGTTACCGCCAGGGTGCTGTCACCGAAGGCGGTGCCGCAGGCATCGCCGGCAAATTTGATCCCATTGAGCAAGTCAGACGCGCAGGGATCGAGGAATTCATTGACCGGAATGAATTCGAAAACGGTTTTGTCGTTCCATTCCTGCAGGGCGTCAGCAAAGGCAGCGTTCCAGCTAATGCCGGTGAGAGACATGCCGGACATGTCAAAGTAGAACTCGGTGCTGGCGCCGGACCACTTGTTGCCTTCGATCTCGAAGGCATTAGTCGCCATGGGACTGAGCAGCAACAGTAAGCCCAGCAGCAAGGCTGAGTCACGAGAATTTGGCAATGAGCTGACAGTCATGGAATTACCACACCTCGAGCAATCACAATGGTTTTCGTGCACCGCTGGCACATAAAACCGGTCTTATAAGATACTCTGACGCCGATTGGCGTCTGTGTGTTTACGGCCACCCTATAATTTTTCAAGGACAGCGAACAGGACCTGGCCCACAACCTGGCTCAATCCTGGCGGTAGCTGCCATCCTGAATCGCCCGCCACCAGGCCTCATTATCCAGATACCACTGCACGGTTTTGTTCAGGCCGGAGTTGAAATCCTCATCCGGCAAATAACCCAGCTCCGCCATCACCTTGCTGGCATCGATGGCATAGCGGGTATCGTGGCCGGGCCGGTCCGCCACAAAAGTAATCAGGGTATCGGCTTTTTCACCGCTGGCACAGGGGGAATCCACAAAGCGGTCTTTCAGCTCGGGATTGGCCGCAAACTGCTCGTCCAGCAACTGGCAGAGCAAGGTCACCACATCGATATTGGCCCATTCATTATTGCCACCGATGTTATAGGTCTCGCCAAAGCGACCCTTGTCCATGATCAGGTCGATGCCACGACTGTGGTCATCCACATACAACCAGTCCCGCACCTGTTTGCCGTCGCCGTAAATGGGCAAAGGCT
>JALEHB010000205.1 GCA_022763285.1 Pseudomonadales bacterium | reverse complement strand
GGCTGCAGTCCAGCAACTGTTTTTCCACGGCGGCGCAGTGCTGATCCACTTCTTCCTCGCTCAGACCGAATTGCCGGAAGCGGCTCTGCCAGTAACGGCGCAGACCGTCCAGCCGCCTGGCGAAGCCGGGTTTGTCATGGAGTTCGGTGTAGTATTGCAGGCCCTGATGCACAAGGTCGCCGCTGAGGGCCGCCAGACTGTCGCCGGTTTCTTCTTCCGCTTCCTCCTGTTCTGCTGCCTCCAGCTGCAGAGCGTCCAGTTGCGCTGTCATTAACAGTCGCTCCTGATCCAGCAGTTGCAGCGGGCTGGTAAAGCGCAGGATCCGGTTCTGGCCTGCGCTGTTGCCATCAGGCCCCGGCGTTTCGTCCGGGGCTTGTGTATCCAGCCAGTTGAGGCAGTCATGTCGGGATTGTAGTTGGGGCCAGATGCGAGCCAATAATGAATTGCCCGACGGGGCTTTTGGCTCTGCCACTTCCTCTGAATCATCGCCGCCTGTTTTCACCGCGAGGCTGCCCAGCAGGGTGGCAGACTTGATGGCCCGGGTTACAGCGATATAGAGCAGGCGTGTACTTTCCAGTTCGGCCTTGAGTTTTTGTTCGGCACGAATGTATTGATAGAGCTTGTCATCGTCCTTGCCGGTAGCCGTGAGTGCCGCCAGAAACAGGCGTGGTTCGCCCTGGCGATTGAGGCGTTCATGCCATTGCAGCAGGGGTTTGTCATCGCGGCCGGTGGAGCGGGACAGACCGGGCAGGATGACATGATCAAACTCCAGACCCTTGGACTTGTGCATGGTCAGCAATTGCACACAGCCCTGATTTTTATTACCGCTAGAATCGATGATGGCCGGCGGCACCCAGGCCTGTTGCAGTTTTTCCTGAAAGCGCTCGAGGGAGTCCAGGCTGCCGGCGTCTTCCTGTTCTTCCAGCAGGCGGAAGAAACGACTGATACATTCCTGTTGTACCTGGTCGGTGGTGGTGTCGATGCCGCGCAGCAGGGTCCAGCAGGCCTCCACCAGTTCCCGCAGGCTGCAATGCAGGCGCATGCGAAAGCCGTAGTCCAGGACCTCCATTAGCGCTTCGGCTCTGGCGCGGGCATCGCTGTCGAGGCGGGCGATGGCTTCCTCGTCTTTCAAGGTGCTATAGAGGCTGCGCTCGCCGGCGCTGCGGCACAGGCTCAGCAGGGCGCTGGCATCCAGACCGCACCAGGGCGCGCGCAGAACTGCCAGCCAGGCCAGGCGATCAGCGGGATTGATCAGGGCCCGGGTCAGGCTTAATAGATCTTCCACCACCGGCACCGAGGCCAGACGGTCGATTTCTGTGGCCTGCCATTGAATGCCAGCCTGGCGCAGGGCGGCGATGATGTCGCTGAAATGGTTGCGGGCCCTTGCCAGGATGGCGATATCGGAACCCGGGTCCAGAGCCTGCAGGAGGCGAATTCGGGCCACTGCCTGTTCTGCCTCCAGCATAAAGGCCAGCTCCCGTTCGCCTTCGCCGTAACGGATCAGGGTGGCAGAAACCTGATGGTCCTGATCCTCCGGGTGTACCGGGCTGGAATCGGAATAGGGCACTGCGCCCCGGGATACATCGGCAGCGGCGGGGAAGGCCTCGCTGAAAATGGCGTTAACCCAGTTCACCACGCCCGCCTGGGAGCGGAAATTGGCGCTCAGGGTCAGGGGTTGTATCTCAATATCATTGATGCCGTTTTCCCGCACATTGAGATAGATGCCCACATTGGCATTGCGAAAGCTGTAACAGGACTGCATGGCATCACCCACCAGAAACAGGCTGCGACCGTCGCCGGGCTGCCAGCCGCTGGTGAGTTGCTGCAGCAGTTCCAGTTGCAATTGCGAGGTGTCCTGGAATTCATCCACCAGGATATGGTTCAGTTTGTGATCCAGTGCCAGGGCGATATCGGTGGGCTCTTCGGGGCTGCCCAGGGCAGTGCGAGCGGCGGCACTGGTCTGGGAATGGTCGATACGCCCGAAGCGGCGGAAGGACAGTTGCAGTTCAATGGCCAGGTCCGACAATACCTGTAACAGGGACACCAGAAACTGCCACTGTTCATCGCCAAATTCCGGTACCGGCAGCAGTTGTATTTCATTGAGGCAAAGGAGCAGTTCTTCGTCCTCGGCATAAGCTGCCAGCAGTTCCCGGATACGGCTTTTCATTTCCGCTTCCTGGCCTTTCTTGCCAGCGGGGAAACCCTGGCGTTTGTCCACGGTCTTGCGAAACTGACCTTGTTGGGTCAGCAGCATCTGGGCCAACTGGCGCCATTGCTCCAGTGCCTCACTGTCGCAACCAGGAAAATGATCCCAGTCCACATGTCTCTGGTCGCCGCTGGCCTCGGCCAGTTTGCTGCGGGAGAAATTCAGCAGCTCCAGCAATTCCTGCTGCTGGCCTGCCAGCAAATCCGAGGCTTTTGACAGCGTCTCAAAGATCAGTTCCTCCAGGCTGGATTGCAGGTAATGGCGAGCCTGCTCCGGCGACTGGTGAATCTCCAGTACATAGCTCAACCACTGATCGCGTTTGTGCAGCAGGCTGGTGAGCAGGGCCTGGAGTCGATTGCGGTTGTTATCAAGATGCAGTAGCAATTGTGCTACCGGGGCGGCCAGTGGCGAGTCTGAATCCAGTTTGGCGAGGGTATTGTCGATGGCATCCTGCAGGCAGTCATCCACATCCTCGCTGACATTGGGTGCGCCGCCAATGCGCGACAGCACCGGCAGCTGGCTGGCCAGGTAATGACAAAAGCTGTCGATGGTCTGCACCCGCAGGCGAGAAGGGTTATCCAGCAGGCGCCAGTGTTTGTCGTCATTGCGCTGCAGGACTGCTTCGGCAATTTCATGGCGATCCAGTTCCAGCTTGCTGCTGCCGTCGGGAATTCCCTGTTGCTGCCATTGCCGGGCCCGTTGCAGGGTCTTGAGAATGCGATGCTGCATCTCGCTGGCGGCCTTTCTGGTAAAGGTGATGGCCAGTACTTCCTCGGGCTGCTCACACAGGCACAGCAGTTTCAGATAACGCAGGGTCAACAGTTCGGTCTTGCCGGAACCGGCCGGTGCCTGGACGATACAGGACAGGCTGGTATCCAGTGCCTGTTCGCGGGCGGTCTGGTCGCTGAGGGGTTGACTAGTCATCGTCCCACTCTCCACCGATCCCGGTCAGAGAGTCCTCTGCCTCATCGCCATGGCTTTCCAGTTCCTGATGAATGCGGCAGAGGGGCTGCAGGCCACAATAATTGCAGGTGACGAGACCATTGGCCGGGTCCACCCGATTTTCGCCGGCAATAAAATCACGGGCCAGGTGTTCCACTTTGCTGCGGAATACCTGGTTCATCTGTTCCCAGTCGTCAATCTCCAGGCGACTGTCCTCGGCCACCGGCTTGATCGATGCATGAAAATTGCTGTGCTGCGCCAGACCGGAATAATCCAGTTTCTCGGCATGCACATGGGCCAGGCTGATGGCGCTGACGGCCGCATCCAGTTCATCGGCGCCGGCGACGGCATAGAAGGGCAGCTGCATGTCCTCTGGACGCTCTTGCAACCAGCTCTGGCGGCTGGGAGTAGACTTGCCCGATTTGTAGTCGATGATGGCGAGACTGCCATCGTCCAGGCGGTCGATGCGATCGATACGCAGGGTCAGTTCCAGGCTGTCAAAACGCCATTGCAGTTGTCGCTCCTGATCCACAATGGTGTAGGGGCCGCGTTTTGCTTCACTGTCCAGAAAGCCATCCAGTAAGGCGGTGATGCGCTGTGCTTCCAGTTTGCGCAGCGCCGGCGTCATCAATTCCGCCTGGACCCATTGCAGATAATCCACGGCGACCTGGGCCGATTGCTGGCAGAGGGCTTGCCGCTCGCTGGCTGTCAGTTGCTCCAGATCCTGATTGCTGCGAATACGGTCGAACAGAAATTCCAGGGCCTTGTGAATGGCGGTGCCGCGACTGCGGGCATCCAGGCCATTACTGAAACTTTCCATCTCCTGCGCCTTCAGGCGATGGCTGGCAAAGGCACGAAAGGGGCAGGCAGATTGATCGGAAATAATTTGCTGTCCGCTGTGCAGGGCTTCATCGCTAGCCAGGGGCACTGCCTGCTCAGTGACTTGTTGTAGCGTCATTTGTCCCTGCAGTCTTGTGCTGTACTGATTGACCAGGCTGACTGCTGCCGGACCGGGATCAGTGTCCCCGGCATGAAGTGGAAAGCGCAGGATAAAACTGCTGGCACGTAATTCCTCATCCCCCTGCATCAGTGGATGACTGGCAATGATGGTTTCGGCGCTGGCCTGACAGAGTTGATTGAACTGGGCTTCGGCCAGGGCGAACTGCACTTCACTGTGACTGCCCGGTAGCTGGTGCTGTTTCTGCAGTTCATAAGGCAGAAAGGGCGAAGGCGATAAAGTGGGAGGCCAGGCCCGGTCGGTAAAGCCCAGCAACCAGATTTTGTCGAAGAGTAAACCCGCCGCTTCGGCCGGGGTATAGAATGACAGATTGAACTGGGGACGATAGCCAAGGTCCACACGACTTTGCTGGCAGATCATTTGCAGGCGGCGCAGAGCCTCGGCAATACTCATCTTGCCCAGCAATTGCCCGCTGCCGGCGAAGTTGTCCAGGCACTGTCGCCATTTCTTCAGGGCGTTCTGTTCACGGGCGCTGATTTCTTGTCCCGGCCAGCCCAGGCATTCAAGCAGATCCCTGAAGACTGTTTGCCACTCAAGCGCCGTGGCCCGGGTGCCGGCGCGGCGCAATCGACTCCGGTAGGCCAACAGCCGCTCTGCCAGGCTGGGGCAGTGCCAGGGCTGGTCCTGCTGTTGCAGGCTGCTGCTGAAACGGGCGGTGCTGCAGAGCTGGGAAAAGCGCCGGCGCATATGCAGCTCCATTTGCTGCCGGGCATCCAGTTCCTGTTGGTAGTCAGCGATATAGCTCGAGCGCAGCAGGCGACAAAGATCATCGGCCTGTTGCTGCTCAGAATGCAGACCAAGAATCAACAGGGCATCATGAATGATGGCGAATTCCGTTAAGCGGGGACCCCAGGCACTATTGCTGGCCTGGGGATTGTCACCCAGCTTCAGCAGATTGGTATCGTCCTGCAAATGGCGAAAGCAGCGTTCAAATTCCCCCTGGTAGTTTTCCCGATCCTGACAGATCACCGCCAGGCGTTGCTGTGAATCCTGTTGTAATTCCTCTGCCGCCCAGTGGGCACAGGCCTGTATTTCTGTTTGCCGGTCAGCAAACTCAAACCGTCGGCAGTCGCGGGATTGCGGATCGATGGCCTCGCTGGAAGTGCTAAACAAATTCTCGCTGACCGGCAGACTGGCCAGCAAGGCCTGGTAGAGCGGCGGCGGCTGGTCGAAATTGACCAGGCAGTACTGCTGCGGGTGATCCTGCTTTTGAAGAATGGGGATCAGTCGCTCCACGGCATCCACCAGATTCAGGCAATGCCTGTCCTGACAGCTTTGCTGAAACGCTTCCTGCCAGTAGAGAAAGGCGGCCACATCGGCAATGCCGGAAAACTGCTGCAGCTGCTCACCGTCTTCACCCTGTAGCTGCCATTGCTTGAGCAGTTGATAGGCGTGGCTGAGTGAGCGGGCGGTCTCTGCCGGGTTCAGTAGTGGAAACTGATCCAGACTGTCTTCCACCAGGGCGGTCCACAGCAACTGTTCTTCCCGGGCATCCAGCAGGGTCAGATCGCAGCAGGGTGCCTGACCCGATTGCGCCAGGCTTTGCCAGCTGCGCTGAATCCAGATGTCGATGGCATATATGGCGGGGCTGGGCATGGTGCCGTCACCCTGGCGCCGCGCCAGTTCACGAAAGATGGCGTCGCGAATGCGGGCATTGGGTACCAGAATCACATCCTGTCGCTGCAGGGCCTTTTCAATCAGGCTCAGGTCGAAATCGATACCACGGCTCATGAGGATGACCCGTCGGGGTTTTCCAGATGGGCAGCCCAGGCCAGAAATTCCTCGGCATTGCCGCGAAACACCAGACGGTCCAGTTTCTTGCCCAACTGATAGTCATACATGGGATCGTAGTAATCGCTGAGCAGGCTGGCGATCCACTGACCGTGGGCGCTGGTATCGCCATGCTCGGCCTGCTGGTGCAAGGCCTGTTCCAGTTGGCGCTTGATGTGGCGGTAATTGTCCTGGCCCAGGCGGCGCTGAATTCGGGCCAGGGATTCATGCAGATAGTCTGCAAAGGCGGCAAAGGCCTCATGGCCATGAACCCGTTCGAAATCGCTGTAATTGGCGAGGATGTAGTCATTGAGAATGGTGCTCACCCGACTCTCAAGGGGCTGTTCAATCACCGCCAGTGGCGCCGCCCGCATCCTGGCGAACAGTGAGCGGGGCACCGACACCGAACCTACCGAATGACTCTCATCCTCGATAAAGATCTTTGCCCCGGCCGGTTCTGCCCTGGCAGCCAGTTGCAGCAGATCGATGGCGATGCGGTTCTCGAAATCGATCTGGGAAGGTTGTTCCTGTACCCGCCTGCCAAAGGCAGAACCGCGGTGATTGGCCTGACCTTCCAGATCAATGGCTCTGTTGAGTTGCTGCAGTAAATGGGTTTTGCCACAGCCGGTCTTGCCGGCCACGACGATGCAGTCAAGTTCGCTGACCTGCTGCTCCAGACTGTCGATCAGAAAACGGCGCAGGGCCTTGTAACCACCCTCGATGCGGGTGATGGCACTACCGGCATCCGCCAGCCATTGCTGTACCAGTTGTGAACGCAGTCCGCCCCGGTAGCAATACAGCAGACCTTCCGGATGCGCGTCGATCCATTGCTGCCAGGCCTCAAGCCGGCGCTGCTTTTCGGCACCACTGACCAGTTCATGGCCAAGTTTGATAGCGGCTTCCTGACCCGCCTGGCGATAACGGGTACCCACCTGACGACGTTCATCGTCATTGAGCAGAGGGATATTGTCAGCGCCGGGAAAGGCACCGCGGGCAAATTCCACCGGTGCACGCACATCCAGCAGGGGCCGCTGGCTGACAAACAGCTCGGCAAAGCTCCGGGCGGAACAGCTGCCGGGTGAGTGGCGGGATTGGCTGACAGTGCTTGGCGACTTCATTATGGCCGCCAAGTGTATCACCCGGCCCGTGGGTGACCTAGCCGCGAGGCTGTCCTGGCTTTGCTGGGCTTTCAAGAGCGCCGGGGTCAGTGGTACGGTACTCGCTTGCCAGGGCATAAACACGCCACGGAAAAACCATGACTGAGAAGCAGAAAGACAAGCCGGACCCAGAACAGGCAGCAGGGG
>JALEHB010000204.1 GCA_022763285.1 Pseudomonadales bacterium | reverse complement strand
CGGTGACGGCCAACAGATTGTGGGAGAATGGTTTGAGTTTAAAGAATGACCGATTTCTGCGCGCACTACTGCGCGAGCCGGTGGATGTGACACCTGTATGGATGATGCGCCAGGCCGGGCGCTATTTACCTGAATACCGCGCCACGCGCCAGCAGGCGGGGGATTTCATGACCCTGTGCCAGACCCCCGAGCTGGCCTGTGAAGTCACCATGCAGCCCCTGCGCCGCTACGCCTTTGATGCTGCGATTCTGTTTTCTGACATTCTCACCATTCCCGATGCCTTCGGTCAGGGGCTTTATTTCGTCAGTGGTGAAGGCCCCAAATTTCGCAAGGTAATTCGTGAGCCCCGGGACGTGGAGCAATTGCCGGATGTGGACATCACTTCCGAGCTTTCCTATGTCACCGATGCAGTGAGCCTGATTCGCCGGGAATTGAACGGCAGTGTGCCCCTGATCGGCTTTTCCGGCAGTCCCTGGACCCTGGCGACCTATATGATCGAAGGCAGCGGCAGCAAGGATTTCCGTCAGGCCAAGCAGTTCATGTATAACCATCCCGAGGCCATGCATGAATTACTGACGCGCCTGGCCAGTGCGGTGACTGACTATCTGAATGCCCAGATCAGGGCCGGCGCCCAGGCGGTGCAGATTTTTGATACCTGGGGAGGCATCCTGACTCCCAACGCCTATCAGGAGTTTTCTCTCAAGTATATGGAGAAGATAGTCAGCGGCCTGATCAAGGAAAACGAAGGGCGACAGGTGCCCAGCATCCTGTTTACCAAGAATGGAGGGCAGTGGCTGGAAAGCATGGCTGACAGTCAATGTCAGGCTCTGGGCCTTGACTGGACCACCGACATCGGTGACGCCCGGGCCCGGGTTGGTGACAAGGTTGCCCTGCAGGGCAATATGGATCCATCCATTCTCTATGCCTCGCCAGCTGCCATTCGCGACGAGGTGGGCCGCATTCTGGCGCGCTTCGGCAATGGCTCCGGGCATGTCTTTAATCTTGGGCATGGCATCACGCCGGAAGTGAATCCGGATCATGTCAGCGCCTTTGTTGACGCGGTCCATGAGCTCTCCGGCCAATACCACAACTGAGACTGGCTCTGAGCTGGTCATCGTTGCCCTCGGTGCCAATCTCGATTCTCCGGTCGGCGCACCGGCAGACACCTTGCAAGCAGTGCTCGCTGATCTGCAAGGACTGGCTGAGGCGCCGCTGAGAACCTCTTCGTTCTACCACACCAGCCCCGAAAACTGCCCGCCGGATAGCCCCCGGTTCGTCAATGCAGTCACCCTGATGCAGTTGCCGGCAAGCACCGAACCCCTGCAATTTCTTAATCAACTGCAGGACCTGGAGCAATGCTATGGCCGCCAGCGCAAAGCGGCGCTGCCGGTCAATGCGCCCCGGCCTCTGGATCTGGATATCATTGCCTTTGGGGATCGACAGTTACAACACGAGCGATTGCAACTGCCCCATCCGCGGGCCGCAGAGCGGGCTTTCGTGCTGGAGCCGCTGGCAGAATTGTTGCCGGATTACCGCTTGCCCGGGATGACTGTGTCAGTGCGGCGACTGCTGGAGACAAGCCGAAGCTGAAGCGATTTTTGCCGCTATCTTTCCTGAAAAGCCGATATTTGCGGTGATTGGTGGCAGAAAGCGCGAACTCCCATTTGTGGCAGAAATATGGCAAAGCGGCCCTGTTGGGTGACGTTTTGCTACAGATTTCAATATTCACAATGCAGCAAAAGTGGTAATCTAAGAGGGTCCGGGGTTTGCCTGCAGATTGCGCTTTCAAGCCGCGGACCAATCAAGGGATCGGGCTCTGGCCCGGATAAGAACGCCATCAAGCAAACAAAAGTGTTGCCAGAAAGGCGTTCCAAGAACAGATAAAACAGACACAACAAAGAACTGATGACATCGGCAGCCCTCAAAAAACCACTGAAAAGCTTGCTGGCTCTGGCCGCAGGCCTGTTGTCAGTGGCCGCTGTCCAGGCTCAGGACACCGTGTCCGTTGCATCCCCGGATGATGCCACCGTCAGTTTTCGCATCGCCCCCAGCTCCAGTCTGGTGGACGATACGCCACTGCTGAGCATTGCCCGCAGTGTCGAAGCCAGGGATGTGGAAGGTAATGTGGTTGAGAACGCCCTGAACTTTAATCTGGGTGTGGCTCTGTCACCCCTGGAAGGATTGAATCTGCGCGCTGACGCCTGGGGTCAGGAAATAGCCGAGGGGCCGGCCAGTGCTGCCAGTAACGGCTTTCAGGCCCAGGCTCCCAGTCTCTATCTTGATGATTCCGCCATCAACGAATTCAATCTGGACAACCCTTTGCTTGGGGACCAGCTCAAATCCAATGGTTTCGACCTCGGCGCTTCCTATGTCTGGGATTCCAACCGTTTCGGCCAGTTTACCCTGAGCACCAAGACCACTTATGTGCAGGAATTCGAGAATAACGGCAGCCTGCTGGAACTGGTCAATTCCGAGCTGGGCAATCCGCAAGACCGTATTATCAGTCCGGAGTTGCAAAGCAGCCTGATGCTGACCTGGGAATTTGGCAATCACACAGCCAGTGCCATCACCAATTACTTTGATTCATTCAAGGACATCAGTGAGCTGGACATCGATGAGCTGAATGCCCTGGTGGACAACATCACCACGGTGGATCTCGAATACGGCTACAGCGTGAAGACCGGTGACAAGGACCGGGCGATTATCACCTTCGGTATCCGCAATATCTTCAATGAGCAATCTGCCCAGATTCTCAACTCCACTACCCGCATCCTGGATCAGAACGGCCGCGTCGCTTACGGCTCCATCAAATACCAGTTCTGACAAGCTTTCTGCCTGCGCCTGGCAACCGGGCTCCGGACTTTTTCCCGAGGGCAAAAAAATCCCCGCCTGGGCGGGGATCAATGGTCTGCTCATCTCTGCATGATTACTGCTCAAGGTCTTGAAAGATCAAGCTCCTGGCTTCAGCGCCGTCGCCACAACAGCGCTAGTCAGAGGACAATTTCAATTTAGAGTATTGCCGCCGGCAGTCTGTGTCCCAGATCACAAATCCGACATTATTGAACAACTGTTCCGCCGCGCTAACGGCTGGCACGGGCGAT
>JALEHB010000203.1 GCA_022763285.1 Pseudomonadales bacterium | reverse complement strand
TGATCGTGCTGGCGACAGCCGATGAGGAAACCTCCATGGAAGGTGCGCGCTGTCTGGCAGAAATGGGTCGGCCCAGGGCGCGCTCGGCGGTCATTGGCGAACCCACGGGCCTGCAACCGGTACGCAGTCACAAGGGCATGATCATGGACTCGATTTGCCTGTTGGGTCAAAGCGGTCATTCCTCCGACCCTGCTCTTGGCAACAATGCTCTGGATGCCATGCATCTGGTCATCGGTGAATTGATGCGCTATCGCCAGGAACTCAAGCAGCAGTTTCACAACGAGCTGTTTGATATCCCCTACCCGACCCTGAATCTCGGCTGCATTCACGGCGGCGATAATCCCAACCGCATCTGTGGCCATTGTGAACTGGAGTTTGACCTCAGACTGATGCCCGGCATGTATATTGATGATGTCAGGGCCGACATCAAGGCACGAGTGTCCCGAATCACCGAGCCCCTGGGAATCGGCTTCGAAATGAAACCCCTGTTCACCGGCATACCGGCTTTTTTTACCGATGAGCACAGTGATCTGCTGAAAACCGCCGAACGACTCAGCGGCCACTCCGGAATCAGTGTCGGCTTTGGCACCGAGGGGCCTTTCCTGCAGGAACTGGGTATGGACACCATCATCATGGGGCCAGGTAATATTGATCAGGCCCATCAGCCCGATGAATACGTCAGCCAGGACATGATAGAACCCTGTATTACCGTGCTGCGCCAGCTGATTAGCGAACATTGTCTTGAAGAGAAAGAATAATGAGTGATAAGCCCCATCTCATCGACTGGTTCCGGTCATCAAGTACCTATATCAATGCCCATCGTGGCAAAACCTTTGTGGTGCTTCTCAGCGGTGAAGCCCTGGAAGATGACAATCTGTCCAATATCATCTTTGACCTGTCGCTGCTGCGCAGTCTTGGCATCAAGTTGGTGCTGGTGCATGGTTCCCGACCCCAGATCAGCGACAGCCTCAAGGCGGCGGGTCTGGCATGCCATTATCACCGCGATCTGCGCATTACCGAGCCACAAAGCATGGAAACCATCAAGCAGGTGGTGGCGGGACTAAGTATCAAACTACAAGCGCTGTTTACCATGGGCCTCAGCAATTCGCCCATGCATGGTGCCGATGTGCGTGTGGTACAGGGTAATTTTGTCACTGCCCGGCCGGTGGGTGTACACGATGGTGTCGATTATCACTTCACCGGCAAGGTACGACGCATCCATCAGCAGGCCATACGCCAGCAACTGGATAGCGATAATCTGGTGTTGGTGTCCAATCTTGGCTATTCGGTAACCGGTGAGGTTTTCAATCTGTCCGCCGAGGAAGTGGCCACCGAAGTGGCCATTGCCCTGCAGGCAGAAAAACTGATTCTGATGCTGCCTACCCGGGGGGTGATGGACAGTGAAGGCCAACTGGTCAGCTCTCTCAGCGAGAGTGATGCCCAGAACTATATGGAGCAGGCCAGGGGTCAGGATGACAATGAGGCCTATTGTGTCGCCCATGCCCTGCAGGCAGCACTGCATGCCTATGCCAGCGGCGTCAAACGCCTGCACCTGATCTCGTTTCGGGAAAACGGGGCACTGTTACAGGAACTGTTTACCCGTCAGGGGTCCGGGTCCCTGTTGAGCAAGGACAGTTTTGATCTGCTGCGCGCCGCCAATATCAGCGATGTGCCCGGCATTCTTGCCCTGATCAAACCTTTGGAGCAGGCCGGGACACTGGTGGAGCGTTCAAGAGAGTTGCTGGAAAACGAGATCAGTAATTTTCAGGTTATTGAACTGGAAGGTTCCATCGTCGCCTGCGCCGCCCTGTATCCGATCAGCGACAGCGCTGGAGAACTGGCCTGTATTGCCATAGACCCTGCCTATCAACGGAATGACATGGGCAGCAGATTGCTTCAGAGTCTGGAGAAGCTGGCCCAGCGCAAGGGTCTGGACACCCTGTTCGTGTTGACCACGGTGGCGGCACACTGGTTTCAGGAACATGGCTTCAGCCCCTGTAGTCCCGATGCCCTGCCGGAGCAGCGACAACGGCTCTACAATTTTCAGCGCAATTCCAAGGTGTTCAGCAAACAGCTTTAAAGCACTGGCGGCTCAGGACTCCCTGCGCTGCAACTTGCAGATACTGTAGTTGTAGGGATTGGTTTCGTTGCGCTCGAAATCCTCTCGCCAGACTTCCTGCCAACGGGATTCATCGAAATCATCCAGCCGGGTGTCACCCTCTACCTCGGCATGAACCCGGGTCAGATGAAAACAGTCCGCTTCCGGCAGAGCCAGCCGGTAGAGCTCCGCGCCACCAATCACAAAGGCTTCTTCAGAGCCGTCTATCAGAGCGATACTCTCGGCCAGACTGATGGCGGCCGGCAGGGACTCCACCACTTTGGCGCCCTCGGCCTGATAGTCCTTGTTGCGGGTCACTACAATATTGCTGCGTCCGGGCAAGGGCCTGCCGATGGATTCCCAGGTTTTACGACCCATGATAATGGGGCTGCCCATGGTGACCCGCTTGAAGTATTTCAGGTCTTCAGAAAGGTGCCAGGGCAAACTGTTATTTCGGCCAATGACGCGATTCTCGGCCATGGCACAAATCAGGGATAACTTCATAAAAAACTCGTGCGGTCGGGTTTCAGAGGTGCGAGATCAAGGCTCAGGGTCAAGAGATCAGACAGAAAATGGATAGGCAATCGGCTCATGATGCTGATAACCCTCGACTCTGAAGTCATCCAGGCTCACCCAGGTTTCGAGATCTTCCAGTGACTTGATGTCGGGGTTGATATGCAACTGCGGCGGATCAAAAGGATCCCGCTGCAATTGCACCGAACGCATCAGCTCCAGCTGGTCTTCATAGATATGGGCATTGACCACCTTGTGGTATGCGGTGCCTGCCTGCTTGCCGGTAATCTGTGCCATCAGTGCCAACAGGGTGAACACCTGAATCTGATTGAAGTTCAGCCCCAGGGGTACATCACAACTACGCTGATAGCTGGTGAGATAGAGCGTGTCTCCCAGCAGGGAGAAATTATGGGTGTGCATACAGGGCCTGAGGCAACCCAGTTCAAACTCGCCGGGGTTATAGAAAGTCAGAATCTCACCGCGATCATCGAGGCCCTTGTCGAGGTTGTCGACGATCTTGCGCAACTGATCCAGGCTGCTGCCGTCGGGCTTGCGCCAGCGTCGACCCTGCACACCATAGACCCGACCCATGTCATCCTCGCCTTTGCGCACAGGATTGGCCAGCCAGGCCTCATTGAGATTGGCATTGGCATCCCAGCTTTTGGTACCCAGCGCCCGAAAATCGGCAGCGTTGTCATAGCCTCGCAAATAGCCCAACAGCTCGGCGATGGCGGCTTTCCAGTAGCTTTTGCGGGTGGTAATGATGGGAAACTGGTTACCGGCCACATCGTATTCGAGGTCGGCATTGATGACCGTCAGGCATTTCTTGCCGGTACGCTCGTTCTCTACCCAGACTCCTTCGTCAATGATGCGTTGGCAAAGTGCCAGGTATTGATGCATAACGTCAGTCGGTCTCTCGTTGAGTGGATTCGGTTCAGGATCGATTGAAACTGAAGCGCCCCTGATTGTTGTAGGCAAGGCCCAGAAACACAGCACCCGCAATAATCATTGGCAAGGACAGCAATTGTCCCATTGTGAGCCAATTGAAGGCAATAAAACCGAGTTGCTCATCCGGTTGGCGGAAAAACTCCACAAAGAAGCGGAAGCTGCCATAGCACAGGGCGAACAGGCCGGAAACCGCCAGCCGGGGCCTGGGTTTGGCGGAAAACAGCCAAACGATGGTGAACAGCAACAGTCCCTCCAGCAGGGCCTGATAAAGTTGCGAGGGATGTCTGGCCAGGCTGTCGACATGGGGAAATACCATGCCCCAGGGCATCTCTGTGGGCCGGCCCCAGAGCTCACCACCGATAAAATTGCCAATCCGCCCGGCACCCAGACCAAAGGGCACCATGGGGGCAATAAAATCCATGGTAGACCAGAAATCCCGCTTGATGGAGCGGCTATAGAGGTACATGGCCAGCAACACACCCAGGAAGCCGCCATGGAAGGACATGCCACCTTCCCAGACCCGCAGCAGCCACAGGGGGTCGGCCAGGAAACGATCGAAATTGTAGAAGATCACAGAACCGAAACGGCCGCCCAGCACGGCGCCCAGGGCACCATAGAAAACCAGGTCTGATACCTGTTCACTGCTCCAGGGCAGCTCGCTTCGCTTGCCCCGATAGCTGGCCAGCGCCCAGGCACCGCCAAAGGCGACGATATACATGATGCCGTACCAATGCACGGTCAGGGGGCCGATGGCAAAGGCAACGGGATCTATATCGGGGTAGGTCAACATGAAAGCCTGATCCTGACAGTAAAAAATTCTGTGGCCCAGTATAAGGAAAGTCATGTCGAAGTCTATTGGCAGCTTACCGACAACAGGGCTGCGGTAGTCAGCAGCAAAGTCCGGCAAGCGACTTCTCTGGCGACTCGCGACAGGCTAACATTGCCGTGATGTGTCTTATCGTTTTTGCCCACCAGCTACTGCCCGGGTTTCCCCTGGTCCTCAGCGCCAATCGGGATGAGTTCTACACGCGCCCGACAGCGGAAGCGGCCTTCTGGCAGGAGGATCACCCGCAGATTCTGGCGGGTCGTGACCTGATTGCTAATGGCACCTGGCTGGGAATCACCCGCCAGGGACGCTTTGCTGCCGCCACCAATATTCGTGACCCCTCCCAGCCGGAGTTACGTCCTCGCTCACGCGGCGACCTGACCCGTGAATTCCTGGCCTGCGATAGTTCCCCGGCTGAGTTTTGTCAGCAACTGCGCAGCCACTTTGGCGATTTTGCCGGTTTTAATCTGCTGGTCAGCGATGGCCTTGAGATGGTCTATGCCAACAATTTGCTCGACCGGATTGAAACCCTGGAACCGGGTCTTTACGGTCTGTCCAATGGCGAGCTCAATAGCGACTGGCCCAAGGTGAATGCCGCGCGCCAGCGTCTGCAGAAGCTGCTGGCAGAGCCTGACAAACTCAGCAGCGATGCCCTGCTCGGCCTGCTCTCAGACCGAAAGCGGGCCGCCGATTCCGAACTGCCGGATACCGGCGTGCCACTGGAGTTGGAGCGCAAGCTGTCTTCGGCCTTTATTCACAACCCCGAACGGCTCTATGGCACCCGCTGCTCCACGGGGCTGATTCTGGCAGCCGATGGGCAACATCGCTTTGGCGAGCGTAATTTCAATGAGCAGGCAGAGCTGCAAAGCTGTCACTTTTTCCAGTTGCCGGCCAGGCCTCAGACTGCATCGCATTAACCCCGGTATTCACATAGAATTGTTGAAAACCGGCCCTGACAGAGGAGAGCACCATGGCGAATGAAGGCTATCATGAACCCATTGAAGAACTCAGCGATGAAACACGGGACATGCACCGTGCCATCACTTCCCTGATGGAAGAGCTGGAAGCAGTAGACTGGTACAACCAGCGCGTCGATGCCTGCAAGGATGAGGAATTAAAGAAAATCCTGATTCACAATCGCGATGAAGAAAAGGAACACGCCGCCATGGTGCTGGAGTGGATACGCCGCCGTGATCCGGTGCTGAATGACGAATTGAAAGACTACCTGTTCACGGAAGGACCCATTGGCCATCATCATGATTGATGCTGACCAGGCACTGGCCCGTCTCAAACAGGGCAATCGCGATTTCGTTGAGCAGAACCAGGTTCGCATTGAAATGGATGCGCAGCGCCGCAGTGAGCTGGCAGATACCCAGAGCCCCTTTGCCATAATTTTGGGATGCTCTGATTCACGCGCTCCGGCCGAACTTGTTTTTCAACAAGGCCTGGGGGATCTGTTTGTCATCCGGGTGGCGGGTAATATTGTCGCACCTTCCCAGATTGGCAGTATCGAATTCGCCGCTGAACAATTCGGAACCCGTCTGGTAGTGGTCATGGGTCACAGTCGTTGTGGCGCCGTCGGTGCTTCCATCAAGCAACTGCAGCAGCCTTCGGAACAACGCTCTCCGAACCTCCATTCCATCGTCAGCCGTATCAGTCCGCATATCGAACCACTGCTTGATGGCTCAGCCTATGATCCGGAGGCACTGTATAAGGCAGCCGTCCGCGCCAATATCGATGCCTCAGTCCGTCAATTGCAACATGGCTCCGAAATTCTTGAGCAACTGATTGAGAATGACGGATTAAAAATCGTCGGTGCTGAATATGATCTTGATAGCGGCATCGTCGAATTTTTTGACGACTGATTGCCCGATCCTGTCATGTCATGAGCGCTGCCACTGAACTGGACACCGAGCGTCTTATACTGCGACAGTGGCAACAGTCTGATCTGCCCGCCTTTGCCGCCCTCAACGCCGATGCTGAAGTGATGGCGCATTTCCCGGCCACACTGTCGGCCACCGAAAGCAATAAGCTGGCAGAAAAACTGGGCCGGCAGATTCTCGAGCAGGGCTGGGGCCTGTGGGCGCTGGAACGCAAGAGCGACGGCGCCTTTATTGGTTTCACCGGTTTGCAGAATTTCAGCGACATGCCCTTTTTGTCAAAGGGTGAATCTGCAGTGGAAATCGGCTGGCGCCTGGCCCGCAGTGCCTGGGGTCAGGGTCTGGCCAGCGAAGCCGCCAGAGCCGCCCTGGACTTCGCCTTTACCCGCCTGGCGCTGTCAGAGCTGTATTCCTTCACTGCCTGTCAAAACAGCCGCTCCATTGCCGTGATGATCAGGCTCGGTATGCGTGCCTGCCCGGAGACTTTTCTCCATCCACGCCTGTCACCGGACAGCCCCTTGTCCGAGCACGTGCTTTATCGTTTGCAAAGAGAAGACTGCTTGCCCGATTGAGTCCCGGCTGCAACTAGTTGGTACGGGAAGAGCGCAGCAGGCGGTCGACACCGGCATTGTAAAGCGCCAGGTCCACGGCGCTGCGAATGGTCTGGGCGTCGTCCATTTGCATGACCTGATCCAGTAAATCCTGGGCTGCATCAAGAGAGATGGAACGGATAACCGATTTCACTTTCAGCAGGGTCATGGCATTCATGGACAACACATCGAAGCCCATGGCCACCAGCAATACTGCGGCGCCCGGATCGCCAGCCATCTCACCGCAAATACTCACCGGCTTGCCCTCTTCCTGAGCCTGGCTGACCACCTGATAGAGCGCATTCAGTACCGCCGGATGAAAGGCACTGTAGAGATGGGCTACCCGGGGATTATTGCGATCCACCGCCAGCAGATACTGGGTGAGGTCATTACTGCCCACCGAAACAAAATCCACCAGCCTGGCCAGTGCCCGGGTCTGGTAAACCGCAGCGGGTAATTCGATCATCACACCAATTGGCGGGAAGCGCACATCCAGCCCTTCCTGCAACAATTCCCGGTGGGCTCGCTTGATCAATTGCAGGGCCGAGCTTACTTCGTAGATATTGCTGATCATGGGCAGCATGATCTGCAAATTCTCAAGGCCTATGCTGGCCCGTAACATGGCTCGTACCTGGGCCATGAAAATCTCCGGATGGTCAAGTGTCACCCTGATACCGCGCCAGCCGAGAAAGGGGTTCGCTTCATCAATGGGAAAATAGGACAAGGCCTTGTCGCCACCGATATCGAGTGTGCGCATGGTGACAACCTTGGGCGCAAAGGCCTGCAGCTGTTCCCGGTAAATGGCTGTTTGTTCCTGCTCCGAGGGAAAGCGTTCCGCCAGCAGGAAAGGCACTTCGGTACGGAACAGACCAATACCCTCGGCGCCCTGATCGATGGAATGCATCACATCAGACATCAGACCGGTATTGACCCAGAGATGAACCCGGTGTTCATCGGCAGTCTGACAGACCTCATCCTTGAGATTTTCAAGACCGGCGATCAGTTCATCCTGCTCCTTGATGGTGCTGAGATAACGTTCCCGCAGCTCATCGGATGGATTTGAAATGACTTCACCTTTGTAGCCATCGACGATGACTTCCCTGCCATCGAGCTGACTGAAGGGCAGATCGAGCACGCCCATGACCGTGGGAATGCCCATGGTCCGCGCCAGAATCGCTACATGTGAGTTACCTGACCCCTTCACTGAGACCAGACCCTTGAGTTTGTCCTTTGGAACCTCGGCCAGCATGGCAGCGGTAAGCTCTTCGCTGACCAGAATGGTATCGTCGTTATATACGGTTTCCACCTTGCCCCTGTCCTGCAGATAGAACAGGACCCGTGAACAGAGTTCCTTGATATCAACTGCCCGCTCACTGAGGTAATCATCATTCATGGACTCAAAACGCCGCACATGTTCATTGGCGACCCAGGCAAGGGCGCCCTGGGCCCAGTGGCCCTGACGGATGCGCTCCACGACTTCATTGCCCAGTGCCGAATCGTCCAGCATATGCAGATAGGCGTCGAAAAGCTGGCGCTCTTCCTCGGCAACCCGACCGGCCAACTTGCCATGCAACTCGCCGATGTCATGGCGCACGGCATCCAGAGCGGTTTTAAAGTACTTGATCTCCTGATCGATATCAGCGGCTGGCCGGTCGGGTATCTGGCTCAGGTCGGCGTGGGGAAAAACCACTACCACCTTGCCGATGGCAACGCCAGAGGAGCCAGATACGCCGGCAAAGGCAGTATCCGAGGTCTTGTGACCGGAGGGGCTGACACCCTCGATAGCACCGGTGGCTTCAGCATGGGCGATGACTGCGGCAAGCTGGGCAGAAAGCGTGACCAGGAAAGCTTCCTCCGCCTCGTCGAAGCGGCGTTTTTCTTCATGCTGAACCACCAGCACGCCAAGCACTGCCCGGTGATGAATAATGGGCACACCCAGAAAGGCATGGAATTCTTCTTCCCCGGTTTCCTGCAAGTAATGGAAACTGGGATGCAGCGAGGCATCCTGCAAATTGATTGGCTCGGCGTGCTTGGCTACCAGGCCAACCAGCCCCTCACCGACTTCCAGGCTGACATGACCGATGGATTCCTGGCGCAGGCCCTCGGAGGCCATTAACACATGGCTGTTGATGTCCTTGTCGAAAAGAAAGATGGAACACACCTGCGTGCCGAGGGTTTTGCGGACCCGGCCGACAATTATGTCCAGAGCCGACTGCAGGTCTCGGGCCGCGTTGACTTCCTGAACAATGCTGCGCAGTTGTTCTAGCATGCTCTTCTCTCAGACTTGATTGCCAGGCCAGCAGCCTGTGCTTCATGGCGCTAAAGGGAATCCCGGCGCCCACGACGGCGGTACTCGTTCAGTATCCGAACAAGTGCAAGCTGCACATCGAAAAGGAAACCGGGACTATCTTCAGGCTTGTGCCAGATCTTTTATAATTTTTTAACGTACTCTTTTAGCGGATCTGCCATTTCTTCCAGGGCCCGGCGGTACACGTCACGCTTGAATTCAATCACCTGTTCGACAGGGTACCAGTAGTTCACCCAACGCCAGTCATCGAATTCCGGCACACCGGACTTGCTCAGTTCAACTTTGCTGTCATCGCTCTCCAGGCTGAGCAGAAACCACTTCTGTTTTTGCCCGATACACAGTGGATCACGATGATAGCGGATATAATTTTCCGGCAGGCGGTAATGCAGCCAGTCACTGGTCTTGTGTAATACCCGAACATCGTCCGGGCCCAGACCAACCTCTTCATCCAGCTCCCGGTACAAGGCGTCCTCAAGAGACTCATTGACCTTGATACCGCCCTGGGGAAACTGCCAGGCCTTCTGCCCGATCCGTTTGGCCCATAGCAATTCGCCCTGCGTATTGCAGATCACTATGCCGACATTCGGTCGGTAGCCCTCTGAATCAATCATTTCTTTCTATCAACTGAATTGGTTAGACAAATATACCCCAGAATTGTTTCCCGGCGCCATGCGCGAAGACTTTGGGCGGAGCCGTCGAATAGATCATTTATTTCGAATAATCAATAAGATAGAAAGTATTCGACCGATTCAGGTATTTCTCTCGCCAGACCCCGTTGGCAGCCTTCGGGTGCCCTGCCGGGGTATCAGGCCCACAAGCCTGAAATTCCCCCACCCGCAGTAGGCTATAATGGGGCTTTTTGACAGAAGTACTTCCATGTCCCGAAAACTTGCACTGTTTGACCTCGACAATACCCTGCTGGCAGGCGACAGCGATCATGCCTGGGGTGAATTTCTCATCGACAAGGGCCTGGTGGATGCCGAAAAGCACCGCGCCAGCAATGATGCTTTCTATCAGAGTTATGTCGAGGCCAGGCTGGATATAGACGCTTATGTCGCTTTCACCATGGGGCCGGTGGTGATGCTGTCGGCCGCCGAACAGTGCCAGCTGCGGGAAGAGTATTTTGACAGCAAGATTCGTGGCCTGATGAGCCCGGCTTCCATTGAACTGTTCGATAGCCACAGGAATGCCGGTGATTATTGCCTGATAATCACCGCCACCAATTCCTTTCTCACCAGTCCCATTGCCGCTGCCTATGGCGCGGACCTGCTGATCGCCACCGACCTGCACTATGAAGACGGGCGGGCTACCGGGCGCATCAAGGGCACACCCTGCTATCAACAGGGCAAGGTCACCCGCCTGCAGGACTGGCTGGCCGCCTCCGCCCTGGCCGAGGAGGACGGACTGAGCCTGCAGAACAGTATCTTCTACAGTGATTCCAGCAATGACCTGCCGCTGCTGGAAAAAGTCAGCGAAGCCATTGCCGTGGATGCCGACGAAAAACTCGAACAGATCGCCTGCGACCGCAACTGGAAACGAATCAGCCTTAGGACATGATCGGTGATATGGGCTGAGGAGATGAGCTGAGAGCATGAAAAGCACCGGCACTGTGAAGCGATATCTGTTGCAGGCGCTACTGCTGCCCCTGGCACTAGGCCTGTGGCGCTGCTCTGAATCCGACAGGCCGGAACCTGCCACCCCCGGCCATACCGAACAGTTTGGCATGGAGACTGCCAGCCTGCTGAACAATGTCCAGCAGGCACGCATCCGGGAGCTGAGTGCCGACTATCTGCGCCAGGCTCAACAGGACTACAGTGAAGCCGATCAGGCCATCGCCTCACTGCGGCAAGCCATTGATGCACTGCTGGCAAACAGTAGCGAGGCCAATCTGGACGCGGCCCGACAGGCCTGGCTGACCGCCCACTCTGCCTATGAACGGCGCCTGCTGCATCAATACCATGCCGGACAATTTGCCAGCGCCGAGCTAAGCCTGCAGCTACAGGCGCTGGACTACAGCATTAACCATTGGCCCATTCTGCCCGGCTATGTCGATTCGGTACCGGACTTCGCGGGCAGCGGCATTGTCAATGACATGACTGTGTTGCTGACCGCAGAAAGTCTGCGGCAGATCCATGGCCAGTTCGATCTGTCGGAGGCCGCCCTTGGCTTTCATGTGCTGGAGTTTCTGCTCTGGGGCGCCGATCCAACGCAGCCCCGGTCGGCGTCAGCCTTTGCCGCCAGCAACAATCTCAGCCAGCAGCAGCTGGAGGACGGTCTGTCACGGGAGCAATTACCCAATAACAGACGAAGGCGCTATCTGAAACTGCTGGTGGATATATTGTATGCGGATTTTCAGCAGAATCGCGAACTCTTCTCCCAGGCCATGGTCCAGAGACAGGCCGCCCTGGCCGATGTATCGCCGACGCTGCTTCTCAGCCAGGCACTGGGCGCTGTTACCAGCCTGCTGAGCGAAGAATTTCTGGTGCGTTCGCTCTATCCGCTGCTCAATGGTGACTACCATGACAGCATTCATGCGCCCTACAGCCGCAGCAGTCAGAATGTTGTGGTCAGTCAACTGGCCAGTATTGAAGAGTTGTTGTTGGGTGAGCCTGGCTTTGAAGACCGTAGCCTGGATACCCTGCTGGTGCAGTTGTCAGCCGATTTTGAGGCATTGTTCTATCCGAACCTGGCGGCCAGCAAGGAATGTCTGGTATTGCTGTACAGTGATATTCAGGCGCCGCAATCACCAGAGGCTGCCATGGCGGCGGAATTCGAGATTGTTGAGTGCATCAATTTGCTGACCAATCTGATCGAGCATCTGCAGCAGATTCAGCAAAACCTGGGAGCCCTGTCCCGGGCCTGAAACCCCGCGTCTCTCAATCGGGCTTGCCCAGTTCCACCATCAGATCATCGGCCAGGTTTTCCAGTGCCTGCTGCAGCCTTTCCAGTTCCAGGCCAGCGGGTGTCTGCAGACTGGCTTTTGCCTTGAACAATATTTCACTGCTCATGGGTGCCGGGGCGCATTCGGTACTCAGTTGCTCAACATTGACGCCCAGTGAGGCCAGCACATGGGAGATTTCGCGCACGATACCAGGCCTGTCATTGCCCACCAGGGACAGAGACACGGCAGTAGCTGCGGCCGCCTGCTCGTCTTCATCGACACGCTCGATTACCAGCTTCAAACGGTCATCCAGCTGGCCCAGTGCTTTGACAAGCTCATCGGCCCGCTCATCGCTGACACTGACCCTGAGAATACCGGCAAATTTGCCAGCCAGTTGTGACATGCTGCTTTCCTGCCAGTTGCCGCCATGGTCAGCCACAACCTGGGACAGGGATTCCACCAGACCGGGCTTGTCGTCCCCGATTACTGTCAGTACCAGATACGTTGTCATACTACTTTTGCCTCCTGTGGCGATTGGCGATTCCGGCAGCTTGCTGGCTGACAGGCAATGGTTTCTTCAGAACAGACCAATCTGTTGCGTCAACACCTTCTCCATCGACTGGCCTTCAAAGATCAGAATAGCATCGGCGATGGGTGCCAGCTGTTTCTCAATATAGAAATCATAGTCGATGGCTGATTGCCGGTACTGACGTGGTTCGGGTCCGCTACTGGTCATCAGGTATTCTATCCAACCTCCGGACTCATACAAACCGGGCAGGCCCCTTTCACGCCGGATCGCCTCGGCCTTGCGGGCCGCCTGCACATGAGGCGGAACATTTTTCACATAATCCTGCAGTTTGCGGCGCAGGCGCTTGCGCAGTACCAGTTCAGCCTCGAATTTTCCGGCTCGCAAGTCCTGCACCAGACCCTGGATATAGCTTCGATACTCCTGGCCGGTAAAGATTTTCTCATACAGGCGCTGCTGGAATTGCCGGGCCAGCAGGGACCAGTCGCTGCGCACCGATTCAAGCCCCTTGAACAGCAAGGCGCCATCGCTGGTCATGCCGGCATAGCGCTTCTTGCTGCCGGCATCGGAACCGCGAATAGTAGGCATCAGAAAGCGGGTATAGAGGGTTTCAAATTCCATCTCCAGAAAGCTCTCTAACTGATAGTCAGTTGCCAGTTTGTCCTGCCAGTACTGATTCAGGCTGTCGGCCAGCTTGCGGGCGATGGCTTCTGTGGCTTCTGTGGAATCGGCTTTATCGCTACCGATGAGGACAAATACCGAATCTGTATCTCCGTAGATGACCTGATAGCCCTGCTTCTCTATCTGTTGTTTGCTTTCAATGATGATCTGATGACCACGTTTGGTGATGGAACTGACCAGTCTTGCATCAAGGAATCGGCAGGCGCGGGTGCCAAGTACACCATAAAAGGAATTCATGATGATCTTGATGGCCTGGGACAATTCCTGATTGTGCTGTTGCTTGGCCCGATCCCGTGCTGCCCACAGAGTCTCAATCAGGCCTGGCAGAATAGCTTCTTCCCTGGCGAAAACGCCGCCGTCATAACCGGGTATTGCGTCGTCAGACTGCAGTCCCCGAACCAGAGCCAGAGGATCAACCCTGAAGGTGCGGATGATGCTGGGATACAGGCTCTTGAAATCCAGGACCGCCACATTGTCATGGATACCGGGGATAGACTGCATGACATAACCACCGGGGCTGATATTGTCACTCTGCTGTTGGCCAATGGCCGGCGCCACATATCCCTGGCGATGCAGTCTGGGCAGGTAAAGAAAATCCAGGGCTGCCACCGATCCACCATAACGGTCCAGCTCCAACCCGGTGAGCAGGCTGCGCTCGACCGCAAACTCCAGCAGATTCTCCTGCTGAAAGATATCCCAGACCAGACGACAGTCTTCCAGGTTATAGGCTGCCAGGGCCGGTTTGTCCTGCTGGAACTGTTCAGTAATTTCATGGCCCCGCTGATCCACATCCTCCACCAGTTTGCCCCGGTTCAGCAATTGCCTGGACACAGTTTCCAGCGAGAAACTTTCAAAACTGTAGGTGGCCGAGCGCAATAACTCGATGCCATCCAGCACCGCCCGACCCGGGATCAGGACATAATGGCGATCCTTGTTATCCCGGGCCTGCCGCCACTGCATTTTCTGCCCCGCCCGCCCAAGGGGCAGACTCATGCCGGCCCGGTCGGCGAAATCCTGCAGACAGCGCAGATCGAAGTTCACTACATTCCAGCCCATGATCAGGTCCGGATCATAGTCGGCCACCAGTTCCACAAAGGCCTGTAGCAGCTCTGCCTCATTGGCATAGTAGTCGAGCCTGAAGCTTTCACCCTGCTCATCTTTCAGGGTCTGGCTGCTGCCGGCTTCGGGCTCGGGCGCGATCATACAGACACGGGCCAGGCCATCGGCGAAACAGGCGATGGAATACAGCTGACTGGCATAGAGATCGGTTTCGATATCGATAGACAGGGCTTTGAGTCGGGGCCGGTACTCGAGCGCTTTAAGGCGGGCGTTGCTGGCCTCCAGATAGCCCTTGCGCTGCCTCAAGGCAGCGCTGAGCTGCACACCTCCGGTGATGAATCGCTCCATCAGGAAGCGGTCGGTGGGTTTGATGTCTGCTTCCAGCACCGCAATGCCGGCCTGTCGCAGGCGATCACATGCCTCCAGCAATTGCCGCCGGCTGCTGAAATACAGGGTATCTACCGGCTGTCGGGAAAAGTCCTTGAGACTGCTGGGCCGGGAGCGCCAATTGCCAAGTTGCTGCAGTTGCTGCTGAACACGCTGGCGATGCTGGCTGGGGACAAAGCAGACTGCTTCCTGGGCATCAATCTGCAGGCGCAATGGCCCACGCTTGGTGGCGAGCCAGAAGCTGAGGAGTATACCCCGATCGCTTTCCTGCCACTGCCGGGTAATGATAAACCCGGCAATGGCAGATTCCTGTTCCTCAGCCAAGACGCCCTTTACTGCTTGACGGCCTCAGTGCCTAGACACGGACGGTGCGGGTGAACTGGCCGAAGTCTTCCCAGTAACTGACCTTCTCAGGCAACTCGTCCTGGGTGGCCTGCACATTGCCGTCCACATCAATGACGCGGGAGACAATGCTGTGTTCACCGGGGGCAGGATCGTCCCAATCCAGATGAAAGAGCTTCCAGGAATAGCGGCTATTGTTGGGATCCATTTGCGCTCGCTGCCAGGGGCCACCGTCGATGCTGATTTCCACCCGGTCCAGTTCGGTGCCATCGTTCAGGGCGAATCCGGTGATGCGGTAGTTGCCACCCAGTTCGGTCACCCGAATGACTGCCGATTTGAGGTTCATGGTGGTCACCGAGTTTTCCACCCAGCGCTCCACACCGCCGACATTTTCCTTCTTCAGGGTCACATAGTCCCGCCCCATGAAGCGACCCATATAGCGGGTATCCTGCACATGGATCTGGGTCAGCCATTTGACGTTGGCGACGCCATACCAGCCTGGCACCAGCAGACGCACCGGCTTGCCGTGATAATGGGGTAAAGGTTCACCATTCATGGCCCAGGCCAGCATGTTGTCCTCGCGCATGGCGTCGGGCACAGACAGGCTGCGAGCGAAGGCCTTGTCCACCTCCCGACCGCGAATCTCCTCGGTGGCAACATCGGCGCCAAAAAAGACCACCTCCTTGGCACCTTCCTGAATACCGGCTTCACGCAACAGTGAAGCCAGGGACGTACCTCGCCAATTGGCATTGCCAATCAAGCCGTGAAACAGACGCTGACCGTTGCCGCCACATTCAAAGCCAACGATTTCTTCCCGGGCCTGCCGACCCATGAGATCAGCCAGTGACAGCTCAATCTCATTGTCCACCATGCCGGTGATCCGCAATCGCCAGTCGGCATTGTCGATCTCGGGCTGGCCATAGTGCTGGACCAGATAGAAGTCGTCATTGTCGGTCAGGAAGCTGTCGATCTCGCGGGTATCCAGGTAATGGGTCGAATTGGGGCGCACGTCGCGCACCTGAAACGTGTCCGGCACATCCGTAAAGGGAACCAGGCGCTCTCCCTGGGCCAGGGCTGGCAGAATAAAACCCGGCGACGATACTGCCGCCAATACACCGGTGCCCAGGGCACCCTTCAGGACCTTGCGTCGACCTTCATCTTCTGGATTCATGATATTGTCTCTCTTATTGTCGGTATTCATGGGCAATGCGGGTGTAGACGGCCTGGCCAATGGTCTGCTCGGCTGAGCCCGGCCCGTGCCAGATTCAGCCGACTGGAAATCGGCAAACTGCGGCAGGCTATGGCCCCCACGATTTGAGTCTTACAATAGCATATCAGGACCTCGCTGGCCTGCCAGCCCTGCGCCCACAATCGGGGTCTGCAATCCGGCCCTGGCAAGGCTGCCTGACGGAATACTGGCTCAAGCCGATGATCATTTGCAAAAGCTTCAGGGCCAAGGCATGAATCTTGAGACTGTCAATCCGCAATCAGACCAGGCTGGGGTCGAGCAAGCCTTTTTCAGCCTGTGCCTCGGTCCCCGGCCTGATTGTGCCTCACTGGTCTGGAAGCAGCTCAGCGAATTTGAGCGCTGGCCAACCTGGTTTAGCGGAATCCGGTCCCTGCAACAACTGGATAGTGGCCAGGCTGGCCGCGGCAGCAAACTGCAACTGAACTATCGGGGTGAACATCAGACCTGGGAAATCCTTTACTGGGAACCTGAGCGCAGGCTGGATTTCGAAATCAACGACAGGGGCTTGCGCTGCGGATTGAGTTTTCAGCTCAAGGACCAACAAAAGGAGCGGCAAAAGGATCAACAAAACCAAAGCCAGCAAGCTGACAGTATCGACCTGCAACTGCATACAGAATTCATCAACACCGGCGCCGCCCTGCCTGGCTATTTCCGGCACCGCAAAATACTGCGGCTGGCCAAGCTTTTTATGCGGGATTTTTCCCGCAATATCTCGCCTGCAGGCAATGTGCCGGAATAAACCCAATATCTTGTAGTAGATCTGCCGAGCTGGCCCCAGTTCTGGTAGCCCTTCCCAAAATCAAAACTTCCGGCAGCTAATTCTCAAGCTGCTGATTTATAAGTATTTTCTGTATAATGTGCCAGTGGTCACAAATTAGCGGTTCATTTCTGGTATCTTCAGTTCAGATTCCAATACTGCGATACAGTTCAAGCTTTAACGGCTCCGTATTGGGAGTAGAACAACAATAAGCAATGGCAAACGCTCCCGATGACTTCCTCTAAAGAACGCAGTTTGTTTGAAAATACCGAGCAGGAATTCTCGCTGCATATTTCCAGTGACTCCCTGTCACGGGGCATCGATAACTATCATATCGATGTTCGCCTCAGTCGCCGCTTTACCTCCGACACCCGCAAACTGGCCCAATTACTGGTTTCCCAACTTGCCGTACCCAGACCCAAGCAGTGGGACAACTCCAAGCTGTATGACAAATTCCGGGAAAAGTATCTTGATCTGATGACAGTACTGGTACATCGGGTGCAAACAGATCTGACCAACCAGGAAATCTATCTGCTGCAGTTTGCCCCTATCAAGTACCTGCTGATGACTGTGAGGGCCAGGTTGGACAATGAAATTCGTCAGGTGTCCGCCCGCCTGGCCGAACACCGCAACAAGGGCTCGTCGGAAGCCCTGGCTACCCAGCAGCGGCTGTTCTGGCTACGCAAGAATTACGATGCCATTTTGTACAGTGTGAACAGGACCCTGTTCGGCCAGCTGGCGAAAGTCGAGGAGAGACAGCTCAAGGCCATTCGTGAACAGTACCAGGATCAGCACAGCAGCCTGGTTACCGAAGCCCTGCTGAATCCATTGCTCTATGTTTCTGAACTCAGTGCCCTGCCCCTGCTGATCAATGAATTCTCCATGTTCAGCTCCAGCACTGATGACCAGGGTTTCATCAGTATCAATGACAAACTCGAACAGCTTTTTAACAAGCGCCTCAAAGGCCTGCAAATCAGCGCTGTTAAAAGCGATAGAAACAAGGAAACTTCCGCCAGTGAGATTCACGATGAACTGGGCGGGTTGCTGCTGACCCAACCCTTTCTGGGTCCAGCCCACGACAGCAAGTCAGAGATCAGTGAAAACTTCTGCTGGTTTGATGAGCCGGCCACCGTGGCCAGGCTGTTTGACTCCAGGGTCAGTCAACAGTGGTACGGCGAAGTACGCAAGGATCTGAATTTCAGGGAGCGCTGGACGGTCAAGCGGGAGATCAGGACCCAAGGAAAATTGTTAACTGCCTTCGCGCGTCTGCTAAAAAAGGAGAAGCGCTTGTCACAGATGCTGGCTTCCCACTACATGCGACGTAATTTGAGCAGTGCCATTACCGAACATCTGGATCTCAAAGCACTGTGCCAGTATCTTTCGGGCCAGATAAACCTCGACAAACTTACTGAAGGGCTTAATCAGGGCAATAGCCTGAATGTAGAGCAGGTTCGTACCCTCGAGAATTTGCGCAGCGACATTGAAGAGAAAGTGGCCCGCGCCAATAGCGAAGACATACTGGGCCTGCTTCAGGATGTGTCTTCCTACCGCCGCAAACTGAAATTTTTCCGCTTTGCCCACCGCTCCTTCAACCGGATCAGCATACTCACTACCGAGGATGATATCCGACTGTCGAGATCTGCCGGCACACTCTACCAGTTGCCCACCAGTAACGAGATAGAGCAGGACGATGCCCGTATCTGCCACCACACCATTCTCAAGGCAGATGTCCGGGGCTCCACCACCGTCACCGACGAGTTGCAGGCCAAGGGCCTCAACCCTGCTTCCTATTTCAGCATGCGCTTTTTCAATCCCATCAACAAGATTCTTGAGACCTATGGTGCCAACAAGGTTTTTATCGAGGGGGATGCCATTATTCTCAGTTTTCTCGAACACGAGAATGCACCACAGCAATGGTACTCCGTCGCCCGCGCCTGCGGTTATGCCCGGGATATGATCAAGATTACAAGTTCCAATAATCGCTACTCCACACAGATGGGTCTGCCCTTGCTGGAACTGGGTGTGGGTATCTGCTATTCCGATGAAGCCCCGCGCTTTCTTTATGATGGTGATCACCCCATCATGATTTCAGGCGCCATCGGCCTGGCTGACCGGATGTCAGGCTGTTCCTGGAATCTCCGCGCAGCGCTCAAGAAGGGCCTGTTTAATGTCGACGTGCTGAGAATAGCTGAAGGTGACAGTCAGAAGGGCGAAAAAGGCCAGCACTACCTGCGCTATAACGTCAATGGCATTAATCTCGATGATGCAGCCTTTGCCAAACTGCAGAAAGAGATTAACCTCAAAAGTCTGCGGATGAAACTGAACAATGACAGCTACCTGTTCCATGTGGGTCAGTACCCGGATGCCAAGGGTCGCAAAAAAGATCTGGTGATCCGGGAGGGAAAGATTGGATTGTGGAAAGATGACAATATCCATGAAGACCCCCACAGCAGCGAAAGTTATTATGAAGTTGTGGTGAATCGCAAAGTTCTGCCGGTGGTTCTGGAAGCGGCCAGCAACAAGCAAGACAATAGCGATAGTTGACCCTTGCTGTGGACACACTCTTATGAGCACTGAACGACCCGGGGACCCCGAAGCCGATCAGGCCCCGGTCACTTTACCGCAACTGCCAGCACTGCATGAGTCCAGGCAAAGCTATACCGATCGGCTCAGTCGCTATCTGCGCCTGGGATTGTCCTTTCCGGAGCGCAGCGCCCGGGCCTTGAGTGCCCTGATTGGCGGCTCCACCATGCTGCTGAGTCAAACCCTGCTTCCAACCGCCCTGCAAAGTACCAGTAGTTATCGTTTCACTCTGGGCATGTTTCAGGCCTTTTTGATTCGCAACATCGCCGGTGTCGAAGCAGAACATAGCGATCAGGAACTCAAGGAACGTTTCGTTCAGCGCAAGATGCTCGGCACCAGTCTCGAGACCGCCGGGCTTTTAACCATGCACCTGAGTCCGGTCTGGGTGTTTGCCATTGCTTCCGATACCGCCCGTGGTGGTCAGGTGTTTTTAAATCGACTGGTTCACTACCTGAAAGAAAACGCAGTGATTTCTGAAGACGCCAATCCGGAATCCCTGGAACAGGTACTCCAGGCTGTTCATGATATGGGTCGGCAGGGCGCCACGGCCATCGATACCCCACCGCTTTCACGGGAAGAGATCAAGCAACTGGCCGATGAACTGCGCGCAACCACTTCCCGCCTGGCTGAGCATTCCAATAATCTGATGCCCCGTTTTGAAGCACTGTGGAGCCAGATCAATCTGGTTGCCAGAAAGCAGGGCCTCTCTGTCAGCGAGGTACTGGGGATTCTTTCGGTTCACGCAGCAACAGCGACACAACTCAGTGCCGGTACCGTCGGCGCCATGGGTAAGACCGGCTATCATTTTCTTGATGAGATAATTCTGACAGACTACAAAAATACCCTGGCGGGCATTTCCGAAGCCGGCGCCTTGACCTATATCAGGCAGCACATGGCCCCTTTTATGAATAATGCAGCCATGCATTTCGATTTCAGTCGTGAAACCGCGACGGAACGTTGGCTCAAAAGAAGCTTCGGCAGGCTGCTGGCGAAATTGAAGTCCGGCCAGTGAGTTTCTGTTTTGAAATTTGCAGCTTGAATTGACTAGATTATTAAATAGCAGCGAGGCGTCCCGGCAATTTCAAGAAACCATTAGAAATTGGCGGCCCCTGTGCTACCGTGAATTTGCTGGTGTTTTTTGTTGTAGCACCTGATGATCAGGAACCAGGAGTTCCGAATACACCTAACAGGACCACAAGATTAGAGGGAAAAACCGGGCTTGGCCGAGAATGACCGGCCCCGGGGGTATATACACTATGAGCCATCCACAATTTTCAAAGTTTTCACCTATCACCGTTACCGTGAAAAAGAATATTCGCCAGCTGCGCCTCAATGCAGGTTATTCCATGAACGAAGGCGCACGCCTGCTTGGAATCTCCCGCAAACAGTTGGAGGACATTGAAACGGTTCGCAACTATGGCTGCCATCTGGATCTGGAATTGCTGGCCAAGATGAAAGTTATTTACAAAACATCACTGGATGAAATGATCGGCGAATTGCCGGAAGACTACTATTCGGATTATTTCATTCGCCCGCGCAAACGCCTTGGTTCCAAAGCCCGCTAAACGGGTGAAGCTGCGTTGACCGGACACTGAGTCCCGTCAATTGAATAGCCCGGTCAGGCCTCTTCGTGTATAATGGGGAGTTTTGACCGTTCGAGAAAAGGTAGTTATGGCGAATAAAGCAAAAAAGGACGCACCGGTCAGCAACCGTGCTGATCTAGAAGAGCATGTCGAAGCGTTTTTGAAAGCCGGTGGCAAGGTGCAGCAAATCCCTTCCGGCGTCAGTGGTCAGACTTCGACCAGTGGTCCCAGGCAGATCGTCCTGAGCCACAAAACCAGTTCCTGACAGCCCGGAATTGCAACAACAAAAAAGGAGACCCTGGGTCTCCTTTTTTTATGCCTGTTTCGAGCCTTTCGCCAGAGATTCAGCCCTTGCTCAGAGCTTTTCCACCTCATAGCCTGCCGCTGTCAGCATGGCCAACAGTCCGTCCTCTCCCACCAGATGGGCTGCCCCCACCAGCACGAACTCGGTATTGGCATCGGCCAGCATGGACTCTATCTGCGGCAACCAGGCCAGATTCCGGCTGCGCAGCAGGGATTCATAAATCTCTGGTGCCTGCTCACGCATATCATCGACGAACATGTCAGACAGCTGTCGGGTGTTGCCTTCACGCCAGGCACTGATCATATCTTCCATCATGGCGTCAGACTCTTCCAGGTCTGACAATGACAACAGGATAAATTCGCTTTCGTTGCCCTCACCCATGGCGGCCAGGAAACCTATCTGTTCCTGCACGGTTTCCAGGGCTGCAAGAGCCTTGCCGTCACCCAGGGCGCGCTCATTAAAATACGCATCCACCCCTTCCGGGGTGAAGCCCATGCTTTGAAACTGCATCACCTGCAGGGTGCTGATTACCATGCCTGGTTTGAACTTCTGCATCATGCTGATGGGCAAACCCACCGACGCGGTATATTCCTCTAGTGCAGCATAGGCTTGTTCATTGAGTACCGATTGCAGGGTTCTCGCATCGTTATAGGTCAGTTCCGCCAGCATTTGGGCCTGGGTCGCCAGATCACCCATGGAGCTGAGATCGGTTTCAAACACCAGTTCATCGGCGGCGTTATAGGCTGTTTCAAATTCTTCCGGCAAGGGATAGTCACTCGGCCTCAACAAATGCACAGTACCACCCAGATACAGGGTGCTCGACCCCTCGCTCACACGCCAGACCGAACTGTCTGCCGAAGCGGGATTTGCCACAACAGCCAGCAGCAGCGATGCGATACCTGCGGCTGAGGTTTTCAATAAATCTCCCATAAGCGGATCCTGTTTTTCAGTTTGCTGTACTGCCTGAATGCTCTGCCCGCGCCTGATTTACAGCCCGGCACAGTATCGGTAGGATGCACCTGATTGACAAGAATGTCACCCTCACCCTCCGCCAACTACCCACTGCGAAGTGTTCCCAAATGTCCAGGCTCCTGTTTCGACTGCGCGACGTCCCCGATGATGAGGCCGAAGAAGTAAGGCAGCTGCTGGATGATCATGATATCGGCTATTTCGAAACCTCGCCGGGCAACTGGGGTATTTCCATGCCAGCCCTCTGGATTAACAATGATGAGGATTTTTCCAGAGCCCGTGACTTACTGGATGACTATCAGCTGCAACGGGCTGTGCGAATACGTGAGCAGTATCTGCAAAGCAAGCAGAGGGGTGAGGCGCGCAGTAGCTGGGATTATTTTCGGGAGAGTCCTTTCCGGTTTCTCAGCTATCTGGCAATGGTGGCGGTGGTCCTTTATCTGTCGCTGGTTTACTTCCTGAGTTTTGACTAGCTAGCGAGCCCGATCGATTCAGGCCCGCAACTGGATATCATCTGTTTCGGCGAGGGTAAATCCGAACTCTGCTTCACTGCCCATACCATAGCTGTCTTCAGACTCATCTATGAAGCGAAGTGCCACTTCTCTCTGATTAACCCGAACAACCTGGACCACCAATGCCGGCATGGTGTCGTCCCAGCCATCGCCATGAATGTGCACGTCCAGCTCCATCATCACGAAGAAGTTCACGTCTTCATCAAGTTCAATAGCCAGACCGCTTAATGAAAGATCCCTGACGCTTCCGGTCATGGTGCCAAGCAGAGGATGCTTGAGACTGGCCCAGTAATCGACTTCGACCCGTCGATGTTCTCGTCTTTCAATCATTGCCCTTTCCCTCCTTGATACAGCTTTGAGTAGACACAAAAACGCTACTCAGGGCATCGCACCAGGCTTTCCATTGTTAAAGTGCTTCCTGGCGCTACAGGCTTCCAGAATACGAAAATCTTTAAATATTAATGTGACCTCGTACTCATTCCTGACAATGATTTTTTGTAGCAAATCCAAGCTATTGGGTGGGATTGGGCAGCCCAATCCTTGGGGAATTCTTTCTTTACAGAGCTGCAAAGCTGGGGTATAAAAATCACAGGTATATGTTAGTGGTTCCATCAGGGGGGACCTCCTGGCATTCGATGCTACCCTGGATGAAAAGGAGGTGATCCCATCAATAGTCAATCTATTAGGGGAGCCTCCGGTTATTCCGCCTGATCGAATTCATTCCAACCGGTTTGAGTAGTTTCGAGTAGGTTTGGACTAACTGGAGGAGAACAGTTCGCTGTTCTGTTGCTCCCATACGTAGAGGATCCCGTCGGCCAGGCCTTGGGCGACGGGATTTTTTATGCCTGTTGAAACCGGACTGGCAACGCTCAAGATCCCCGGCGACTTGATCAATGCTTGCCGATATAGCTGCGCAGGGCAGGCGGATAGACCCGTTTCAGCAGCATCTGCTGCAATGACCACTGCTCCTCACTCGCCACGTTCCTGAGAAAATGCACTTCGCCGCCCTCCAGCATTGCCACCGGAATGCCTCCCTGATAGAGAACCCGATTACCCGCCAGCCGCGCCAGTTTGCGGCCCGGTAAAAGCAGGTTTACCAGATTGACCGGATCCACAGCGGCAATACAGTAATAAGGCCGGGCTGAGTTCTGCTGCTCCCTGTTGAGTTTGCGCAGCGCCTCCACTGTTTCCTGTTCAGCAAATTGTTCACCACCGATGCCGGCAATAAATCGACCGCCCCGCAGGCTGCCCTGCAACTCCATGCGCCGCAGCACCGGTAGCAGAACGCGCCAGGGCGGCGCCAGACTCTCACGGTCAATCACTGCCCGGCTCAGCACTCCCCAGCGTTGCAGATAGATGCCAAGCAGGCGCCTGAGCTGCTCCTCATCCAGCGGCTGATTCGCTGATTTACCGGCGACAGCCTGATCATTCTGCTGCTGCTCAAAGGTATTCAACAGACTCCAGCGACCAGCATCTTCAAGACCAAACATGGCGCGCCCACCGCGCCGCCGCTGGGCCCGCTGTTTGTGTTTGCTGGACATCAGCAAGGCCCGCAGCCCGGTAAAGCTGTCACTGCTGACCCGCCCCAGACTCACCAGCTCTGCCAGTGCTTCCTCCAGCTGGGCTCGCAACAAACCACTGTGCCGCAGCAATTCATCGAAGAAACTGGCGCCCATTTGCTGCAGTACCTGCTCCACCTTGCTTGCCAGTTCACTCATTTGCAGGGATGGTGATTCACTGCCTTGCTCCCGGGCCAGTGCCTGCCAGATATCCAGATTACTGCGCTGACTCAGGGTGATCGGCGTGCTGCGCACCGGGCCGGCACTGCGCTTGCGTTGCAAATTGCGCCGATTTGCCAGCGGCAGGGAATAGCGCCCCCAACTGGCCCGGCCACTGATGCAGAGCATGTCCAGCCAGTTGGGATCATAATTGCGGATACGGGCCGGATAGAGATCTGCCTCCCAACTCACAGCCGGCACCGAGACACCATCCAGCAGGGCAAAGCAGGACATCAGACGTGTTTGTCCATCCAGACCGTTGGCCCCGCTGCCCTGCCCGCTGTCGACCGCCTGTAATTGATGACGCTGAAACAGAAACTCAGTATAGGTTTGCAGGGAAACCGGCTTGATGGCGCGGCGATGGGCATCGATGGTGTAACGGTGAATTCGCTGCAGCAAGCGGCGTTCACACCACTGCACAGGCGCCTGCTGCCCGGCGCTGCCGGGTGTGAAATGTCCCTGAAAGGCAAAGCCTTCCACTTCCAGGGCAATCAGTGCCGCATCGCAGGCCGCCAGCTCTACACCGAGCGCGGCTGCCAGCTCTGCAGCAGTCACCGGCCCCAAACCTTCCAGGCGGCAGCGGATGATTTCCCGCATGGCCGTTTCCGCTGATTCATCACAATGACGCAGGGCCTGGGGCAAACTGTCAGGTAGCTCAAAGTCGGGAAACAGCACTTTGAAACGGGCTGCCTGCTCGGCGGCAATCCACAGGCCCTGGCTGCCGTTGTCCACCCGCAGGGCCCGGTTTTCTGCCTGCAGACTGACCATGAAAGCATCCCAGCTCTGCTGTTTGAATTCCTCATCATTGACGAAGGCCAGGCTTAAAAGCGCATCATGGAGTTCTTCACTGCGAGTCACCGTGGGCCAGGCCTCTTCTTTTACCCGGGCGATGGCCTCCGGGTCGAGCTGGCTGTAGTCCCTGGCCTCATCGGGGTCAGTCCAGCGTCGGTGACGTATGGCATTGGTGCGCCTTTCTTCAAAGGGCGCATCATCGAGAAAGGCATAGGGCCGGGCGTTAATGATTTCCTGGGCAAAGGGCGAGGGCTCACGCAGGTCTTTGGCCACCAGTTCCTTTTCATTGGCCTCGATTGCTGCCACCAGGCTTTCCAACTCGTCGATATCCATGGCTTCGGTCAGACAATCATGGACGGTCTGGTCCACCAGTGGGTGCTTCGGTACTTCCCGTTTACCGGTAATGTTTTCCTGGCAGGCAATCTGGTCCGGGAAGACATGGGCCACCAGGTCTTCGGCATCCATACGCTGGAACTGCGGGGGAACCCGCTTGCCACTGCGATTGCGCTGGATTGCCAATGAGCGAGTGGCATTCCAGCGCCAGCGTACTTCAAACATGGGCGCATCCAGCATGGCCTGAATCAGCACCTCGCGCACCGATGCGCTCTGCAAATAGCGAAACACTTCGTCCAGCACAAAGCTGTGGACCGAGCCCAAAGAGATGACGATGCTGTCTTCATTGGCCGCTGCCTGTAATTCGAAATTGAATGAGCGACAAAAGCGTTTGCGCAGGGCCAGACCCCAGCCGCGATTGAGGCGGCTGCCGAAGGGGGAATGAATCACCACATGCATGTCGCCCACTTCATCGAAGAAACGCTCCATCACCAGGGTATCCCGCGTGGGCATCACGCCCAGGGCCTGCATGCCTGTCTGCAGGTATTCCACCATCTGGGTGGCGGCCGAGCGCGGCAGGCCAATGGCGTCCACACAAAACTGTACCGCGGCATTGGCAGAGTCATTGATCAGCAGTTCGGCGATAGTGGCCTTGAGTCTGGACACCGATTCGGACAACTCACGGCTGCGACCCGGGCCTTCACCAAACCAGAACGGAATCGTGGGCGGCATGCCTTCGGCGTCCCGCACCCTCACCTTCAGACCATCGATACGCAGTAACTGCCAGGAGTGAGTGCCGAGGGTGAAGACATCACCCGGCAGGGCTTCCAGGGCAAAATCCTCATTGAGCGTGCCCACCACGGTGTCTTCCGGGTCCAGTACCACCTGGTAATCGAACATATCCGGGATAGCCCCGCCATTGGTCAGGGCTATGAGATTGGCACCGCGGCGAGCCCGAATGCGCTTGTTGACCGCATCGAGATGCAAATGAGCGCCACGTCTCCCACGCCGACTGCTATAGCCTTCGGCCAGCATGGCGATGATACTGTCGAACTCATCTCTATCCAGATTACGGTAGGGGTAGGCACGGCGCAGCAGCGCATACATATCATCCAGTGCCCAAGCTTCATCACTGGCCGAGGGTGAGGACACTTCGGCGACGATTTGCTGGGCGAGAATATCCGCCGGCTTTTCCGGCATGACGATGGCGTCCAGTTCGCCACTTCGAATGCTGTGAATCAGGGCAGCCGATTCCACCAGGTCATCCCGGGTCAGGGGAAACAGCACTCCTTTTGGTGTGCCTTTGACGGAGTGACCGGAGCGGCCCACCCGCTGCAAAAACGTGGCAATGCTTTTCGGCGATGAAAACTGCACCACCAGATCCACCGAGCCCACATCGATACCCAGCTCCATGGAGGCGGTGGCCACCAGAACCTTGAGCTTGCCCTGTTTGAGATTCTGCTCGGCACTGTGGCGGTGATCCTTGCTCATACTGCCATGGTGAGCCGAGACAGCTCCTTCCCCGAGGCGGTCGGTCAGGGCCAGTGCCAGGCGCTCCGACAGGCGCCGGGTATTGACGAATACCAGAGTTGTCTCATGATTATTAATGAGCGTTACTAGGCGCTCGTAGAGCTCCTCCCAGACTTCATTGCTCATCAGGGCGGTCAATGGCGAGCCCGGGACTTCCAGATTGATCTCCATGGCGCGGCGAAACCCTGTGTCTACAATGACACAATCGGCCTGTTGTGACTCTGAAGGGTTCCCCACCAGATAATTTGCCACCATTTCGATGGGTTTCTGGGTGGCTGACAAACCAATGCGCTGCAGATGCTGGCCATTCTCGCGAGCCACCAGATGGGCCAGCCGTTCCACCGACAGGGCCAGATGGGAGCCCCGCTTGTCACCCAGCAAGGCATGGATTTCATCAATAATCAGGCTGCTGACCGAGGCCAGCATGGCCCGGCCACTGGCGCTGCTGAGGAGCAGATACAGGGATTCCGGCGTAGTTACCAGAATATGGGGGGGATTTTTCGCCATCTTCTGCCGTTCATTGGCCGGCGTATCGCCGGTTCGCACCGCCACGCGAATATCCACCGGCGGCGAGCCCACGAGATGCAGCTGCTCGGCAATCCCGTCAAGCGGCTGCTCGAGGTTTTTCTGGATATCGTTACTGAGGGCTTTGAGCGGTGAGACATAAAGCAGCTGAACCCCGTCCTGCAATTGATTGTTCAGGCCTTTCTTCACCAGTTCATCAATGGCGGCATAGAAGGCGGCCAGAGTCTTGCCGCTGCCGGTGGGGGCCGAAATAAGGGTATGTTTACCCGCCTGGATGGCGGGCCAGGCCTGGGCTTGTGCCGGTGTGGGCTCGCCGAAGCGGGACCGAAACCAGTTCTGGCAGGCGGGATGGAAATTGGCAAGTGACATAGACGGTGACAGCTCGACGGGCACTGTACGGCTATACAGGTTATTGAAGGCGCTGGCGCTTTGCAAGGCACATCGGCAGATCGCGGGTCAGGTCCGGCTGATTGCCGAATCCTGCGGTGAGCTGCGATTGACATGCCCTGCCGGCAAGGCTAATTTGATTCTTTATCCGCATGACCTGTTTGAAAGGCGACTTATGCACGATCCCGCAAAGCTTCCCCTCGGCCAACGCCTGCTGTCTTCCCTCAATCATTTCTGGAAAGACAACCGGCAGTTTATCTTTTTGCTTTGTTCCATCGTCTTCTTCAAGAGTGCCATAGCCGATCTCAGCTCCATTTCCGGTGCCTCCATGCAACCCACCCTGCTGGATGGTGACAAGGTCTGGGTCAACAAGCTGGCCTATGACGTCAAGATTCCCTTTACCGAGATTTCCCTGGCCGAAACCGGCGATCCCCAGCGTGGTGATGTGGTCATAATTGACAGCAAACGGGCGGGCAAGCGTTTGGTGAAACGCATTGTGGGGCTGCCCGGCGATACCATCTATATGCAGAACAATGCCCTGGTGATTAACGGTGAGGCGGCCCATTATGAGGTACTGGACCGGGAAGGCGATGCCATTATCCTGATCGAGGAACTGGAGCAGCGCAGCCATCAGGCTCAGGTCCTCAGCGGTTTCGTGAATCGCTCCAGCCGTTCCTATGGTCCCACCATCGTGCCGGATGACCAGTATTTTGTGCTGGGGGACAATCGTGACAACAGCGCCGACAGCCGTGTTTACAGTTTTATCCCCAGAGAAGAAATCATTGGCCGTTCCAGCTCGGTGGTATTCTCCCTCGACAGCCACAACAACTACCTGCCCCGGGGCGAACGTTTCCTGGCGGCAATCGAGTAATCCCTTTTTCCTTAACACGCCGGCAATCGGCTGAAAGAAAATCCGCCCGATGCGGGTTTAGTAAGGACAATTCCAAACCAAGGGAGCCGCGATGGGCAAAAAAACCAATAAACTGTTAATACTGCTGTTCAGTGCCGGCCTGTGGGCCTGCTCGCAGCTGGCGCTGGCCCAGGACTTTGTCTGGGCGCCGGATTATCCAGTTGGAGCCGCATTGCCGGAGCTGTCGGCCCAGGACCAGAATGGCGACTTACGCCAGTTCGAGGATCTGGTGGGTGAGAATGGACTGTTGTTCATGCTCAGTCGCTCCTTCGACTGGTGACCCTTCTGTACTGCTCAGCTCGTGCAGCTGATAGAGATTAGCGACCAGTTCGAGGAACTGGGCATCAATGTCGCCGCCATGACTTACGATCCGGTGGACTTCCTCAAGGAAGTGGAACTGGACCGGGGGGTGGAATTCACCCTGCTTCATGACGAGGACATCAGCCATGTGAATCGTCTGGGGATTCTGAACACCGAGTACGAACCCGGTAGTCGTGCCTATGGTGTGCCCTACCCGGGGATATTCCTGCTCAGCCCTGACGGTATCATCCGCTACAAATTCGCCGAAGAGAGCTATCGTGATCGGCCCGACTTCGACTTCATTGTGGAGGCCGCCGCAGAAATGGCCGGGCAATAGCCTAGCGACCTGGCGTTAATAAACAGAAACGGGAGCCTGGCTCCCGTTTTTTTTGCCTGCCATTTGCATTGCAACCTTTGCTGCCCGACAGGCGTCAAAGCAATAAAGAGCACCGGTTTGCCTGAAATGGGCGGGTCTGCCAAAATTGCGGCGCCTCCACATCGGCATCATTACAACAAGAACAGTATTTATGAATTTTTCTCCCTGCTCCAGATTGACCCGCTCAGTCCTGTGTCTCTGTCTGCTTTTTCCAGGCCTTGCCCAGGCACAGGATTACAATTACGAAATTCCCCGCATCAGTACTGCGCCGGATATTGATGGCAATGTCGAGGCGGCGGAATGGCAACGGGCCACCGTGATTGACGTCAATATTGAATTCCAGCCCGGCGATGCCATCGAAGCGGCGGTATCTGCCCGCGGACTGTTGATGGAAGACGGTGAAGTGCTGTACGTGGCCTTCATTGCCGATGACCCTGAACCCGATCAGATCCGCGCCTTCTATCGCGACCGCGATACAGTCTGGGACGATGACTGGGTAGGTATCGTGCTGGACACCTTCAATGACGAACGCCGGGCCTATGAATTTCTGGTGAATCCCCTGGGTGTCCAAACTGACGCCATCCAGGACGACATCAATGGCAACGAAGATGATTCCTGGAACGCGATCTGGGACAGTGCCGGCCAGATCACCGACACCGGTTATATGGTGGAAATGGCCATTCCCCTGAAGCAACTGCGCTTCACCCGCTCCGAGGGCGCCCAGACCTGGGGCATCGATCTGGTGCGTCATTATCCCCGTGATCGACGCAACCGCATTGCCAGCAAACCCCGTGATCGGGATATAGCCTGCTATCTCTGCCAGATCGGCAAGGCAGAGGGCTTTGCCGATCTCGAACGCAGTCGCAATCTGGAAATCATCCCCACCATCACTGCCAGCGCCATAGAAACCCGCGACCCTGCCAGTGGCACTGGCTGGCAGAGTGAAGATATCGATCCCGACGGCGGCGTCGATGTACGCTGGGGCATCAATCAGGATCTGTACCTGAATGCCACCCTCAATCCCGATTTTTCCCAGGTGGAAGCCGATAGCGCACAGCTCGATATCAACAACACCTTCAGTCTCTATTTTCCCGAGCGGCGCACCTTTTTCCTCGACGGTTCCGACTATTTCGACACGGCCCAGAACCTGGTGCATACCCGCAATATTGCCGATCCCGAATACGGCGCCAAACTCACCGGCAAGAGCGGCCGGCATTCCTTCGGCCTGCTCAATGCCCGGGATGAACAAACCAGCTTTCTGATGCCAGGCAGCCTCAGTTCCAGGCTGGCATCGCTGGGTGACATGCAAAGCGATGTTTCCATTGCTCGCTATCGCTACGATGTGTTTGGCGCATCCAGCATTGGTGCCCTGGTGACTGACCGCCGCGGCGACGGCTATAACAATACCGTGACCAGTATCGACGCCGTGCTCAGGCCTACCGATGCCGATGTGTTTACCCTGCAAACCATGCGCTCGGAAACCGACTATCCCCAGCAGATTCAGAACAATTTCAACCAGGCCGCCAGTCTCAGTGACAACTTCAATTTCATTGAATACCGCCACAATGACCGGCGCTGGGATGTATGGATGGCCTATACCGATGTGGGCGCAGATTTTCGTGCCGACCTGGGTTTCATCTCACGGGTGGACTACAGCTATTTCGTGACCCGGGTGGGACATAGCTGGCGCCGCGACGGTGACAGTTTTCTCAGTCGGGTGCGCGTCGCCCTGGACTATGACATCACCCACGACCAGTCCGGCTTCGAACTGGAAGAAGAATTCGAGGTCTTCGTCAATATCGACGGCCCTCTGCAGTCGCGGCTTGACGGGCTGTTCGGCGGCAGCCGTACTTACTGGAATGGGCAGTACTTCGATGAGCAATTCAATCAACTCTCTTTCAGCTTTTCACCTTCCGCCGGTCTGGAATTGGGCATGTATGCCAGGGTTGAGGATATCGTTGATTTTGCCAATACCCGCCTTGGCCGTTCCACCCGCCTGGGACCGGAAGTCAGCTTCCGCTGGGGTCGCCATCTGGAGGTCGATCTGGAATACGTGAAACAGAAATTCGATGTGGATGGCGGACGCCTGTTCAACGCCGCCCTGACCGATGCGGAACTGACCTACCAGTTCAACAACCGGGCCTTCGTACGCTTCACCGCCCAGTATATCGACAATGATCGCAACCCCGACCTCTATCTGCGCCCGGTACAGAGCCGAAGCAAGGAACTGACCACCCAGCTGCTGTACAGCTACAAGGTCAATGCCGCAACCCGCTTCTTTATCGGCTACTCCGATGCCGGTTTCCAGGACGACAATTTTGACTCCATAGAACAGACCAACCGCACCCTGTTTGCCAAATTCAGCTATGCCTGGCAGCCCTGAGCCAGGCCGGGGCTGGCGCAGACCTGACCGGCGCTGTGCCCGCCCTGGGTAAGCTGTCCAGAGCGCCAAAAAAGTCCTTTATTTAGTCGCCCCCGCTGCAAACCTTTCCAGGCAGTATCCGTCTGAATACTAAAGGGGCAAGATTCAGGATTATGGACAGCGCCAGTATTCATTCACTTCAGGACCGCCAGAGCGACCGGCAATTGGCGCTGAAGGCCGACCGCCAGCTGGCCAGGGCCGCAGCCAGAGGTGATCGGCAGGCCTTTCAGCAGATCGTCGACGCCAATAAGCAGAAGATGTTTACCGTGGCACGTTCGGTGATCGGTGAGGCCTCTCTGGCAGAGGATATTGTCCAGGAGGCCTTTATCAAGGCCTACCGGGCATTGCCGGATTTCCGCGGCGACTGTCTGCTATCCACCTGGCTCTATCGCATCAGCTATCTTGCGGCTATCGATGTCCAACGGCAGCAGAAGCGGCATCTGCAACTGGCACGGGCATCCGACCCTGACGCCGAAGTGGTGGACAGCAATCCTGGCCGGCGCAGTGACGGTGAACTGCAAAACAGTCAGTTGGGCCAGGAGATCCAGCGGGCACTGAATTGCCTCAGCCCCTTTGAAAAGACCGTATTCACCCTGCGCCATATGCAGAACTTCAAACTGCGCGAGATTGCTCTGGTGGTGAATCGCTCCGAGGGCACAGTCAAAAACATTCTGTTTCGCGCCATCCGTAAACTACGAGAGCGGCTCGACAGCAGCTACCTGATTCGGGAGATCGAAACATGTTGAGTTGTGAAGCCAGCCAGCTGCTGATTGCCGACGGCCTCTACGGAGACTTGCCCTCCGAACAGCAGCAGGCATTGCAGCAACATATTGAGCATTGCCAGCATTGCCGGGACCTGCTTGATGACTTGCAGGCCGGCAAGAACTACCTCGAAGGCCAGGGCCTGGCCAGTGGAAATTTCGATGATATACCGGAGCGGGTGCAACTGGACTCGCTCTGGGAAAACATCGAACCGGCACTGGACAGTATCGATGCCGATCGCTATCGCAGTCAGGCGCGGCGCTTTCGGCCGGCACCCTGGCTTGCTGGCGGGATAGCCATGGCGGCCTGTCTGCTGTTGTTTATTTCCATACTCCCCATCGGTCCCCAAACTGAAACCGGTGGCGGGGATACAGTCAGCGAGCTGGCCAGCAATCCGGCTATTGCTCCGGAGCTGCTGAATTACCTGAACCGGGTCGAGACTTTGCTGATGACCGTGGCCAATACCGAAGCCAACAATACCGCCATGGTGCCGGTGCAACAGACTTTCGCCCGTGATATGGCATTGCAGGCCAATTTCATGAGCAATGATATGAATGACAGTTTCAGTTCCGGACAGTCACGCCTGTTGAGAGATATCGAATTCATGTTGTTGCAGATTGCCAATCTGGATGAATCCAATATGGAAGAAGGCGTGCAGTTACTGCAGCAATATATGGAAGACAACAGTGTGCTTCTGAAAATCAGACTGATGGAAATGCGCAATCAAGCACAAGTGATCTAGCGCATTTACAGAGATGAGGTAAATCCATGAAAAAAAGACTCCTGGCACTTTCCATAGGCCTGTTATCAGCAACTGCACTGCCTGTTCTCTCACAGGAGGACAATGACAACTATCGACAGGGCTATCAGCTAATTCTGCAGCAGCAGTGGCAGCAGGCAAGCGATCACTTCGCTGACTTTCAACAGCAGTTTGCCGACAGCGCCTGGGCCGATGATGCGGCATTCTGGAATTGCTATGCCCTGGAACAGCTCAGTAGCGACCAGCAGGCACAATTCGAATGCTACCAGCAGTTCATGAGCAACTGGCCCCAGAGTTCCTGGACTTCCGACGCCCGGGCCAAGTTACTATTGCTTGCTTCCAGCCTTGCCGACCGGGGTAATCCGGAATTTCTGTCACAGCTGGAATTTCTGGCCGTGGGCGATCCCGAACTGGATTTTGATTTCGATTTTGACTTCGACGATCAGGATATCAGCGAGACGGTGGCCCGGGCCCTGGACCGGGCCGAGCTGGCCATGGAGCGGGTCAGGGTATTTCGTGAAGACATCAATGTCCCCGAGATCCCGCCTCTGCCCCCCGGGGTCTTTATTGCTGCCGATGGCGAGATAGAAATCGATCTGGATGAGGCGATGGATCCGGACATTCTGCGAGAGTCGGTGGAAAACGCCCGCCGTATTGCCGAAAGCGTCCGTGAAAGCTTTGAAGACCGGGCCCGATACCGTAGCCGCAGCTCCGTGGACGATGAATTACTGACCGTGCTTGCTGCCCTGCGCTATGACCAACGAGCAGCAGACCTGCTGATCCAGCGCCTGGACAGCAGTGCTGACCCGCAACTACGCAGTCGCATCGTGCTGCTACTGGAAGACATCCCCGGAGCTGCCGTCACCGACAGATTGCTGGAGCTGGCAGACAGCGATCCCAGTGAAGAAGTCCGCAATAATGCGGTGATTGTATTGCTGGACCGCAATGACGATGCTGCCCGGGAACAATTACTGGCCATCGCCCGGGATGAGGAGGCAGCAGTTGCCATTCGCGCCGAGATTGTCGACGAGATGGATCGTTGGGACCCGGAGCTGACCCTGCCGGTCTTGCAGGAACTGCTGGAAACCACGGAACCGGCATTACTGGAAGAGGTGGCAGATACCCTGGCCGATATCGGCAGCAGCGAGTCCATCGATTTATTGCTGGCAGCCTATCGGGCCCAGAATGACCCCGGTCTGCAATACCTTCTGCTGGAAGAGATCGCCGATG
>JALEHB010000202.1 GCA_022763285.1 Pseudomonadales bacterium | reverse complement strand
GATGGCGCATTGTACTGGCTGACCCGCATGCTGGATGGCGGTTGCGATCCCATATACCTGGCCCGGCGACTGACTCGCATGGCCACTGAAGACATTGGCCTGGCCGATCCTCGGGCCCTGCAGGTCTGTCTGGATTGCTGGGACAGCTATACCCGTCTGGGCAGTCCCGAAGGTGACCTGGCCCTGGCCCAGGCCGCGGTGTATATGGCCAGCGCACCCAAGAGCAATGCCCTGTATACCGCCTTTGGCGCAGTCAAACAAAGCATCAATGAGCAGGGCTCACTGGAAGTGCCGGTACATCTGCGTAACGCCCCCACCAAACTGGCCAAAGAGCTCGGTCACGGCACCGAATACCGCTATGCCCATGATGAGGAAGGCGGTTTCGCGGCCGGCGAAAACTATCTGCCAGAGGCCATCCAGGATGCCTCGTTCTATCAACCCCGTGAAGCAGGACTGGAAATCCGCATCAGGGAGAAAATGGCAGAGTTCCGGCGCCTGAACGACGCCGCCCCGAAGAAACGCTACCAGCCGGATTGATCAGTTGGCCGCGCGGGCGGCAATGTCGGCCAGAATCCAGCGCAACTGCCGGTCGTTATTGTTGCGATAGTCATCAATGCTCCTGCTCAGCTGTGTCTCAGGTATCAGAGCCTCGGCCTGACTGTCGCCAAAGCGATAGAGTCGTTTGGAGTAGGTCACTTCCAGACCTGAATTGGGCAGCATGAACTGCCCCATATCCTGATAGCCCGAAGGTCTGGCGCCGCTGGGCTCACCTATCAGGCGGGCATTGAGTATCCGGGCAAACTGGCTGGCATTGCTCATGGCGGCCGAGAAAGTGACGTTGTCGATCAAGGTATAGACACCACCAAGCCAGTCGATGCTGTCAGCCAGTACCAGCGCCTGGGCCAGTTTCAGTCCCACAAAAAAATCGCCGCCAGTGTTATCCCGCAGATCGATGATCACATTGCGCGATTGCCGGGCAGTGACAAACTCATACAGTTCGGTAGCAAGCTTTTCCATCGCCTCATGAGAGGTATAGGCATGAAACCGGATATAAACCGTTTGCCCATCGGCCGAGGCACCGAACCACAGCGCATCATTGACACTTGCCATGGGCTGAAAAAGTTCCTCCTCCAGATAAGTTAGCTGCCGGCTCAGCTCCGGTGAGACCGAGGTGGTCAATGTTCGGTCGAGCGCCTGACCCTGCAACTCAAAGCGGGCGCTCAGTTGATCCACGCTGTCACTGAAGCCGAGACCGTGCAGTAATTCCGCTTTCACCATGTAATCTGCCACCCGCACTGCAGTGGAGTAGGGGTTTTCCGAAAACGGTGTGAGACTGGAAAACTGTTCGGTGATACGCGCCGCGTCCACACCATTGATGCTCAACAGTCTTGCCCCCAAAAGTTGTGCATGCTCGTCGGTGGTGCCAATCACATAGACTTGATTGCCAAACAGGCGTAACTGCAGTGGCAGACTCTTCATTTCGAGACTCCACAGCGGCAGGGAGGTATGACCATCATCAATGCGGCGAGTCAACCTCATCAAGGCAAGCAACAATTCATCACGGTTAATAGAGGGCAGTGACTGCTCGATGGCGGCAATTTCCTCGAGAAAGGCCTCTCTGTCCAGGGAATGAAAGGGATCTATATGCAGGGCCTGAATCTGGTTGCGATAAACGGCCAGATCCTGTTGCCAGGCCACTACCTCTTCTTCACTGAGTGCCCAGACTGACGAGGTCAGCAAGGTGATTACACAAAGGATAATTACGCGCATAGGAAGTCCATGACGATTGTTGATTGCTAATCCTTATTGCATGACTGGCTCAAGACTTGAGCCAGTCTTTCACATGTGGGGAAAATTTCCCAGCGGCAATATCGCGTGACTGCAGTCTGCCTCCCTGCTGTATACCATTGCCGAGACCGGCAACGAGGCCTGGCAAGGCGAGCAGCAACCTGGACATAGTCAGCCTTGTCAGAGCCGTGCTATGGTCTGTCTGTGGTTAGGGTGAGCCAGCGCAGAAAATAACAGCGCGGGGCACACCCGTTGATCGCGCTGTATTATTCAATCAAGGGGGAATTATGTTTTCACATGTCATGGTGGGCTCCAACGATCTGGACAAAGCCAAAACCTTTTACGATGCCTGTCTCGGTGCCCTCGGACACAAGCCGGGTGTGGTGGATGACAAGGGGCGCGTGTTCTATTTCAGTCAGTACGGCACCTTTGCCCTGACCAAGCCCATTGACGGCAATCCCGCCTGCCACGCCAATGGCGGCACCATCGGCTTTCGGGCCGAGAGTGAGGAACAGGCCGATGCCTGGCATGCAGCCGGGCTGGCAGCCGGTGGCACCGCGATTGAAGAGCCACCAGGGGTGCGTACGGGTCCGACCCGCTCACTCTATCTGGCCTATCTACGCGACCCCGATGGCAACAAGGTTTGCGCCATGTTCCCCATCAAAAGCTGAACATAGCACTGCCTGTACTCTGCAAAGCGGGCCCCGGGCCCGCTTTGTACTTAGGTTTGTGATTCAGGTTTGTGCTTAAGGCTCTGACAAGCATGGCAACCCTGCCGCGCAAGTCGTACAATCCCCGCCTGCAAAATTCACCACTGACAAAATTCCCGCCCGGGAATGCAGGATTGTTATGACCGCCACGCAACTCACCCAGAAAATCGCCACCGAACTCAATATCAAGGCCACCCAGGTGGATGCCGCCATTGCCCTGCTGGATGAGGGTGCCACCGTGCCCTTCATCTCACGCTATCGCAAGGAAGTCACCGGCGGGCTGGATGATCTGCAACTGCGGGATCTGGAAAATCGCCTGCGCTATTTGCGGGAAATGGGCGAGCGCATGGATGCCATCCTGGACAGCATCAAGGAGCAGGACAAACTGACCCCGGCTCTGGAGAAACAGATCCGCGCCGCCGAGACCAAGACCGAACTGGAAGATCTCTACCTGCCCTACAAACCCAAGCGTCGCACCAAGGCCATGATTGCCATCGAGGCGGGTCTGGAACCCCTGGCCGATGCCCTGTTTGAAGACCCGTCGCTTGACCCCGAAGCCAGGGCGGAAGCCTTTATCGACAGCGGCAAGGGCGTGGAAGACAGCAAGGCTGCACTGGAAGGCGCCCGCTTTATTCTGATGGAGCGCTTCGCCGAAGATGCAGCTCTGGTGGGCAGTCTGCGTAAACATCTGTGGGAGAAAGGTGAGCTGCGGGCCCGGGTGATGGCGGGCAAGGAAAACGATGCCGCCAAATACCGTGACTATTTTGATTACGATGAACCCCTGAACAAGATTCCCTCCCACCGGGCCCTGGCTATCTTCCGTGGCCGCAAGGAAGGCTTCCTCAGTGCCGAGGTGGGCAGTGCCGGACTGGAACAAGGTCAGACTGATCCTTGCGAAGGCATGATAGCCCGGCACTTTGGCATCGAAGACAAGGGCCGTGCGGCAGATAACTTTCTGCAAGATGTAGTGCACTGGACCTGGCAGGTCAAACTGCAATTGCGATTGCAAACGGATTTGCTTGGCCAGCTGCGGGAGAATGCCGAGGATGAAGCCATACGCGTCTTTGGCGAAAACATGAAGGCAATCCTGCTGGCCTCCCCCGCCGGCAACCGGGTAACTCTGGGCCTGGACCCCGGCCTGCGCACCGGCTGCAAGGTCTGCATCGTCGATCACACTGGCAAGTTTCTGGAAGACACCGCCATCTACCCCCACGCGCCCCGCAATCAATGGGATGAATCCATCGCGGTACTGGCCAAACTCTGTGCCAAACATGGCGTGGAACTGGTTGCCATTGGCAATGGCACCGCCTCCCGGGAAACCGACAAGTTAGCGGCCGACCTCATCAAACGACATCCGGAGTTGAAACTGGACAAGGTCATGGTGAATGAGTCCGGTGCCTCGGTCTATTCCGCCTCCGATGCCGCCCGGGAAGAATTCCCCGATCTGGATGTGACGGTACGCGGCGCCATTTCCATCGCCCGCCGCCTGCAGGATCCACTGGCCGAGCTGGTAAAGATCGACCCCAAGTCTATTGGCGTGGGCCAGTATCAGCATGATGTCAGCCAACTGAAGCTTGGCCAGTCTCTGGATGCAGTGGTGGAAGACTGTGTAAATGCCGTGGGTGTGGATGTGAATATGGCTTCGGCGGCCTTGCTGAAAAAAGTATCAGGTCTCACTCCTTCTATCGCCAGTAATATTGTCAATTTCCGCAATGAGCATGGTGCCTATGCCGATCGCGATGCTCTCAAGGCAGTACCGCGATTTGGTGAAAAGAGTTTTGAACAGGCAGCAGGCTTTTTGCGCATCGCCAATGGCAGTAATCCCCTGGATGCCTCGTCTGTACACCCGGAGTCCTACAAGGTGGTGCAACGGATTCTGGAGCGCCATGGCCGCAAGATTCAGGATGTGATTGGTGATGTCAGCTTTCTGCGTAGTCTGAACCCGGCGGACTATACCGATGAGCAGGTGGGTGTACCCACGGTGACTGACATTATTGCCGAACTGGAAAAACCCGGCCGCGATCCCCGGCCGGAATTCAAGACTGCCAGCTTCAAGGACGGGGTGGAAAAACTCTCGGACCTGGAAGCCGGCATGGTGCTTGAGGGCGTGGTCACCAATGTCACCAACTTCGGCGCCTTTGTGGATATCGGTGTACACCAGGATGGCCTGGTGCATATCTCCGCCCTGGCAGACCACTTCGTCAAGGACCCCCACAGTGTGGTGAAGAGCGGCGAAGTGGTGAAGGTCAAGGTGATGGAAGTGGATGAGAAGCGCAAGCGCATCGGCCTGTCCATGCGCCTCAATGACGAAGCTTCACCGGCCACAGGCG
>JALEHB010000021.1 GCA_022763285.1 Pseudomonadales bacterium | reverse complement strand
GTGGTGCCTTTGGCAGCCTCGATGACCGCCTGCGGGACAATATTGCCCCGGAGCTGGAAGTGGAGGGCGATGCCTATCGCACCGTAGCCGTGGGTGAACCTCTGGACCTGGCGGTGGTGGCCAATGACCCGGATGATTTTCCGGCCCGTTCCGGGCGCGGTCTGCCCAGTTCACCTGAGCAGCTCTATCGACCGCCATCTTCCATCGTCGCCATGAGTGGTCCGGGACTGCGTTTTTCCTGGACAGTGTATCGCGGGCCAGCGGCGGCTGCGGATTTCGAGCCCACCCAGATGAAGACCTACACCGATACCCGGGTCTATGCCAATTCCCCCTGGTCACCGCCTTACTATATTCCCGAACCACCGAAGGATAATCGCTGGCAGTCTACAGTGACCTTCGATCAGCCCGGTGAGTATGTGCTGCGCGGCATCGCCAGTGACGGTTCCATGTTCACCTACCGCAATATCAATGTGACAGTGACGCCTTGAGCCGGACTTGCTGAATTCATCCAGCCACCCGCCGATGGTCCTGTGCCAGGCCTCGACGGGCGGTTCGGATGTGCCGTTCCTTAGGGCGGTTCATCAGAGTTCTGTGTTTATAGCCAAGCCCTGAACGCTACGCTATGCTAGCGCCAAAGCGATAAGAAAAGCAGGGTTGGTCGATTGAAGGCAGTGACTCGCAGCATAATAACGCGCATTAACAGCAGCGACCGCCGCGGTGGTTTGGCTGCCACTGTTCTCCTGTCTTCTTTGCTGTCTCTTCCCCTGTTTCTCCTCACTGGTGCCAGCCAGGCAGCCGAAGCCCAGTTTCCAAAAACCATTGCCTGGAGTGCCTATCCCACCGGCACAGGCGGCTATAGCCAGGCCGTGGCCCTGGGTAATATTCTGCAGCGTCAGTACAGCACCAATCTGCGGGTCATTCCCGGCCGCAACGATGTGTCGCGGCTGGCCACCCTGCGGGCCGAACGGGTGCATTTTTCTGCCGGTGGTTCGGAGTCGGTTTACGCCCAGGAAGGCATTCTCAATTTCGCTTCCAAAATCTGGGGGCCGCAGCCGGTGCGGGCCCTGCTGTCCAATTATTCCGATGCCTGTTCCTTCAGCTTCGCCACCGCCGCCGATGCCAATATCAACCGCGTCGCCGACATGGCCGGCAAGCGCATGACCTTTGTGCAGGGGGCGCCTTCGCTGAACAATGCCACGGCAGCCCTGTTGTCCTATGCCAACCTCACCTGGGACGATGTGATTCCGGTAGAAGTAGGTGGCTATAACGCCTCCATCGATGCGGTGCTGAACAATCGCGCCGATGCCGCCGGGGGTGCCTGTAACTCACCGCCGTTCTTGCGTATCGAAGCCTCACCCCGGGGCCTGTACTGGCCGGAATTTCCCCATGATGATGCCGAGGCGGTGGCCCGGGTGCGGGATCGCTTGCCCTGGTATGTGCCCCATATTGCAATCGAGGGAGCCAATATCCCCGACGGTGGCATTGAAGTGTTCTCCTCGGCCTATCCCTTTCTGGTGGCCTATGATTTTACCGACGAGGCCCTGGCCTACAGCATGGTGAAGGTCATGATGGAACATTTCGACCAGTACAAAGGAAATGCACCTGGCGCCAATGGCTGGGCCCTGGAGCGACAGAAATTTGAGCAGAGCTTTGTGCCTTACCATCCCGGTGCCATTCGCTATTTTCGCGAGATCGGGGTCTGGACCGAAGAGGCCGAGGCTCTGAATCAGGCCAATCTGCGTCGGCAGCAAGTTTTGAAACAGGCCTGGGATGCCTTTCTGCCTGGCGCGCCGGATGACTACCGGGAATTTGAGCAGGCCTGGCTGCTGGCGCGGGAACGGGCTCTGGAGGCCGAAGGCCTGATCACACTGGGCGAGGGACTGTAACAGTAATGGCGGGGGAACAGTCGCAGGACAAAGATAGCCAATCAGGGGCCGATGAGCTGGAAGTGAAAACCCGGGTCGAGGTAGACGATCTCGACAGTGAAGTGCAAAAGCTTCGCTACCGGGAGCTGCCCGAGAGCTGGCGTCTGGTCATGGCGGCCATGACGGCGGTTTCCATTCTGCTGGCCATCAATCAGATCTTCAATTTCGGCTTCGGCATCGGCTATGTGATGCTGGACAGCCGTTACATGTATCTCATCACTGGCGTGATGTTATGCATGGTGTTCATTACCTTTCCCGCCAGCAAACATTCACCCACCCATGTGCCCTGGTATGACCTGGCCATCATGGCCCTGATCGCGGTGATCTTCTCCTACTACGCTTTCTATGCCGAGCGCATCGTCCTGGAGGCCTGGGAATATTCGGCGCCGCCGATTGGTGTGGCCCTGGCCGTGGCTACCTGGGCCGTGGTGCTGGAGGCCGGGCGGCGGGCAGGGGGCTGGCCGGTGTTTGCCATCGTCCTGGTGTTTTCCCTTTACCCCACCTTTGCCGACCGGCTGCCCAATGTCATCGCCGCCCTGTCCATTCCCCTGACCGATGCTGCCATCTTTCATGTGTTGGGTGCCGAGAGCCTGTTTGGCATTCCCATGCAGGTGTTTGCGCAACTGGTATTTGGCTTTCTGATTTTTGGTGTCTGTCTGCAGTTTACCGGAGGCGGGCCGTTCTTTATCAATCTGGCCTTTGCCCTGCTGGGGCATTTGCGGGGTGGCCCGGCCAAGGTCTCTATTTTCTCCAGTGGCCTGATGGGCTCCATGAGTGGCGGGCCCATCTCCAATGTACTCACCACCGGTCCGCTGTCCATTCCGGCCATGCGCCGCATCGGTTTTAGCAAGGAATATGCCTCCGGTGTGGAAGCCTGTGCCTCCACTGGTGGTGTGTTTATGCCGCCTATCATGGGCGCCACCGCCTTTGTCATGGCCAGTTTCCTCAATGTCAGTTATGTCACCGTGGCCATTGCCGCCCTGGTGCCCTCGGTGCTTTATTTCTTTGGTCTGTTCATGCAGATCGATGCCTATGCCGCTCGCAATAATCTCGCCGGCTTGCCCAGAGAGGAATTGCCGAAGCTGGGTTCGGTGTTTCGGGAAGGCTGGTATTTCATTGCTGTGTTTATTGCCCTGATCTGGATGCTGGTGTATCTGCAAAGAGAAGCTGTGGCCCCGTTTTATGCCACCGGCCTGTTGCTGGTAATCAATCAGTTCACCCGTCATCGCCTGTCCATTGAGAAGCTTATGCAACTGGTGGCTACCATGGGCAAGCTGTTGGCGGAACTGGCGGGAATTCTGGCGGCCATCGGTCTGATCATCGGCGGCCTGGCGGTCACCGGTATCGCCGGCACCATTGCCAATGACCTGGTTTATCTGGCCGGCGAAAACGTCATCATCCTGCTGATGATGGGAGCCCTGACCAGCTTTATTCTGGGCATCGGCATGACGGTGACGGCGGCCTATATCTTTCTGGCTATTGTGCTGGTGCCGGCCCTGACCAACTCCGGTCTCGATCCCCTGGCCAGTCATATGTTTGTGATGTACTGGGGCATGCTTAGTTTTATTACCCCGCCGGTGGCACTGGCCGCATTTGCAGCGGCCTCGGTGGCCCAGGTCTCACCCATGCGCGCTGGTTTCGAAGCCATGCGTCTGGGTGCCATTATCTATTTTGTGCCCTTCTTCTTTGTGTTCAACCCGGCGCTCTTGTTGCAGGGCGGCTGGCTGCAGAACCTGCAGGCCATCTCCACTGCCCTGGTGGGAGTGGCACTGGTCTCCGCCGCCTTGCAGGGCTATCTGCTGGGCCTGGGAGATCTGGGCCGTGGCAAGGCGGCCTGGCTGGTGCGTTGTCTGATTGGTCTGGCCGGGTTGACCCTGGCCTTGCCGGCCGGGGGCCTGTTTGGGCTTAGCCAGTGGCTGTTGTTAAGCCTGGCTCTGGCATTTCTGCTGGCCGGTATTGGCCTGCGAACCCTGATGCGTCCGGTACTGCAATCAGCCTGATTCGCATCAATCAGCCCAAAGCCGACTCCAGAGAATAAAAACAAAGGGAGGTAAGGCCGCATGATGAACCCCTATGGCGAAGCCCTGCTGCGCTTCACCCGCGAGCATCCCGACTTTGTTCACGATAGCGACGGTGATGGCAAACATCTGGCGTTGATCGTCGAAACCCGGCCCAGTTTCTGGCTGCCCCTGGTGCTGCGCAATGTGATGTATTTTCTCGGTCCACGCTGGCGCCTGTGCGTAGTCTGCAGTTTGCAGGCGGAGTTTTTCCTGCGCAGCCATACCCGTGACTGGCATATGAAAATTATCAATACCCTGCCAAATGGCCTGCTGAAGCGACCGCTGTATAACCAGTTGATTTTAAATGCCGGCTTCTGGATGCAATTCAGAGAGGACAAGGTGCTGCTGTTTCAGACCGACAGCTTGCTCTGCCGGGATGGCGTCGAGGACTATCTGCACTACGACTTTATCGGTGCGCCTTGCGGTGATCTGGATGGCGACTTTGTCTATAACGGCGGCCTATCCATACGCAATCGTGAAATGATGATGGATATCCTTGGTCAGCATGAGGAAGTGCAGGGGGCGGATATAGCCGAGGATGTGTTCTTTACCGAGCAGTTTCGCAAGCGCGGGGCGCGACTGCCGGACATACTCACTGCCTCAGAGTTTTCCGTGGAATCGGTCTACCGCCGCCATCCCTTTGGTGTGCATGGCACCGACAAGTACTACCACAATCTGGACACTGCCATGCGCATTGCCGCGGGCATCCGCTATTAGTGGGGCTGTAATGCCTTAGTCGGCAGATTGTGAGCCCGGCTCATTGTCATCGCTTGCTGCGGGTCGGCTATGAATGGCCTCCAGCAGGGCATTGGCTGCCGCCAGAGACTGGCGATTCACCTTGACCCGCAACTGGCCGCGGCTTGCACCAGGGGCATTGGCCAGCACCCGCATGTTCTTGCCCTGTAACACCAGCTCTGAACTCCACAGTTTCTGTTCCAGCCTGGCGGCGCTCAGTTGTGCCAGGGGAATCTCGGTGACCTTGACGCCGGTTTTCAGTACCCCTAACACGGCATCGATGGTCTGGTATTCCACAAGCAGTTTGTCATCTTCGACGCTGAGCATGCCGGTGGTTTCAGTCATGCCCATGGAATCGCTGGTGGAAAACAGCACCTGGTCTTCCTCGTTGCCGCCTTGATTCCTGTTGTCCACCATCTCCCGGGTGCGCTGCATGGCCATTTCCACAAACTGCGGCGCATAGCGCAGGCCGGCATAGTGGCCCAGCAAAAACAGGCCCCAGCCAAACACCACATATAAGGCCCAGAAGCTGTCGGAGCCGCTGAACAGATTGACGGTAATGAGCAGCAGGTTAATGGCAGCAAAGAGCAGGGCATGGCCCTTGAAGCGCAGCCAGAGCAGCGTTTCCTTGTCGCGGGTTTGCTGTTCTTCCTCCAGCAGATGTACCGCCCGGTCGATCTGCTCACTGTCCACGCCCATGTCTTTGGCGATGGTCAGCAATTCATCGTAGTCCACCGTATTGTCCTTACGCTGGCGGCCTTCATCCTGCAGGCTCAGGCGGATGATATCGGCCACTTCCTCGCTGCTGTAGCGACGTTCCATAGCGCGTTTTTTCCGTTGATTGATACTGGCATCCATTGATTACGGCCCTCCGGTACTGATCCTGTCTGCAGATGGATTGAACGTCTCTGGCCAATTAATTGCAAATACTTTGCCAGATTCACCCGATCGCCTGCAGAGCCCGTGGGGCGGGCGTCTGACGGTTTAGTGAATTATCCGGCGGCAGGCAGCAGGGCAGGGCAGTTGGTGAATTTGGCAAACAGGTGGTGGAATCCGCAAGCGGCCCGGCCATCAGCCTGTCAGGCTCAGGCCTTGTTCTTGCTGCTGGCGTAGCGGGCCAGGGCCTCGGGGTCGCTGTGGATATGACGCTCGATCAGTTTCACCAGGTCGGATTTGGTCACCAGGCCAAAATTGGCGATCAGGTCCGAATTCAGGATCAGGGAAACAAACAGAATCACGAACAGCAGGGGGTAGAGAAAGGACATCTCCAGACCCATCAGGCGCAGACCGGCAGTGACAATCAGGCCCGCCAGCAGAAAGGAACGCAGGGACGATTCCCGCCTGATCTGGCGTTTGGCGCGCATCAGCAAATGAAAATCCCGCTCGTCCATGGCAACCTCCACAGGGTTTTGGATGACTCTGCCTGCCAGACTAGCAGCTTTATCCCGGCAGGGCATGAGGCAATTTGCCCGCTTGTGACGGGGTTCTACGGATTTTGTGCATGTAAAACGCGCTATCAATGGGGGGATTGACCATCCTGGATGTCCAGAATGTCGAATACGCCTTCTTCCTGGAGAACCCGAACCCCCAGGCGCTGACTTGAAACTCCGGGCCTCAACAGGAAATCAAACCTGAGACGGCCATTATTTTCCTGTGCTTCAAAGTGATACCGGCAAATGGCATCTCGCTCGCTGAAGTGCGCTTCGAGTTCGATCAGATGCGAGGAAAACATGAAAAGACAATTAGTCTTGATAGCCAGTCGATTGATGACTTCCAGTGAGACATCAAATGCGTCTTTCACATTGGTGCCCTTAAAGGGCTCATCCATAACTGCTGCAACACGATAACCTGCAGCTATGGCTTCGGCGACTGCCTTGACGCGCAGAGCTTCAGCCCGGAAATAGCTGATTCCTGAATGGAGATCATCATTGAGCGAAATGGAACTGAACAACCTTTGTACCGGGGAGAATCGAAACTGCTTGGCAGGTACTCCCATACCAAGCTGCGCCAGGTAGAGAGCAATAGCGAAGGCTCGCAGGTAAGTGGTTTTGCCAGCCATATTGGGTCCGGTCAGAAACAGTACTCTCCGGGATTGGTCGAGATTCACCGGATTGGCAATCGCGTTCTGTAGCATGGGATGCCAGACTCCTTTGGCGATGACTTTCGTTTCTCCATCGTTCGCCTCCGGAAAAGAGAGATTCATGGCCGTATTGGCATCTGCCATGGACCGCAAGGCATCAATTTCATAAATGATTTGCAATATTCTCAGCAGGGCAGACTTTTCATGAAACCTGAATATCTGATCATATTTAAGAATCTTCCAGGACCATGTGCTTTCAATTTCCTTGTCGGGAATAGACTTGATCCCGGGCTGGCTCAGCAGTGTTCGCAATTCATTCAGTAAATCGTCCAGTTCACCACTTGCTTCATCCAGTGTGGGTTGGTTCAGAAAAAGCCGGATTTGCCTGATTACTGTTGCGGCGATCTGAACACCACGCAGAATATTATGGTAATGCCGTTCATGGTTGAAACGCAGCGACAGGGAGGCGATCAAAAATTCCAGTGAATTGGTCTGTGTAACCAGTAACAGTACATCGCGTTGATATTTTTCAACACCCTGGGTAATCCAGGATGGCAGCTTATCGAAAGCGGGGCGTTGGGAAATAATAAAACGCAAGGCTTCCTGTGTGCTGTGAATGCAGTTGACGTCACACCAGGGAGCTTGCATCCGCTTCTTCAATAGCTCGCCACCCCCCTTGGTCCGGGTGAAATTGCATGCATCGAATAAACTTTTGCCGCTTCCCTGATGGGTGAAGATTTCCAGATCTCGCAAGGTATGCTCATCCAGCACAAGGCTCAGAGACGCATCCTGCTGCCGATGCAGCGGCTGCAACTCCGCTTCAGCAATCTGGCGATTACGTCTGGGTTTGATGTCATCTCTTAATGTGCTTGTGCCGCTTTTGGGCAGGCCTGCGATTCTCATGCTCTTCTGGCAACCTCCAGGGATAGCCGCAGAATACAGCGGCTGATGTTTTGACTTGCATAATTCTGCGCGGCTGTGTACTTTATCGCTAATAAATTAGCGTACCGCTAAATAATTAGCGATCAAAACAAGGTTGTCAAGGATTGTCGGTAGTGGCTGCAAGCGGCCGCCCTGAAATGCCGGGAATTCAGCAATGAGATAGAGACAATGCGAAAGCCGAACGATCTCAGTCGCCGGGAGCGGCAAATCCTGGATGTCATCTATGAGATGGAGTCAGCCAGTGTGAAGGACGTGCAAAATGCACTGGCGGATGGATCGAGTGAATCTACAATTCGCACTCTGCTGGGGATTCTCGTTGCCAAGGGGGTGTTGAAAAAGGAAGCCTCCGGGCTCAAATTTATGTACTTTCCGGTTGTGGCAAAAGAAAAAGCCTCTTTGCAGGCATTGGAAAATGTCGTCGCCACGTTTTTTGACAAAAAGCCATCGTTGGCTGTGCGTTCACTGCTTGAGATGAAGAAAGGAAAAATTCCGGCCGAAGAAATCGCTGAGATTGAAGCCTTGCTTGAATCGAAAAAGAGCAACAAATAGTCGGTATTCGCAGTTCAGAACAGCTCGAAACACGAACAGGGTCACAGGGGCTAAGCAATGACCTGGATAGCAGAAATTGCAGCACTGGTGCAGCCTGGCAGCAGCGATGTCGAGATGCTTCTGGGTTTCGCAGATATTTTGTTGAAATCCGGGTTGATTGTGCTGCTGGCCCATTATCTGGAGCTGGACTCATCACCATTTTTCAGCAGTAGCCAGAAACGTCTGCTCTGGCTGGTTGCTCTTTTCATAATACTGGTTCTGCCAGTTTCGTCTTTTGTATTTGCCAGGTCGACCGGTATCGGTGATACGGACCCCCGTCTGGCCCTGCTGGTGTTAGAAGTCACGGGAAGCAGCGCTACTCTTAACCGGCAAGAAAGTGCTGGCAGTGTCATCAGTACCGTAGTGTTGACAAGCTATTTTCTGGTTGCAGCGAGTTTAATGCTTCGCTTGATGTTCTCAATGAGGGCAGTCAAACGCTTGAGGAGCTGTACTGATTTTGATGTTCCTGAGCAGATCAGGCAGCGTTTTCGGGAACTTTGTCGTTCCAGCGGGATTCAGCGTCAGATAAGTCTGGGGACTAACCCTCAGCTCAGCTCGCCTGTGACCTATGGCATCAGGCAGCCAGTAGTGGCGCTGCCTGATGCTGACTATTTTCTGTCAGATGACTTGTTTGAAAACGCCATCTTGCATGAGCTGGGACATATTCGCAGGCACGATACGCTGTTGTTTCTAATCACCTATTTTCTGGCGGCACTGAACTGGTTCAACCCCTTTGTCTGGTATGCACTGAACCGACTGGATTTGTCTGCAGAACAGGCCTGCGATGATGAGGTCATTGCTCACCGAGGTGATCGTATCGGCTTTGCCAGGCAACTGCTTGAACTGGCGCGGGTCAGTATGGTTTCAGAATCCCTGATACCGGCAGGCAGAGGAATATTGCGCAAAGGTCAGCTCACAAATCGAGTCAGACATATTCTCGAATCTGATTATTGCAATCAATCCAACCGGAACTGCACTGCTATTATGCCTCTGCTGGTGCTTGGCCTGGCTTTTGTCTTGCTCAGCGCCGCAAGAGTAGTAATGGCAGGAGAACAAAACTGGCATGTTTCCGAAAACTTGCGGCTGATTCACTACCAGAATCCAGTCTATCCTGCCCAGGCACTGGAGCGGGGGCTGAGCGGTTTCTCACAATACCAATTCGACGTGAATGAACTGGGCCGCATAATTCCGGAATCTGTCCAACTGTTGCGCAGTAGTCATGGGCCTGTATTTGATCGGGTCTCGGAACAGTCTCTGCAAAGCTTTCAGTTTGCCCCGCGAATCGTGCATGGCAGAAGTGTCGCCAGCAATGGAATAAAGTATACCTTCAATTTCACCATGCGAATCTGAGCATGGTTACATCTCCCAGAGATGGAGACAATCCCTCCATAGTGGAAGAAGCCCCAATTCATCTTCTGGTAGTCTGCAAATACTGTCCGACTGCGCTAGACTAGGCCCATGAAACTCAAGAAAGGCTTCCGCCAGCTGGTGGCCGAGGCCGAGCAACAAATCCAGAGTCGCAGTCCCGCCGAGGTGGCGGCCAGCCTGGCCGAGCCGGGCATCCTGTTGGTGGATCTTCGGGATATCCGGGAGCTGAAGCGGGAGGGCAAGATCGCCGGTGCCCTGCATGTGCCCCGGGGGATGCTGGAATTCTGGATTGATCCAGACAGCCCCTATTATCGCCAGGAGTTTGATGCTGCCGAGCAGCTCATTCTGTATTGCAACAAGGGCTGGCGTTCGGCCCTGGCCACACGCGCCCTGGTGGATATGGGGCTGGAGAATGTCAGTCATATGCGCGGTGGGCTGGAGGCCTGGCAGGCCGAGGAACTGCCGCTTGAGGCACCGCCCGAGCGCTGAAGCAGGGCTGGACCCCGGCCACTCGCTGTCGCTATGATGAAGCCCGCTGCCGCAGCGGTTGCGCCCGCAATGCCAGGGGAGATCAGCATGACAAGCCACGATGCAGAACAACAAGAAAATACACTGTCAGGTAATTCACTGTCACAACAGGCAACTGAAGTGAACATCCAGCGTCGCCGACTGCTGGCCGCCTTGCCCCTGAGCGCCATGCCGGCACTGCTATTCTCACCCTCATCCCTGGCCCAGGATTCCGTGGCCGTGCAGAAGTTGCACAGTTTCGCCATCAATGTCAGTGATCTTGAGCGCTCCCTGCTTTTCTATCAGGACGTCTTCGGTGCCGCCATTCAGGCTCGCGAGGCGGATCGCATCAGCCTGCGCATCGGCAGCGGGCCCCAATGTTTTATTCTGCAAAGCGCCAGCGCCGACAGGCCGGTGGGATTCAGCCATATTGGCCTGAGTGTGGCGGATTTTAATCTCGACCGGGTGCAGCAACAATTGCGTGGTTTTGCCGTGCAGCCGGCATCACCGCCAGCGCCAGGCAGCAATCGTCTGGATTCGGCCATGAGCAGTTGGGTGCAGCGGCGGGGTCAGACCCGGGAACTGTTTTTTGCCGACCATGAAGGCGTGCGCTATCAATTATTGCCGGAGGCCTACTGCGGAGGACAGGGGGCTCTGGGTACGGTTTGTGAGGGTATTGAAGTAGCACCGGAGCCAGGTCTGTTTGAGCTGCTGGATATCAACCATTTTACCAGCTTCCTGGCCAACCGCAGTCGCGCCAATGATTTCATTACTGCCGTGTTCAGCAAGCAGTTCCAGGCTTTTCAGGGGCCGCTTTCGCCGGTGATAGGCATCGGTGACGGCCGGCAGTTTCTGATGTATATCGGTGGTAGTGAAGCGGGCCGGCCGGCTAATCCCGGCCGGATACATCATGTCAGCGTGGCCATTGCTGATTTCGATGTGGCGGCAATACGCCGCAAGCTGAGTGACTATGGTCTGCAGGCCCGCCCGGAGGGTGCTGCCGAGCAGGCCCTGATGCACTGGGTCAGCCTGCGCATGCCTGATCGCGGCGGTGCCGAGGGTGGCACGCCGGAAGTGTATTTTTCAGATCCGGACGGTGTCCGTATTCAGATGCAGGATGCCGCCTATTGTGGTGGCGGGGGTTATCTGGGTGACAGTTGTCCCCCTTTAAACTGAATCGAACCGAATTGAATTGGTATTAACTGAGTAAGGAAGTAGTGAATGGAATTTCGTTATATCGGCAAGAGTGGTCTGCGGGTCACACCCATTTGTATGGGCACCATGAGTTTTGGTACCTGGAGTGACAAGAGTGAAGCCTTTCGTATTCTGGACAAGGCCTTTGACCGGGGTATCAATTTCTACGACACCGCCGAGATCTATCCGGTGCCGCCCACGGCTGAACTGGCGGGCCTGACCGAAGAGATCTTCGGCAAGTGGATCAAGACCCGGCCACGGGATGGCCTGATCATTGCCACCAAGGTGGCCGGTGCGGCCTCCGGCTGGTTTGTGCCACCTATTCGACAGGGTCTGACCGCCATCGACCGGCATCATATTGAGCGCGCCATCGAGGGCAGTCTGCGTCGTCTGGGCATCGATTATGTGGATCTCTACCAGGTGCACTGGCCTGATACTGTGGTGCCTATTGAGGAATCCATGGAAGCCCTTGACCGGCTGGTGCAGGCGGGCAAGGTACGTTACCTCGGCACCTCCAATGAAACTTCCTATGGTCTCACCAAGGGTAATACCGTGGCCCACTACGAGGGACTGGCGCGTTTCGAATCCATCCAGAACAATTTCTCGTTGCTGAACCGGCGTTTTCTTGATGAGCTGGCGGAAGTCTGTCGCCGCGAAAAAGTATCATTGCTGCCTTACTCACCCATTGGCGGTGGCGTGTTGAGCGGCAAATACAATGACGGCGCCAATCCTGCCAATGCCCGTTTCTCTGACTATCAGAATGCCGATTCCCGTCAGCAGGCCATGGCGAAACGTTTCGTCAATGAGGGCACTCTGGCATCCACAGCCCGTTATATGGAAATCGCCCAGGAAGCAGGCATGTCAGCGGTGACACTGGCCACTGCCTGGAGCATGAATTTCGATTTTGTGGCCTCGACTATTATTGGTGCCAGAACCGCCGAGCAACTGGATGACTCGCTGGCGGCGCTGGATGTGAAACTGGATGACGCCATCATGGAAGCTTGCGATGCAGTACATCAGCAGTATCTCTATCCCATGGGTTAGTCTGTGGCTGGCCCTGGCGGCTCCGGCCGCCCTGGCCCAGTCAGTCCATATTTCCCATTGCAATCGGGCCTGCCCCCAGTCACCGGATGTGCAGGAGATCGTCGTCCATCATCTTTATGCCGCCGGCATTGAGCGGCAGACTGGTATGGCGGAATGGGTCTCCTACCGGGTGATTCGCGATTCAATAGGCGTGGCATCCCTGCTGCCGAGGCTGTGGCAATCTGATCGTCTGTTGGAAGTGGAGCTGGCGCCGGAACTGCAGGAATCTTCCGGGGAAGATTTTTTTCAGCCGGATCTGAGCAATGCCCAGGACTCGGAATATCGTGTTAACGAGATTCTTTATAATGTAGAAGACCGAGGCAGACTGGCGCCCATGACCAGTTTTGCCGGCACGCCTTATTGGGAGGAGCTGAATAATCTGAGCAATATGGCGCCTTTGCCAAGAGATTTGCGACTGGGTAGCTGGGCTCGTCTGGAGCAGGCTATCAATGGCCTGGCCGCCCAGGTGGGAGAGGTGCATGTGCTGGCCGGGCCAGTGCAACAGGCAACACAGTCGATATCCGAGCCTACCGCCTATTACAAGGTAGTTCTGTTCGATAATCGCCTGGCCAGTTTCATTTTCAGTGCCGATCTGGACCAGAATGACAGTTACTGCAGCCAGCGCAGCTCTCTGGCGGCGATCGAGGCCGAAACCGGCCTTGCCCTGTTTCCGGATCTGTCCGGGCTGCAGGAATCGGCTTTGCTGACGGAACTGGGTTGCGGGCAAAGTGAATAAATGAATAAGCAATAAGAGATCAGCAGACTCTGCTGATCAGGTATCTGAAGGAAAAACACAAGTGACTTACATCTTTACACCGCCGCCGACACCGGCGGTTCCGGTGTCGGGCAACGATGCCCTGTTTGCCGTCAATCGTATTTACTGTGTCGGTCAGAATTACTCTGATCACGTCAAGGAAATGGGCGGCGACCCCAAAAAGAATCCACCCATCTTTTTCAGCAAACCGGCCAATGCCATCGTTACCGGCAATCAGCCGGTCAATTATCCCCAGGCCACTTCCGACTTGCATCATGAGGTGGAACTGGTGGTGGCCATGGCCAGCGGTGGCCGGGCCATTCCGGTGAGCGAGGCCCTGAATCATGTTTATGGCTATGCAGTGGGCGTGGACTTCACCCGCCGGGATCTGCAATTGCAGGCCAAGCAGGGCGGCAAGCCCTGGGATGTGGCCAAGGGCTTTGACCAGTCGGCGCCTGTTTCCGCCATCCATCCAGTGGGAGAGGGGTCGCATGCCGAAGAGGGGACGATTCAATTGGCGGTCAATGGCGAGCTGCGCCAGCAGGGTGATCTGTCACAGATGATCTGGTCGGTAGCCGAGATCATTGCCGCCCTGTCCAATCTGTTTGAACTGAAAACCGGTGATCTGATTTTTACCGGCACCCCCGCGGGGGTCTCTGCCGTCAATGCAGGAGACCGCATCGAGGCTTCGGTAGAAAACGTCGGCGAGCTGGCCTTTGACCTACTGGGTGAGCAGCAGGGGTGACTTCCGAGCAGGCCATATTGCTTTCCATTCTGGCCCTGTTGCTGGTCCTGTTGGTCTGGGGGCGCTGGCGCTATGACATCGTCGCCCTGTCAGCCCTGTTTGTCGCCAGTATTGCCGGTGTTGTGCCTCAGTCAGAGATCTTCTCCGGTTTCGGTAATCCGGCCACGGTAACAGTAATACTGGTTCTGATTGTCAGTTATGGCCTGACCCATTCCGGGGCGGTGGATTATCTGTTGCCGGTTCTGGAACCCTTCAAGGACAAACCCTTTCTGCATATCGCGGCGCTGACCTTCATGGCAGCATTCCTGTCCATGTTCATGAACAATGTGGGGGCACTGGCACTGTTGATGCCCATTGCCATTCAGTCCACCGCCAAGGCAGGGCGGCCACCGGCGACGGTACTGATGCCCCTGTCTTTCGGTTCCATTCTCGGTGGTCTGGTCACCCTGATTGGTACACCACCCAATATCCTGATCGCCAGCTACCGGGAAGAAGTGACCGGTGAGTCCTTCGCCATGTTCGATTTCAGTCTCGTCGGTGGCGGGGTGGCGCTGATGGGTATCCTGTTTCTGCTTTTGATTGGCTGGCGCCTGGTGATAGTGCATAAACAGTCGGCGGGCATGGAGCTGTTCGAGGTGGAAGGCTATCTGTTCGAGCTGAAAGTGGGAACCGAATCGAATCTGATCGGTACCACGGCCGGCGAGCTGAAAAAATCCCTGCGCAAGAAAAAACTGGACCTGCTGTCGGTAGAACACAAGAAAAAGATATTGCGCAATATCACCCCGAAGACTGATCTGGAGCTGCATCGCAGTGATTTTCTGATGGTGCAGGGCAGCCATGAGGAGGTGGCCGCTTTTGCCGAGGAGCACAAACTGAGTTTGCATTCGGCCCAGAACGGCGTGCATGAAGTGCTGCACTCTGATGAGAAGCAGTTTATTGAAGTGGTGGTCACCAAGGATTCGGCATTAGTGGGAGAGACCCCCACCAGCAGTAATTTCAACAGCCGCTACAAGATCAACCTGCTGGCCGCCTCGCGCTCCGGCGAGCCCCACCGCAATCGCCTGCGGGATTTCCGCTTCCGGGTGGGCGATGTGCTGCTGCTCTATGGCGAGGAAGAAGCCCTGCAGGACGCGGTATTGAAAATGAATTGCTATCCCCTGGCGCAGCGTAGTATCGGCCTGGTGAAGAATGGCAAGGCCAGGCCGGCACTGGCAATTTTTGTCATTGCCATTGGTATCGTCGCCAGTGGTCTGTTGTCAATTCAGCTGGCCCTTGGTATTGCCACGGTGGCCATGGCGCTGTCACGGGTCATACCCGTGCGGGAATTCTACGAGGGCGTGGACTGGCCGGTGGTGATTCTGCTGGGGGCCATGATTCCCCTGGGCAATGCCCTGGAGACTACCGGCACGACAGGGTTGCTGGTGTCAGGCATTCTGGCCATTGCGGGTGACCTGTCACCGGTATTTATCATCGTCATGATTCTGGTGGTGACCATGACGGTGTCCGATGTACTGAACAATGCCGCAACCGCGATTCTGATGGCACCCATTGCCTACAATC
>JALEHB010000201.1 GCA_022763285.1 Pseudomonadales bacterium | reverse complement strand
CTGGCGTTGCTTGTCTCCTCTCAAGGGAGAATGGCAAGCGGCCAAGGCAGATGGCCGCTTGCATTGGCCCGGCCACCCCCTCGGCCGGGCTTTTTTTATGACTCCTGGTTTCCCGCGGGCGGACATCAAGGCCCGATTCCGCTAAACTCAGTGGCTGCTTTACTGATAAAAACTAGCTAGTCGAGAATTGTTATGGCCCATAGATTATTTGTCCGCCTGGCTGTGGCCGGGTTTGCCCTGTTGTTTGTGAATTCCTTGTTTGCCGCTGATGTCACCTTGGTTCGCTTTGGCCCCGTCGGGGAAGAGAAGCCGGGTCTGGTGGATGCCGATGGCCGCCTGCGTGATCTGTCTTCGGTCATCGAGGATGTTACCCCTGAGACCCTGTCAGATGCTGCCATGGCGCAACTGGCGGAGCTCGATACCGAGGACCTGCCGCTGGTGCCGGGCAATCCGCGTCTGGGTGTGCCGCTTACCGGTATCGGCAAGATCATTGCCATTGGTTTTAACTATGTAAACCACGCCGCCGAGATGGAGGTGACTTTGCCGGAAGAGCCGTTGACCTTTATGAAGGCGACCTCTGCTTTGACCGGACCTTTCGATGATGTGATTCAGCCTCGCAATGGCCACAAGCTGGACTATGAGGTGGAACTGGTGGTGGTGATCGGCCGCCGTGCCCAGTACATCTCCGAAGACGAAGTCTTTGATTATATTGCCGGCTACAGTGTTGGTCATGATGTCAGCGAACGCGCTTTTCAGCGTGAGCGGGGTGGCCAGTTCACCAAAGGCAAGAGCGCCGATACCTTTGCGCCGCTGGGCCCTTACCTGGTAAGTCGCGATCAGATTGAGGATGTGCAGAATCTGTCGATCTGGTCGGAAATCAATGGCGAAATGCGCCAGCAGGGCAGCACCGCTGACATGGTGTTTGGCGTGCGGGAAATCGTCAGCCATCTGAGTCAGTTCATGACCCTGCATCCGGGTGATGTGATCTACACCGGCACTCCCGCAGGTGTGGGTGATGGCATGGATCCCCCCAGTTATCTCACCCCGGGTGACGTGGTACGCCTGGGTATTGAAAATCTGGGTGAGCAGCGCCAGACCATCGCTGCGCCTCGCTAGGCAGAATTAGAGCAGCCGGAGTCGGGATAGTTTCTGTCTTGGCTCCGTCTGACTGCTTCTTTAAACCCCCGCAGCCGTCCGACTGCCTGTAACAGTCCGTCACAAACTCTCCTGCAAAAATTGACATAGATCAGAATCCTCTGTCTGCCAACAGGCAGAATCACTATCAAGGCGATTTTCGAGGTACCAGGCGCCGGGGTTTCGCGCTTGTAGTACGTCGGGTCAAGAATGTCATCAGAGCATTGCCTGCTTACGATATTGGAGAGGAGCATGAAAAAAACGAGAGTTATCGGGCTGTTCTCAGCCCTGGCACTGGCCCCGGCCATAGCCAGCGCTGACGATTCGGCCACAGACCATCCCACCTATGCCAAGGAAGTATCCCGCATCATTCAGGATAATTGCCAGATCTGCCATCAGCCCGGTCAGATCGGTCCCATGTCCTTTATGAGCTATGACGAAGTCCGTCCCTGGGCGCCGTTGATATCACTGAAAGTGCAACAGAGAGAGATGCCTCCCTATCAATACGATACGGATATTGGTGTTCAGCATCTGAAGAATGACTGGCGCATGGAGCAGGAAGACATTGACACCATCGTTGCCTGGGTCAATGCCGGTTCCCCAATGGGTAATCCCGAAGACCTGCCTCCACCGAAGGAGTTTCCACCCATCGGTGAATGGCGTCTGGCTTCCGAACTGGGACCACCGGACCATGTGATCAAATCCAGCCCCTGGGATGTGCCGGCCACCGGTCAGGATCTGTGGTGGGAGCCGGAGGTGGATTCCGGTATTACCGAGGCGCGCTGTATCAAGGCGGTGGAAACCCTGCCTTCCCGGGAAGCCCATGGTTCAACCCACCATGCCAATTCCCATTTTCTGGCCCAGAATGAAGAGGGCGAGTGGGTACCTGCCGGCCGTCTGTCTGAATATGCTTACGGCAAACTGGGAGAGAAGGTCCCGGAAGGTGCCTGCCGAACAGCCCCGGCAGATTCAAAAGTCGGTTGGAGTATTCACTACTACCCCGATGGCAAGGCTGTCCCCGATGACCAGGTAACCGTCGGTATCTGGTATCACGATGAAGAAGACAATTTTAATGAAGCCGAAGCCTACACCCAGGATCTGACGCTTTACTATCTGGATGGCGGCGGTGATTACCTGATTCCGCCCCATGGCAAGCTGATGACCCAGGGATTCCATTCCTTCGATCATCCGGTGCGCATCGACAGCTGGCAGCCCCACCTTCATTTGCGCGGTGTGGCCATGTCCATGGAAGTCTTTTATCCGGATACCGGTCGCCGCGAAGTGCTGAGCCAGGCCTCCAACTGGAATGCCGGCTGGAACCACAGCCATACCTATGAAGAAGGTTATCAGCCCCTGATTCCAGCGGGAGCCATCATCATTTTGAACGCCTGGTATGACAATACCGCCGACAATCCGCGCAACCCCGATCCTGATCAGTGGGTCAGCGCCGGACAGCGCACTACCGATGAGATGTCTCATGCCTGGATAGCCGTGACCCATCTGGATGATGAGGGTTATGAAAAAATGCTCGCCGAACGCGAGGAACGTGAAAATCGAACCGTTGCCGGTTCAGGAGGTGGTCGATGAGCACTTACAAGACACTGGCGGCCGGTGCAACAGCACTGGCCCTGAGCCTGACAGCCAGCATCAGTCTGGCGCAGTTACCGGAACATCTGCGTGACTATCCTCTCGCAGCCCGTTCCAGCAAGGGTGAGTCGGTAGCACCTTTCTTCAATGGCTGGATCAAAAATGACGATGGCTCGGTCACCATGATTTTCGGCTTTGCCAACCAGAATCGGGAAGACGTGGTTGATGTTCCGCTGGGAGCCAATAATTTTATTGAGCCTGCCGAGTTCGATGGTGCCCAGCCTACTCATTTCCCGATTTACAATCGCGGTGGTTTCCGTGGAATTTCCGAGCGTGGCGCCTTTGCCATCACTGTGCCGGCAGAACAGGCCGACACCGAAGTGGTATGGACCCTGAGCTCCAATGGTGAAACCTGGTCAGTACCGGGTCGAGCCACTTCCTCGGCCTATGAAATGAGCCGCGAGCCCCGGGCTCTGGGTTCTTTGGCACCGGCTATCCGTTTCGATCTGGATGGTGCCGAGAGCAATGACCAGGAAGGCATCTATGCCACCCCGGTGGCTGCCAAGGTGGGAGAGCCGGTAACTCTGTCGGCCTATATCAAGGACAGAGGTGTGCGGGAGCAATATCCGGAAAATGAAATGCTGCTTTACCCACTTGGAACCGAGTGGATCATGCATCAGGGCCCGGCGGCGCCGGAGTTTGAGCCCCAGCATATCAGCGGGCGTGATCGTGCCGAGATGGGTGCCGAGGGTTCAGTTGATGGCTGGACCCCGGTGCAGACCCAGGCTACTTTCTGGGAACCCGGTAACTATGTCGTGCGCCTGCGAGTGGATAACTTTACGGCGCCGGACAGTGGCTTCGACTATGTCTGCTGCTGGTCCAACGCCTATGTGCCGGTAACTGTTTCGCCCTGATACAGTAGAGGTATTAGCAACTCAAACCCCGGATCACGGCAGTGGTTCGGGGTTTTTTCATGCGTCTTCCACGGCAGAGCTGCCTGCTTCTTGTCCATAGACTTGTAAGTATCCTCGCCCTATCATGACTGCCGGAGGTCAGATCATGAAAGCAATCAGAACAAGTCTGCAAATTATTGGCATCCTGCTGCTGATTCCTGCCGTGGCCATGGCCACGCTTCGATTCGAAAACCGCAATGACGACGGCCCGTCGATACTGTTCCCGGGAGGCGAACTGGTTTCCGGTGAGTTATACAGCGGTCCTGAACCGAACTGGGATTTCACCAGTAATATTCAAACCATCGAACTGGAACTGGAAGATACCGGCTCATCCCGGGTGATCTGGATACTCAATGCCGATGGCAATGCCTATGTGGTGTCGGGCTATATGAATACCTTTCTGGGTCGTCTCTGGAAAGACTGGGCAGTGGTAGCCGATGAAGGCAGTGGTGAGGCAGTCATCCGAATCGATGGACTGCGCTACGAGCGACAATTGCAACGCATTCAGTCCGGTGATGAGCTCGATGGTGTGGCTGAGTCACTGCTTCGCAAGTACACCGGTGTTCCGGTAACGCCCGAGTCCATTGCCAATCAGCGTGCAGCCATCGAAAGCGGCTCAACCTGGGCTTTTCGACTGGCACCAAGGAGCGAATGATGAGCTGGAAGAACTACGGAATTACTTGCCTGGCAGTGGCGGTGTTTACCGCAGCAGTTATCTTGCTGGTGCCGGGGCTGGCAGAGGCGCTGGAAGTCAGGTTGCTGACTTTCCTGTCCACCAATGCCAGCGGCTAGGGCTTCAGTAGTCAGGCAGCGGTATTGATGAGGGAATCGATGAGCTCCGGCAGCTCATTGAAGTCATAGGGCTTTGAGATGCAGAGTATATTCTCATTGCCCAGCACACTGTCCTTGAGTGCCTTGTCGGTGTAGCCGGTGGCCAGCAGGATCTTCATGCCAGGGCGCTGATTGAGAATCTTTTGAGCCATTTCAATGCCGGTCATGCCGCCGGGCATGATGATGTCTGAAAACACCAGGTCGATGCCGGGCGTAGCCTCCAGCTTGTCCAGTCCGGTCTGGCCATTCTCTGCCAGGATGACCTTGTAACCAGCCTCCATCAAAGCCATACAGGCAATGTCCCGGACCTGATTATCATCTTCTACCACCAGCAGGGTGCCCTGGTAAGTCTTGTCATCGATGGTTGATTCAGTCTCGTCGACATGGCTGATCTGGGCGCCTTCCAGCACAGGAATATGCAGAATAAAGGTCGCGCCTTCTCCCAGGCGGCTGCGTACCGAAATACTGCCGCCGGATTGTTGCATGAAGCCATAGGCGGTGCTCAGGCCAAAACCGGAGCCGGCACCATCGGGTTTGGTGGTGAAGAAAGGGTCGAATATTTTTTCCTGAATCTCGGGGCGAATGCCGGTGCCGGAATCGGTGATCGCCAGCTCCACATATTGGCCGGCAGGAAGCCCGGACAGACGGTGCGGATCTTCGGCCAGTTCCACTACCCGGCTCCGGAACAGCAGTTTGCCGCCATTGGGCATGGCATCGCGGGCGTTCATGCAGAGATTCAGGATCACGTTTTCAAACTGGGCCCGGTCCAGCATGACCGTGGGTTCGGGATCGCAGAGATCAAGTTCCAGCACAATGTCCTCACCCAGTACCCGGCCGACGAAGCGGTTCATGTCTTCGAGAATGGCATTAATTTGCAGCGCTGTGCTTTCCAGGGACTGTTCTCTGGAATAGGTAAGCAGACGATTGTTCAGCTCGGCACCGGAACGGGTAGCCGTCAGCATATTCTCAATCAGGTCCAACTCGCCGGTGGCATTGTCCTGGTCGCGCTGGGTAATCCGCTTTCTGAGAAACTGCAGATTGCCCTGCAGAACAGTCAGCAGATTGTTGAAGTCATGGGCGACACCACCGGTGATCCGGCCAATGGCTTCCATCTTCTGGGCGCGCAGGAGCTTGGATTCCATGTTGAGCTGTTCGGAAATATCGAAAAAGCTGATGACCGTGCCAATGAGTATGCCATCCTGATAAATCGGCTGGCAGGAAAAGGTTACCGGCAGGCTAACCTTGTTATTGCCCTGGAACTGACCCTTCATGCTGCTTACAGCCTGGTGCCCATGGAAGCAGTTGAGTATTGCCTTGCGGGTGTCTGCCACCGCTCCCTCTTTGCCGTCGCTCTTGCACAGCAGATCCAGAATATCTTCACCCAGTACTTCGTTTTCCGAGTAGCCAAGCAGTTTCAGCGCCATATTGTTGACAAAAGTCAGGCGGCCCATGGAATTGGTGCCGAAGATGCCTTCTCCTACTGAATCCAGTAGTTGCAGTTTTTCTTCATTGGCCATGGCCAGTTGATGGTCAGATTTTTGCTTCTCTTCCAGCAGTTCCCGCTCTCTCTCAATATGGGACAGCAGGGTTTTGCTTTGCTCCTCCAGTTTTCTTTCTTCTTCTTCCAGAGATTTTTGCAGGGCCTTATTGCTCAGGTTGAGGCGGATTGACTCATTGATCTCTTTGTGTGATCGCATGGCCAGTATAGTGGAGAAAAGGAAAATGCAGACAAAGCCAAAGCTGTAGCGCAGTCCCAGATCGCCACCATTGGGAAGAGTCACGGCAATATGCAGTAATACAATGGGAACAGAGAAAGCGAAAAAGTAACTCTTTTTGGCAGAAATATTGCTCGCGACAAAGGCGATCATAGCGCTGGGCCACAGGATCAATGCGCCCCGGGGTGGATCCATGGAGTTCAGATCCATCATGATCCAGGTGGTGCCCCAGATCAGAGCTGAAGCCGCGATACTGGAATAAATCAGGCAGCTTTTCAGGCGGTAGTTATTCTGGAGGTCTGGTTTGTCGGCGTAATTTTTGACAATAACAATTCTGGCCACGCTGGCCATGACGGTAAGGCTGAGCCAGAGAAAAATTAGCGAAGAATATTCCGTCGAAAACAGAACAACAAAATTGAATAGCAGGGTTGCTGCCAATAATTCGAGAAGAACCAGCAGCGACAATTTCCCGACTACGCTGTCGATTTTCGCCCTGTTTATGGTTCTTTCATCAATGGCCTGTGCTGACATGAAAGCTTCCCTGTCCCAAATGTTTGAAGACTAGCACAGCCTTCTGGAATGGCCTATCGGGAACAATGCTGGCTTCAAACTCTGTAGTAATATTCCTACGAAGTGTGAGAATTCTTCCGGCTGTCTGCCAGCCCGGAACAGTTTGAATTACGTCTCAACTGCTTGCTGTCTTGATGTGTTTCTAGTTTGCGCGAATAAAGCTTCCTCCTGAGCGGCCGCCGGGTGAGCGGATGACGAACTGTAAATCAAAGCGATTCTCACCGCTATTGGTAACAGTGAGAGCGCCAATGAGATTACCGGTTTCTTCAACTTCTCTGACCCAGGTGCCACTTGCCGTTATTTCACCTGAGGACTCTGAATCCAGACTCCATTGTTGCTCCGAGATCTGCTCGGCAATATGTTCATAGAGGTCGTCAAGTTCCCAGTCGATCTCTATTGATACCTCGGTACTCATCTCCCGACTGGAGCCCGACATGCCGGCCATTGCAAAAGGCGAATAACCGCTGTTTTGTTCGCCAGGAAGTTCCATGCGGGGCATAAACCGGGATAAATCGGTATTGCCACGCATGGCGCGCATCGAGATAGAGCGCTGCAAATTCTCAATCTCTGACTGGCAGTCTCTGCTGTTAAAGCCAAACATACCCCGACGGGTATTGGCGGTCAGCAGAACATAATTGACCCCGCCCCGGCTGCTGTAACTTGAACTCAGAAAGCCGTGGTCATCGCGGCAGTAGCGAGGCCACCGTGCCTGACTCGCGCGGGGCGCATTGGCCGTGACAAATCCACCTTCTCTCGGGAAGGGGTTCATTTCCGGCATGGTGACCCAGCCCTCATTGTTGAGCACTTCACCGATGGCAGGCATGGCCTGATCCTCGGTCAGTGCCGTCATCAGGGCAAGGCGCAGCATGCCGCTTTGCCGCAGGCTGCCAACGGCAGTAAAGCCGAAAGGCAGGTTCAATTCAGGAAATTCATCCATGATGCCATCGTAAATGGCGAAATCATTGTTGCCGTCAAAATCCAGCAGCAACTTTGCCAGCTCGGTGGGGATAGTTTGAGTAAATTCCTCCGCAGCCCTGACGTGTATTGATGCAGTCAGGCAAAGGGTAAACAGCAGGCGCAAGATCAATCGCTTAGCCATGGCAATCACCTCCGGTATCGCTCTGGGACAAGAACAAGGGGGAGAGCAAAACCCACCCTATTCCCGATAGCCGGCTTTTACAAGAACCGTCGGGATAAATTCACTGTTTCCAGGGTAAATCGCTTCCGGGGAGCCGCTGCAGACACGGGGATATCGACCAGGCGGTCAGGCACCAGAGCGCCTTGTTTTGGCGCTCTGGTACTGACTGTGCATGAATCAGGGCAGGGCGTAGGCTACCAGCTGCGCCGGGCCGCGACTGCCGCCGCCGACGAACAGGGCCAGATACTGCGTACCTTCGTGCTCATAGGTGAAAGGCAGGCCGGTTTGATTATCGGGCAGTTCCAGCTCGGCAATAATCTCACCTGTTTCCTTGTTGAGGGCGCGCATGGTAGGACCGGCATAGGCGCTGCCATTACCCTCGGCTACAAACAAAAGAGTCTTGGTAAGCAGGATTCCTGCCCGCGTCGGTACGCCGGTGGGGGGCAGATCCACGCCTTCCAGCAGCGGATGATTGGCCACCCGCTCCGGGGTGTCGGCATTGGCAACCCACCACAGGTGATCGCCGCTGTTCATATCAATGGCGGTGATACGACCATAGGGTGGTTTGATCACTTCCAGGCCTTCGATACGCGGCACCCGCACACCAAATCCCTGGCTCAGGTCCAGATCAGAGTCGGGATTCTTGGCCAGGGCCAGAGCCTGGAGCTGGGTTCTGGAAGGTACATAGAGAATGCCGGTTTCAGGATCTATGGCCGAACCTTCCCAATTGGCACCACCGGTGGATGAGGGCAGGCTCAGCAGGCCGCGGGTACCATCCGGTGCATCGGCCAGTGAAGGCGGCGTATAGACGCTGGGGCTGAGACGGAAATCAGCAATGGCCTCCAGCGCCAGCGCCCTCAACTCCGGTGTGAAATCTATGAGGTTGTCCTCGGTGAATCCCTGCACATCAAAGGGTGCCGGGCGGGTCGGAAAGGGCTGGGTTGGGGAATACCACTCACCGGGTACATCACCGGCCGGGACGGGTTGTTCGACGATGGGCCAGATTGGTTCACCGGTATGACGATCAAAAGTATAAACCCAGGATTGTTTGGTAACCGACATGACAATTTCGCGACCATTGGGCAGGTCGGCCAGCACAGGGGCAGCCGGAACATCCCAGTCCCAGATGTCATGATGAATAAACTGATAATGCCATTGCCGTTCTCCGGTGCGAATATCCAGTGCCACCAGGCTGCTGGAGAACAGATTGTCACCGGGGCGGTCGCCGCCAAAATAGTCGCCGGTGGGATCTTCTACCGGCAGGTAGACATGGCCCAGTTCCGGGTCGCCTGACATGGGTGCCCAGACACCGGAGTTGCCGGTGAATTCCACCCCCTCGTCGAGCCAGGATTCATAGCCCACCTCACCGCGTTCGGGAATGGTATGAAAGGTCCATAATAACTCGCCGGTACGAACATCGAAGCCACGAATATCACCTTTGACATTGGATTTGGAGCGCGGTCGCCCACCGGTGCGATGAGCCGCGCCAACCACGATGACATCATTCTGCACATAGGGTGGTGCCGACAGACCGATGTCGGGGTAGGGAAAGCGGGGATCGTCCGCATTGCGCAGGCCGACAAACAGGTCCACTTTGCCATTGTCACCGAACTCGGGATCCGGAATGCCGGTCTCGGCATCCAGTGACACCAGTTGATAGCCAGGGCTGACATCGATCACCCGCTCACTGTTGCCATCGGTCCAGTAGGCAACGCCGCGACCGGCGCCCTTGCGGGGTGCCTCGTCATAACGATCACCTTCCTGGTAGCGGTACAGCCACAGCACCTGTCCGGAGGTGGCATCCAGCGCCATGACATTGCGGGTCGCGCCAACATTGGCATACAGCACGCCGTCAATTTCCAGCGGCGTGGAGGGATTATTGAAATCGGTTCCAGGGCCAAAATGGGCGGTGTTGAAAGTCCAGGCAATTTCCAGGTCAGCCACATTGTCGGCATTGATCTGGTCCAGGGGAGAATAGCGCTGGGAATATTCGCCGCCGTGATAGACCGGCCAATCACCGTTATCAACGCTGGTGCCGGTCTGGGCCTGGGTGAAAGGGATGATGCTGCAGGCACCGATAGTCGTGAGTAAGGCGGACAGAGGCCTTGTTATTCTTATCATGGGTCACTCCTGACACGATTTATATTGTTATTGGCTATCGTGAGACTGGCCCATTAAAACCGAGATCATGGTATTAGTCCAATGCCGCCTTGAAGGGGGTAAATGGGCCATGAAAAGAGCCATAAAAGGAGCATGAAGGGGGCCATGACCTGCCATCTGCCTGGCCCGGAGCGCCGGGCAGGGCAGGGCAGGGCAGGACTGCTTGCTAACTGCTGATACTTACCGGGGACACGAAACCGTCCGGCTTGACGGTCAGCAGGGAGCAGTGAATATTGCGTGCCACTTTCTCGGCGGTATTACCGATGAAGAAGCCGGCGATGCCGGTCCGCGCCACTGTCCCCATGACCACCAGATCCACCTGCTTGCTGACAGCAAGCTGGCTGATGAGCTCGGCGGCTGAGGTTTTCTGCATATGCAATTCAAAATCAATATCCAGCAGCTCGCGGGACATTACCGCCTCATCCACCAGCTGTTCACGTTGGCGACGAGTGTCATCAACAAAACCCTCCAGCATATCGAAGCTCATATTAAAGCGTTTGTCCCGTAACAGAACTTCATTGGGCAGTCCCCAGGCATGGGCAACATGCAGCCTGGCACCATGCTGGCGGGCGTGGGCAACCGCCAGATCCAGTATTTGCGCATTGAGTTTCTCATTGGCGGGCTTCTCCGGGTCCACATCGATCGCGGCAAGCACGGACCTTGAATTGCGCGGATGCTGTGGATGCAGTATCCAGACAGGACAGGGGCATTTGCGTAGCAAGTGCATATCAGTGGTTCCGAATTCGGAATCCTGAATCTCCCTGTATTCCGCCTCTTTGACGAGCAGATCGTGGCCCGAGCTGATCACTTGCCTGATGACTTCGATAAAGGCCACGCCATCTGCGAGCAGATAATCGATGGGGACTCCGGTGCTGTCATGGCCGCTGACCATCTCCCGCAATTGGGCATGTCGCATCTCGGTCAAGGAGCTTTCCAGATCCCGCAACCCGGCTGGCATTTCACTGATGATATCCATCAGGGTGATGCGGGCGTGACTGTCACGGGCCATGTTGATCAGCCAGTCGAGACTATCAATGGAGTTCTGACCGGGGTTGAGTACATAAAGAATATTGTTGAATTGCACAGGCTGGTTCCCGCCGTGGTGTGTGAAATGGGTTGTATTCATTAGTCAGACCTAGGATCAGCCAAAAAATATCTTCATACAATTCGATCTAACTGGCGATTCAGTTCGTTTTATTCGTAGTTAGCTATTCCCGTACGGGGAACTATTGGGCAGAAGCCCGGGAGCAGTGATTGCAATGAGACATTTGAACTATAGCCATCTGTTGTATTTCTGGACCGTGGCCAAGGAGGGCAGTATTGCCCGGGCGACAGAGGTGCTGCACCTGACTCCACAAACCATCAGTGGTCAGTTGAAACTGTTAGAGGAGTCAATCGGTGATCCTTTGTTCGAAAGGGTGGGCCGCGGCCTGGTGTTGACCGAATTGGGACATCTGGTGTTTCACTATGCTGATGAGATGTTCTCTCTTGGAGAAGAACTTGCTGCCCTGACACGCTCTGGCGAGCTGGCCATGCCTACTACATTGCGGGTTGGCTTGACCAACTCGATCCCGAAGCTGATTGGCATGCGGGTATTGCAGCCGGCGGTGGAAGGGGAAACCACCGTGCGGTTAATCTGCAAGGAAGGCTCACTGGAAAGCCTGTTGGGCGATCTGGCTATCCATCAGCTGGACCTGATTATTTCCGATTGCAGCGTGCCTGGCGGGATGAATGTAAAAGCCTACAGTCACAAGCTGGGTGAAAGTAATATAGGTCTGTTCGTAAAAACCGGCCTGGCCCGGCGCTATGGGGCCAGATTTCCTGCAGCGCTTGATCAGGCACCTTTCCTGTTACCCACCTCCGCTAATCCGATACGCAGAGGCCTGGAAGACTGGTTTGAGGCAGAAGATATCAATCCGCAGATAGTGGCCGAATGCGAGGACAGTGCTCTGATGAAGGCCTTCGGTGAAGAAGGGCTGGGTGTCTTTCCTTCACCCTGTGCCATTCAGGATGAAGTGGAGCTGATGTACAAGTGTCGGATGATAGCCGCGCTGCCTGCGGTGACCGAAAGTTATTACGCGATTTCACCGGAGCGTAAGCTGAAGCATCCCCTGGTGCTGGAGATTATCGACAATGCCCGATCGCTATTGGCTAGCTGATCCAGCCTGAGCGAAGAATATGCCTGCGCGAGGGCAGGGACTGCCTGATGGCCTGGCGCCTCAGCCGCAACAGGGCAGCCTCTACAGCCAGCTCCGCCTTGCGATGGGTAGAGCGGCACCACTCATTGTAATGGCCATCCACAGCTATCATCACCCGGCAACGATAGTCGGGTTTTCTGCCGCTTGTGCTGCTCACAAGATCCAGGCAGACAATGCCCTTGGGCAGGCTGCTGGCAACCGTTGCCAGTATGATCGAAGCCTTTTCTTCCAGCAGCGTGTCCCACTCGGGGCCGGCGAAATTGTTAAAGCAAAGTTTCATCTCTTTTGCTGATCCTGATTGATTGAGCAGAACTATAGAACTGACTTAGCTCAGCAACAATGCGGAATTGCCTTGGCCATTGTTCGCTCATAACGAAGTGATGCTCTCTCCGTTCTCTCTCATAGTGTTGGTTTGCAGGCTTTCTGTGGCAGAGATTCTTGTTTGCTGGCAACGATAAAAGCAGTATGAATACCGTCGAGGCCGGAATATCTGTGCACCTCCAATAGTTCGGCTAAACCGAAATAAACGCTTCATAAATACGACTGGTATTGATTGGGCCCGTTGCTAAGATTTCGTCAATCTTAAGGAGGCACGATTATCATGAAGCGATTCAAAAATATTCTCATGCTCTACACGCAGCGCACCGGTGATGAGGAAGCACTGGACAAGGCGGCTGCTCTGGCTCGAAAAAATGCAGCGAAATTGACCCTCGTGGAAATCCACGAGCATACCACTTCGCCTATTCAAAAGTTTTTCAGTGAGCGTCAGACCAAACTTGAAGAGTTGATGACAAGCAAGCGCTTCGAAGATGTGGATCTTGATTGCCGGGTACTGCAAGGCTTGCAGTTTCTGGAGTTGACCAGGTTGGTCCTCAAGGACGGTTTCGACCTGGTGGTGATGTCGGCTGATCGTGTTCAGGGATTTCAGAATCTGGCCATAGGTACCAGCGCCATGCATGTGTTGCGTAAATGTCCCTGCCCGGTCTGGGTGATACAGCCCGGCTGCAATGGTCAGTTCCGGCGCATCATGGCTGCGGTTGCTCCCGAGACAAATGGTGAAGCTACCAGCCTTGATCTGAAAGTATTACAGATGGCCAGCTCCCTGGCGCGGGAAGAAAAAGCCAGGCTCGATATCGTGCATGCCTGGGACTACAGCGGCAAGGACCTGGAAACCAGCCGTTCGGAAATGACGCCCGCTATCCAGGAGCAACTGCTGTCGCGCAATGAATGGTCCCGGCGTGACCAGCTTGACTCCCTGCTGGACCGGGTGGACATGGAAGGCATTGACCATGAGGTGCAACTCTTGCAGGGACAGCCGGAATTGCGCATTCCGGCCTTTGCCGCGGCAGAGGATGTGGATCTTATCGTGATGGGTACTCTCCGGCGCGGCGGTATTCCCGGGTTTCTGATTGGTTCCACTGCAGAAAACCTGTTGCGCATGATCGACTGCTCGGTCCTCGCTGTGAAGCCGGAGGGTTTTGTCTCTCCCGTTTCCCTCCAGGCCTGAGCGCCGTTTAAACCTTTGCAGACAGTTTTTTTACTGGGATTGAATGACATGTTTACTCTATTGAAGGGGCTGCTTCGCCATGATGCAGCGAGTGGTATCTTGCTGTTTCTGGCGGCGGTAGCTGCCTTGCTGGTTGCGAATTCACCCTTGCGTCCTGCCTACGATGCGGTTTTTGCCTTGCCAGTGGAAGTGCGCTTCGGTGATTTCCAGATCGACAAGCCGTTTCTGCTGTGGATTAACGATGGCCTGATGGCCCTGTTTTTTCTGCTGGTAGGGCTGGAACTCAAGCGTGAGTTTCTGGAGGGGCAGATGCGCAATCTGCGCCAGGTGATTCTGCCTGCCGCCGGTGCGATAGGAGGTATGGCAGTGCCAGCTGCGATCTATGTGGCACTTAACTGGAACGATCCGATTGCCTTGCAGGGCTGGGCCATTCCGGCAGCGACGGATATTGCCTTTGCCCTGGCGGTACTGACCTTGCTTGGCAAGCGGGTACCTCTGACATTGCGTGCCTTTCTGGTGACCATTGCCATTCTCGATGACGTGGGTGCAATCGTTATCATTGCCCTGTTCTACACCGAGAATCTGTCCCTGTTCGCGCTGGGTGTGGCTCTGGCCTGTCTGGTTCCCCTGGCGATCATGAACCGGCGTGGCGTTGCGGACAAGGCACCCTATTTAATTATTGGTACTGTGATGTGGGCTGCCATGGTTAACTCGGGAGTACATGCCACACTGGCCGGTATCGTGCTGGCATTCATGATTCCCCTGCGCCAGGGTGAGCGCTCACCGGGTGAGGATCTGGAGCATGATCTGCACGGCGTGGTTGCCTTTGCGGTATTGCCTTTGTTCGCCTTTGCCAACTCCGGTCTGGCGCTGGGTGATATTGGCATGGAGGATGTCCTGCACCCGATTCCCCTGGGTATTCTGTTGGGTCTGTTTGTGGGCAAGCAGTTGGGTGTTTTTATCCCCTGCTGGCTGGTCAGCAAAATGGGACTGGCGAAACTGCCCATGGGCATGAACTGGGCCCATGTTTATGGCGCCGCTATTCTCTGTGGAGTCGGCTTTACCATGAGTCTGTTCATCGGTTCGCTGGCTTTTGAAGAAACCGGTGTGGATCTGCTGCGCGATGAGCGCATCGGTATTCTGCTGGGCTCGGCGCTGTCGGGTATCTATGGCTATCTGTTCTTGCGCGTATTTGCAGCGGAGAGTAAAGACTCCCGGTCAGTTCGGGCAGCACTCGGCGCTGGCAGCCAGTAAGGCAATCAGCTTTGCCTCAGGTGTCAGCAGCTCAGAACGTGTTGACCGACTCTGCAATGGCTTCGTACACACTGCAGGGGTCTTCACCCGCGGCCAGCCGTGTCTGCCAATCTTCGTACAGGGCACGGCGAGCCGCGCGTCGTTCTGGCCTGCTTGAAGGGGCATTTACCGCTTGCTCGGCAACCGCCATCATGGAGTTTGCCATCATCCGGCAAGTACTGGTCTCTTCAGACTCTGCTGCCGGTATTGGGTCGGGAGTAGTTTGTGGGGCAATACCAGTCCGCGCTGAATCCGGCTGGCAGGCTGCCAGGGTGAAGCAAACTGTAAACAGCAACGTCGCCGGTAGCAGTAGCCTGGACCGGGTTTGACAATTAGTTGGTACAGCCAATGCAGATTCTCCAGGAAAAGATCAGGGGTTCGCTTCAATAAATTCCACAATCAAGTCGGCCCACTCCTCACCTTTCTGTTCCTGCAGGAAATGGCCAGCGCCTTCGATAATGCTGTGGCTCTGTTCGGCAGCGCCCGGTATCCGCCGCTGAAAAACCCGTTCGCCGCCACGGGTAATAGGGTCACCATCACTGAATGAGGTCAGGAAAGGCTTCTCCCAGCGACTGAATACTTCCCAGGCGGCACGATTTTCCGCAGCCCCGGGATAGTCGGCAGTAATGGGAACCAGCTGCGGCATGATCAGGGGGCCCGCCTTGTAGCTGGCGTCAGGGAAGGGCGCATCATAGGCTGCCACCAACGCCGGATCGCCAACGTTGCCCGCCACCATCCGGCCAACCTCCATATCACCTCGATCGATCATGCGCTGATTGGCTGCCTTCCAGGCCATAAAGGCCTCGGTCATCGGCGGTTCATCACCGCTGGGTGCCGGCAGGCCGGTATTGGCAATGGCAACGCGGGCGAAACGTGCTTCGT
>JALEHB010000200.1 GCA_022763285.1 Pseudomonadales bacterium | reverse complement strand
CTTGCCAGCTTCCTTGCCAGCTTCCTTGCCAGCTCGTCGGTGTCACAGACTTTCAGATAATCTTCAGAGCTTTGCAGGAAAACCGGATTCAGCAAAGAAGCAAAGCTAGGTGGTTCTGTGCTGGCGGGCGCTGGCCAGGGCATAGTTCAGCAATTCATTCAGCCCGCCATCCAGATTGATGAGCACCAGCTCATTGTCCTGCACCACAAACACGGTCAGTGCTTCCAGTAATTGTTCAGCTTCATTGAGACCGGCGAATATCCATAGCTGCTCGCTGTCGTCCCTGACCCGCACGATGCGCTCCCAGTGCAGATGACTGCCCTGGCTACGCAGAGACTCACTGAATACCGCATCACTGAAGCGATACTGGCCGGCGCGGGGGAACACTTCATAGACCGCGACCCGCACATGGTTGATTTTGGAAAGATCGGCATCGGAGCTGTCCATCAGGTCCACCAGGTCAAACAGCCCGGAGCCAAGGCCGATGGCCATCTCCTTTTCCAGGGTGATTTCCGGCATGCGGGCCTGCAGCGCTGACTCCAGGGGATCGAAATGCTCATCGTTGAAGGAAATGCAAGCCGCCAGAGGCAGGCAGAACAGAAGTAGCAAAGCTGTTTTCATGGAAATTTCTCCTGGCAATGACGCGCTGCCGGCAAGGATTGCCTGATCTGCCTAGTTGGTTTCGACTTCCAGCCCTTCCAGCTCATCAATATCAAAGCGTCTGCCCAGAGCCGCCAGATCATTGCCGCTGATATCGCCGACGATGTTTACCAGCACCGTCTCATAGGGCTCTGCCACCATGATGGCCAGGCCATGGATTACCTCGGCATTGGCGGACAGGCGCACATAGATGTCCACGTGATCTTCATCCTCACGCACACGCACCACCCGCTCCCAGCCCTGGGATTCCAGATCATTGGAGACGGTTTCCATGCTGTCAGACATGGCGTCCACATCCACATTGCTGCTGTCGAAGACATTCACTGTCACCCGCAGCAATTTGGAAATAAAATCGGCCGCCTCTTCATCCTCGGCACGAATCAGATTGGTCACCATACTCAACAGCGGCGCCTTGAGGCTGATTTCCACCGTGGGCTCACCACCGGCCAGGGCCGTCAGGGCGGAGAAATCCACAAAACCGGGATGATTGTCGATCTCGCTGTCTGCGGCATGACCTGCAGAGGCCAGCAGTAGCAGCACAGCAGCAGCTACAAACTTGAGTTGTTTCATATTCGATCCTCACTCCACTTCAATTGTCGGGGTCACCGCCCGCGGCGGCATGGTCTGTGTTCCTTAAATGGGTCCATTGTTGAGCGCTTCATCGGCATCCTGAATACGCTCGAAAGAGGCATTCAGCGATTCCCGCAATGGCATGATCACAAAGCGGTTGCCCACCATGGTTTCAGTGCGCTCACTGACTTCATTGAGATAATTGATGGCCGTATTCAGATCCCTGAGGGCCATCACCACATCTTCCTGGCTGTAGGTTTCCTCGGAAGGCTGACTGGCAAGCTCGGCATTGCCGGCCGGGTCCTGGGTAAACTGGGGTGCCAGCAACAGGGTCAGCACCACTGCCGCGGCCGCCGGCAATCCGTAACGTAGCGCCAGGGGCAATTGTTCCAGCGCAGCCCACAGGGCTGACCAGCGGCTTACCGGCTGCTGACTGTTGCCCAGACGATGGACTGGTTCCAGCACCGCCTCGGGGCATTCCAGCAGGGGCAGGTCCAACACGCTGTCGTGCAATTGCCGGGCAAATTGCAGTTCCGCCGCGCAGGCACTGCAGTCATGGATATGGGCCATGAATACATCCTGCTGCTGCGAGGTCAGATCAGCATCGAGAAAGCTGTCGATCTGCAGTTGCACGAAATAACATTGTGACTCTTTTGCTAGGCTCATAGTGACACTCGTCTATTCTGATTGGCGCGCCTTATCGGCGCGACTGCCTGCCTCTGGCAGGGAAGCGCCGGTAGCGGCGCTGAATATTTCCCGCAAGCGGCGGTTCTCCCGCAACTTGCGGCGACTGCGATGCAGGTAGACCTTCACCTGGCTCTCACTCATCTGCAGACACTCCCGGATCTCTTCATAACTCATGCCCTGGATATCCCGCATAATGACAATACTGCGAAAGGGCTCCTCCAGGGCGCGAATGGCCTGTTGCAACTCCAGCCGAAAGGTCTCGGATTCCACTTCTGAGCCGGGATCACTCTCAGCCTCCTGCTCCTCCACCTCGCTGTACTGGTCCCTGTTGTCTTTACCAGGTTTTTGCCGCCGTACATGATCGATGACGCTGTTATGGGCGACCCGCATCAGCCAGGCACCCAGTCTGGCCTGATCAATCTTGCGCCAGTGCTGCCAGAGCTTGATGAACACTTCCTGGGTCACATCCTCGGCATCTTCCCGGGCGCGCAGGCTGTAGTGAGCAAAGGAATACACCCTTTGCCGGTACTGCTCGATCACTTGTTGGTATTGTTGCAACATTTGTTTCTAAAGACGGGAACTGGGAAAATTGGTTACAGGTAATTTCCTCAATTCGCCCATAGCGGGGCGGTCAACTGCCAAATCTGCGATTTCATCTCATGGCACTGCGGCTGCCGGCGGCGGATTGCTATACTTTGCCAGTAATAGAGTTACCGTACTATCTCAGTAATACCACCGAGTGGATACCAGTCAATGCGCCGACTTTTCTGCAGTTTGCTGCTTCTGAGCCTGGCTTTGGGCAATTCTGCCCTGCGTGCCGGTGAAGATGTGCTGCTGATGTCCGGCGGCCAGAGTATCCGTGTGCTCTATTTCGAGCCCGCTACCGGCGACACTGATACCCCCCTGGCAGTGATGGTCACCGGAGGTTCCAGCAATGAATTCATGGCCAGGGCACAATTCTGGCTGGGCAAGGAACTGGTGGACCGGGGCTGGGCAGTGGCCGTACCGATCTCACCTGATGGGCGGGATTTCTTTGTAGAGCATGCCGCTGAGTTTCCACAATTGATCAGCGACCTGCGCAATCTGCATGATCTGAACAGCAGCAAGACCCTGCTGGTAGGTATATCCAGTGGCGGCAGCGCCGCCCTGAAGATCGCCGCCATGCAACCGGATCAATATCTGGGCGTGGTGGCCACGCCGGGTCGACTGAAAGGGGATGATCTGCAGTATCTCGATGGCCTGCCAGTCTTTCTTCGCATCGGTGAGAAGGACGATCTGCGCTGGAATCGGCGCATGGACAGAGACGTTGCCCGTCTGCAATCGGCGGGCGCGGTGGTCAACGCCGCACTGGTGCCCGGCGCCAAACATATATTTCCGGTGAACTGGACAGACCTGGAAGCCTGGCTGGAAACCACGCTTCAGGGCCTGTAGGTCTCAGCGCTCAGACGGCAGCTGTCAGCGCACAACAAAGCTTGCCCCTCCGGGCATACACATACGCCAACAGCCAGCTGATCAGTAACGCTCTTCTTCTATCCAGTAATTGCTGACGATACCGTCAACAAATTCGATAGACAGGGTATCCACCCTTTCCTCTTCCACATCCACCGAGAACACCAGGAATAAACCCACTTCGGTGTCTTTCTCGGAACGGTTGCGGTATTTCCAGATTTCCGAGCCGTCGGCATAACTCAGCTTGCTGATGGGCTCGCCGAAGGAGGCCCGCACCCAGTCCTGATCGCTACGGCCTACCTGAAGGCGGGCTACCTCTCCTTCATTCCACACCGTATGAATAGGCCTGGAATCGGAATCCACCGTAACCAGACAGCCGGTGAGAGCGAAAGCCAGTGCCAGTATTGCCAGGTTTTTTGTCATTGCTGTTCCCCTGCATCGTCAATAATCATTGTTAAGGCGAGCGTGCTGCCGAAAGGCCAATATCCGCTCGTTTGCCTGTAAGACGCCATTCCTCCAAAAAGGTTACAAGAATGACTCGGTCATGGTAGCGTTCGCGCCTGAATCAATACTGAATGTCGCAAGCTTCATTACCAACACCTGGCACGCAGCCATGATCGATCACTTCAATCGCCTGTTCCCTCTCTGGGCCGTCCTGATTTCCGTGCTGGCTTTCGCCCAGCCTGAGCAATTCAGTCAATTCGAGTCAGCCATCGTGCCATTGCTGGCACTGGTGATGTTCATGATGGGGCTGACCCTCTGTGAGGATGATTTCCGTCGCATCATTAACAAACCCCGACCGGTGCTGGTGGGTGTGGCGGCGCAGTTTCTGATCATGCCGGTATTGGCCCTGACCCTGTCGGCCATGTTGCAACTGTCTCCCCAACTCACGGCGGGTATGGTGCTGGTGGGAAGCTGTGCCGGTGGCACCGCCTCCAATGTTATCAGCTATCTGGCGCGGGGAGATCTGGCCCTGTCCATCGGCATGACCGTCAGCTCGACCCTGATCGGCGTCATCGCCACGCCGCTGCTGTGCAGTTTCTATTTGTCCCGCACGGTGGAGGTGGATACCCTGGGTCTGTTGATCAGCATTGTACAAATGGTACTGGCACCAGTACTGCTTGGTGCCCTGGTCAATCATTACCTGTCTTCTACGGTAAAACGTCTGGAACCTCTGCTGCCCTCGCTGGCCATTGTCATTATCCTGATCATCATCGCCACGGTGGTCGCCCTTAACGCCGAGCGCCTTCTGGATGTTGGCCTGCTTACCCTGCTGGCGGTGGTTTTGCATAACAGCCTGGGCCTGATGGCAGGCTTTTACATGGCCCGCCTGTTTGGTTTCAATTATCGCCAGAGTCATACCATTGCCATCGAAGTAGGCATGCAAAACTCCGGACTCGGCGTAGCCCTGGCGCTGCAGTTTTTTTCCCCCACCGCTGCCCTGCCCGGCGCCCTGTTCAGTGTCTGGCATAATGTCAGCGGCTCCATGCTGGCCTCCCACTGGCGCAGCAAGAGAGACAGCCTCGCCTACCTTCTGAAAGACGAAGAACTGCAACAAACAGAACAGAAGGTATAAAAGTCAGTTTTTTTGAAAATATCTCGCCCCGATGCTTGACTTGAAAACTGACAGGCATAAAATGCGCGCCTGACGACGAAATTTGATCGCCCGGCGGCGATCAGCAATTGGAACAAAATTCAGAAACAGTTTTATCAGCAAAGACTCAAGACAAAAGATTCAGACAGATGAACACTTACCGCAATCCCGCCATTACGCTAGCAACCATGACCTCCCAGGGTCATCAGTTCTGCGTGCGCGTGGAAAAGAACTGGGAGACCCGCTTGGAGTGATTCTCTGATAATTAGCTACATAACTGATTTTCAAAAGAAAAGACCTCTAAGCCCAAAAGCCTAGAGGTCTTTTTTTTTACCCGGCAGTTTTTATTGATGCTCACCATGGATGTGGGCAGAGGGGGCCTTGTGCCTGAAAAAATACAAAAAAACATAACCACAATTTACGCACTGGCTTTCTTTCACAGTTTTATGGTGATTGTTCCAGTGATCGTGCCCTTTTTTATCTCCAAGGGCTTGAGCCTGGCTGATATTTTTTATCTGCAGGCGGTGTATGCCACCACCATAGTGTTACTCGAGGCACCTTCGGGCTATTTTGCCGACCTGTTTGGCCGTCGCTTTGCGCTGGTGGTTGGTGCCGTCGTTCATGGTGCCGGTTATTTGTTGCTGGTCTTCGCCGATGATCTGGCCAGCCTGATCATCTTCGAGATCACCGTCGGCATTGCGGCAAGCCTGTTGTCTGGTGCCGATCTGGCCCTGCTCTATGACACCCAGAAGGCTTTGGAAGACCAGGATCAGGCTGAGCACAGCCAGGTAATAGCGAATCTGGGCTTTTTCAAGAGTGGTGCCGAGGGGCTCGGCGCCCTGTTGGGTGGTGCTCTGGCCCTGATCTCATTCGACCTGATGGTGATGGTGCAGGCGGCGGCAGCCTGGATGTGTTTGCTGCTGGCATTGCTGGTTGTTGAACCACCGCATCAGCCCAGAGGCGATACCGCCGGCCGCATTCGCATACTGGATATCCTCAAGCACTTGTTGCTGCAGGACCCGGTACTGCGTCAGATCGTGATTGCCATACCACTGTACTCACTGGCCACTTTTCATGTGGCCTGGCTGGTACAACCCTATTGGGAGGCCCAGGGCCTGTCTCTGGCTATCTTTGGCCTGCTGTGGTTTTCCCAGTCTCTGGCGGTGGCCCTGTCAGCCCGCTACGGCTTTGAGCTGGAACGTCGCTTCGGCGCTCCGGCCACCCTGATGCTCATTGGCATTCTGCCAGTCGTAGGCCATCTGGGTATGGCCTGGCTGCCAGGTTGGGCCGGTATTGGCATCGCCTTGCTGATCTTTGCCGGTCGGGGCCTGAACCAGGTAATTCTGGTGAATGCCCTGAACCGGCGGGTGCCCAGTGAATTCCGGGCTACAGCAAATTCTTTTGTGAGTTTTCTGTTCCGCCTGGGTTTTATCAGCACCGGCCCACTGGTGGGCTATCTGGCCGAGAGCCATGGACTGGAGTTGACGCTCAATGTTCTGGCCCTGGCCTTTGTACTGGTTTTCATCACGGTAATGTTGCCATTGATACAACTGGTACGAACCATACAGCAACGCGCCGCAGCATGATGCTGTGCTTATCGGGAGGCGAATTTTCGCCTCCCGCTACAAGTCCCTCCCCGCTCGGGGGCAGTCACTCTTCCCTCTCCCTCCTGGGAGTGGCTGCCCCCGCTTTTTAAGTGTCCGCTACCCTGAAGGCCCAGTTTTTCGGGCGCCTGAAACCGGCTGCCTGCCGCGCGTCTTATTGGTGCTTTAACAGGTGGCATGTTAAAGTTCCCGGGTTTTCAGGCTGCCCGGGCGATGCCATCCACAATCATAAAAAGGACGCGCCCCGACCAGCGAAGCGGCACTGTCCGCAGAGCTGCCGCCTGACAACACAGTCTATTTGCCCAGGAGAACAGGAATGAAACTGATAACAGCGATTATCAAACCGTTTAAAGCCGACGATGTGCGTGAAGCACTGGCTGAACTTGGAGTCAATGGCATGACCATGACCGAAGTGAAGGGATTCGGCCGGCAAAAAGGTCATACCGAACTCTATCGGGGCGCTGAATATGTCATCGATTTCCTGCCCAAGGCCAAACTGGAAATCGCCGTTGCCGACGAAATGCTGGATCAGTCCATTGAAGCCATTTGCAAGGCAGCGGGTACCGGTCAGATTGGTGATGGCAAAATCTTTGTCACCGAATTGCTGCAGACTATTCGTATTCGCACCGGTGAAACTGACAACGACGCGCTCTGATAGCTCCCCAACAAGCACAATAATAAAAAGAGACTTCCCGTGAAAAAACACTCCATATTACCGGGCCTGGCGCTGGTCATGCTGCCAGCGTCTGCCCTCGCCCAGGGCAATGAACTGAACGGGGCCAATACCGCCTGGATCCTCACCTCGACTGCCCTGGTCTTGTTCATGACCCTGCCAGGCCTGTCACTGTTTTATGCCGGCCTGGTGCGCAGCAAGAATGTGCTGTCGGTGCTGATGCAGTGTTTCTCCATTGCCGTGGTGGTATCGATTCTGTGGCTGGTTGTGGGCTATTCCATCGCCTTCGGGCCAGCCGAATCTGCCTGGTGGGGCGGACTGAGCAAGGCCTTTTTCAGTGGCGTGAATATTGATTCCGTGAGCGGCGACATCCCGGAAACCGTTTTTGCCTCCTTTCAGATGACCTTCGCCATTATCACCCCGGCCTTGATCGTCGGTGCCTTTGTGGAGCGAATCAAATTTTCCGCCATGCTCCTGTTCAGCGTGATCTGGACCTTGCTGGTCTATTTTCCGGTGGCCAACTGGGTCTGGGGTGGCGGCTGGCTTGGCCAGCGCGGTCTGATCGATTTTGCCGGCGGCACAGTGGTCCACGTGACTGCTGGTGTTGGCGCCCTGGTATTCGCCCTGGTCCTGGGCAAGCGCAAGGATTTCCTCTCTGCCACCACCCTGCCCCATAATCTCACCATGAGTTTTACCGGTGCCGGCATGCTCTGGGTTGGATGGTTCGGCTTCAATGCCGGTAGTGCCCTGGCCGCCGATGGTGCCGCCGGCATGGCCATGTTTGTCACCCATATTTCAGCCGCGACCGGCGCCCTCACCTGGATGCTGATCGAGTGGATCAAATTTGGTAAACCCAGCGG
>JALEHB010000020.1 GCA_022763285.1 Pseudomonadales bacterium | reverse complement strand
TGCCCAACGCCGAAGTGGACAATAACTATGTCACTCTGTTCAAGGCGGACAGCGAAACCCGGCAGGACATTGAGTATTTCGATGAGGTGTTCAAGGGCATGATGACCCTGGATATTATCCTCGATTCCGGCACCGCCGGCGGCATCATGGAACCGGCTTTTCTGGAGGATATGCAAGCTATCCAGAACTGGTTGGCGGGGCATGAAAAACTGGGCAAGGTCAATTCACTGATTGATTACCTGAAAGAAATCAATCAGGCATTAAATGAAGACAATCCGGAGTATTACCGCTTGCCGGAGAGTCGCGAGATGGCCGCCCAATCCCTGTTTCTCTACGAAAGCGCCGGCGCCTATGAGGACCTGTCTGATATCCGCAGCTTTGATAACCGCTACACACGTCTGGTGGTACCGGTAGTCAATATGCCAGCGTCAGAAATGCAGGCAGAACTGGATCTGATCAGCGACTACATGGCTGGCAATTACCCCCATCTCGACCCGGTGCTCACCGGCACCATGGTGTTGTATACGGTGCAGGATATCTACACCGCCGAGGGCATGGTGCAATCTTTTCTGGTGGCCCTGACGGTAATCTCCCTGTTTTTCATTATTCTGTTCCGGTCCCTGCGCTACGGCCTGCTCTCCATTATCCCGAGCATTATGCCTATTCTGCTGGCGGCCAGTATTGCCGGTTTTCTGGGAATTTATCTGGATCAGAGTGCGGTCATTGTGTTTGCCATGACCATGGGTATCGCTGTGGATGATGCCATCCATGTGATGAATCGCTATCTCAGCTCCCGCCGCAATGGTGATTCCACCCATGATGCGATTCAACGTGCCATGAATGAATCTGGTCGCGCAGTAGTGTTCAGTTCCATGGTACTGGTGTTCGGATTCAGTGTATTGTGTTTTGGATCCTTCACTACCGTGATCTATGTAGGACTTTTCGGCAGCATTATCATGAGTCTGGCCCTGCTGGGTGACCTCATTTTCCTGCCAGCCATTCTTTATCGTCTGGATGGCGGCAAGGCCGAAAACAGCAACGACGCAAGCCCACAGACAAGCCAGGGATAGTCATGCAAGCACAGCAACAAGGCCACTACATTCCCCGCCCGGGATACCTGCACAGTCTCTGCCTGATTCTGGGTTTCGGTCTCGCCTGCGCCGCCTCAGCGGCGGAGATGAGTGCCCGGGAAGTGATGGAAGCCGTCGATCAACTGGCCGATGGTGATACCCGTACTGGCCAGTACACCATGGTGTTGATTGACCGGCGTGAACGCCAACGCAGCCGCGAACTGACTATTCTTTCCAAGGACTACGGCCAGGACACCCGTACCCTGTCCACCTTTAATTCACCCGCTGATATTCGCGGTACCGCCTATCTCAATTATGACTGGGATGATGCCGAGCGTGATGATGACTCCTGGCTCTATTTGCCAGCCATGCAACGGGTTCGACGCATCGCCAGCAGCGATACTTCCGATTCATTTCTGGGCAGTGATTTCACCTATGCCGATATCAATGGCCTGGAAATCGACTGGTATGACTATCGCTTCGTCAATGAATCCGAAACCGTGGACGGCGTCGAATGCTGGGTCATCGAAGCCACGCCCCGGGCCGACATGAAAGAGAAAGCCGAACAGGCCACTGGCTATTCTCGCCTGCAAGCCTGGATCAGCAAGGATAATTTCGTGCAGATGCGTGCCCAGGCCTGGGAGTTGCGAGGCAACCGGGTCAAGTATTTCACCGCCTCGGACATCCGACAGGTAGATGGCATCTGGACTATACATCGCCAGCAGGCCGTCACCACCCGCAACGGGCGCCAGGAGCATGCCAGCATTCTGCAACTGAATGACATCCGCTATGATATGGACATTGACGATGATGCCCTGACCACCGAAGCCATGCAGCGGGGCATCGATTGAATCTGTTGATTCATGGATGACAAAGCTTGTCTGTTTATTCGCGTTCCAAACTGACTCTGTTCCCGGTGCTGCTCTGCTGTTGGGTCGGTACTGCGTCGGCCCAGGATGACTTCTTCAGCAATATCGAAATAGACAGCACTGCTTCCACGCCGGACAAGGACTGGTCACTGATTGGTAGACTGGAACAGAAAGTTGCCTATGGCCTGGAATCTCCCCCGGCGCTGTTCAGTCGCCAGAAATCCACCTTGAGTTCAATCCAGACCAGCCTGTTTACTCAGCTTGATTGGAGCCTTGGCGAATCCAGTCAGTTCCGCCTGAGCGGGCAGGCATTTCACGATGAGATTTTTCGCTACCAGGATGACATCGCTTACAGTGCAGCGGAAATCAACGAATTCCGCAACCGCTTCGAAATCCGGGATTTCTATATAGAGCACGAGTTTGATAATGACGTCTATATCAAGCTCGGCAATCAGATGCTGGCCTGGGGGGTCACGGAATACCTGCGCATTACCGATCTGGTCAATACCGAAAACCAGTTCAGCCTGGGCCAGGAAGATTTGGAAGACCTGCGCCGACAGGTTCCCGCCCTGCTTGCTTCGGTCAATCTCGCTCAATGGAATCTGGATACCGTCATTACCCACGATGCTGGCCGCGATGATATCGCGCCGGCCGGGGATGAATTTGATCAGTTCGCAGCACTGCGCGCTGCCGGGATAGTAATTCATATCGATGAAGCCAGCAGGCAAGAGGAATTTTTTATGCGCCTGTCACGTACCGGCAGCCGTGGTGATGTTCAGCTTGTGGCTGGCGAGTTTAACGACAATGCCCTCTCACTAAGCGATTTTCTGCCCGCGCCCGGGGGAGGTCAGGCTCGGTTCGGGCAAAGCCGCATGCGGGCACTGGGCATCGCAGGCACCCGCGTGGCGGGAAACTGGTTGTTTTTTTCCGAGCTGGGCCTGCACAAGAACAAGGCACTGCGGCCTGGCAATGATGCCTATCTGCTCAGCAGCGGTGGCTGGCAAAACAAAGACCTGCTGCTGGGGGCACTGGGCATTGAATACAGTGGCTTGCGCAATCTGTTACTGACTCTTGAGCTGGATGGCCAGCGCATTCGGGATAACGACAAGCCCCGCTATGGCCAGGCCGAGAAGCTGGGCATTGGCTTGCGCGCTTACTGGACCGGGCTGAATGAGCGCCTGCAGGTACTGGCGGTTGTCAATGAACTGGCTGACGACGCCGGGCGAGTGAGCCGGTTATCTGTCGATTATGACTGGTCAGACAATTTCACCCTGGGGTTTTTATGGGTAAACTACGCAGCGCCGGTGACTTCCTACGTAAACCCTTTTCGTTACAACGACGTCATACAGGCACGCTTGCAATATAACTTTCAATACTAGAGTGGCTCAGCGCCAATAACAGCATGTTGAACGAAGAACAGGAACAACGGGCCTATCACCACGGTAACGTCAAGGAAGCCCTGATTGATGAGGCCATGAAGTTTATCGAGGCCGATGCCATTGAACAGCTTTCCCTGCGCCGCCTTGCCCGCGAAGTCGGTGTCACTCCCTCGGCCGTGTACAACCATTTTTCCGACAAGAATGCCCTCATGCTGGCTATCAAACTGCGCCTGTATGAAGAGATAAACCATTATTTCGAAAGCCATTGCCAGCTCGGTTCGGATCCCGAGGACAATCTTTTGCAGATCTGCATGGCCTATTACCACTACGCCGAGGAGTATCCGGCACGCTTCCAGCTCATGTTTACCCTGCGGCTGCCCATGGAATGGTCGACACCGGAATTTGTGGAAGTATCCTGCCGCTGCCTGGCCGCCACCCGCAAGACCGTGCTGGATATCTACAACAAGTATCAGATTCCCTGCGGTGAAGAGGCCGTGGTGAATACCACGCTGCTGGTGTGGTCACAATTGCATGGCATTATCGCCCTGAAGAACACCGGCTCCATCAAGGCAGCGGTCGCCTATCAGGACTGGCCGGCACCCTGTGCCCTGGTGAATGACGAAGATGTGATCTCCCTGATTGGCCAACATGTCACCATGACCGTTAACGCCATTCTCAATGCCCAACATGGTGACAACCACTGAAGCGCATCTGACTCAATCCCAGTCCAGCCCCATGGCACGCCGCGCCAGCTGATTCTTGATAAAGCCCGCCTTGTCGACGCTGCGCAGGCCGGCATTGCGCAGCCAGCGCACTGGCAAGGCCTCCTGGGCAAACAGATACTTGAAACCTTCCATCAGCCACATCATGCCGAGATTATGACCCTTGCGGGCACGCTGGTAGCGCAGTAATACGGTCTTGTCCGCTGGCGCCCTGCCGACGGCCTGGGCCTGCTTCAGTTCACCGGCCAGTGCCCGGGCATCCAGCAAACCCAGATTGACTCCCTGACCGGCGAGTGGGTGGATGGAGTGGGCGGCATCCCCGATCAATACAATATTGTCCTGTACATAATCCACCGCATGCCGCTGGCGCAGGGGAAAGGAAAAGCGTTCGGCACAATGTTCAATCTGCCCCAATCGCCATTCGAAGGCGGCGCCCAGCTTTTTGGCAAAATCAGCCTCATCCAGTTGCATCAACGCATCGCTCATCTCTGGATCGGCTGACCAGACAATGGAACAGTAACGTTGGGCGTCGTCTTCCCTGCCGGTGTGCAATGGCAGAAAGGCCAGGGGGCCGGATGCCATGAAGCGTTGCCGGGCACAGCCGCCATGGGGAAATTCAGTGCGCACGGTGGTCACCACAGCGCTGTGCTGGTAATCCCATTCCCGGGTCCTGAATTGTGCCAACCGACGGATACCGGAATTGGCACCATCGGCGGCAATCAGCAGCTTCGCCGTTATTTCCTGCCCGCTCTCGCACTGCAGACTCACGTCCCCACTGCTGGCGGTGTCCAGGGCCGTTACCAGTTGTGCAGGAATCAGTTCAAGATTGTCCTGCTCGCGCAGTTTGTCGTGCAACGCGTGAAGCAGGACGCGATTCTCGACAATGATTCCCAGCTCATCCTGATCGATGTCTGCAGCCGAGAAAGCGATCGAACCGGTGCCCTCGGCATCCCAGACATCCATGGTCTGATAGGGGCAGCAACGTTGGCTGATAACCACCTGCCAGACCTCAAGCTGCTCCAGCAACTGGCGCGAAGCCAGGGTCAGGGCACTGACCCGGGCATCGAAGGCCACTGCTTCAGCCTCGCCGTCAGGTTCGGCCCGGGGGCTGTCAAAATTGCCCCGATCCAGCAGGGCGATCTTCAAGGGCAATTCTCGCAGCAGGGCGGCCATGGCGGCGCCCACCATGCCAGCGCCAACGATGACGATGTCGAACTGTTGATTGTCTGAACTCATGGTTGGAATTATAGGGAATCCGGCCAGCGGTTTCAGGCATTGTTTCCGACTCTGATAATTAGCGTCTTGCCAGACTGCGCTTTGCGCCACCATTCAATTCCGCCACCAGAGAATTATTGATAGACTGCATTGATTCGATCTATAACAAGCTGTCAGCTGTCGTTGGCAGAATCAAAGCGAGGAAGCCCATGCCCCATGTTGTCAGCCCGGATCAGCTTGCCGACTTGATCAATCAGGAAGTGGGTGTCTCCGACTGGATTGAGATAGACCAGGCCCGCATCAACCAGTTCGCCGAGGCCACCGGTGATCATCAGTATATCCATGTGGATCCGGAGCGTGCTGCGCAGACCCCGTTCGGCACTACCATCGCCCATGGCTTTCTCACCATGTCACTGATGGTGATGATGGGCTATGAAGCCAGCATCAAGCTGGAAAATTCAGTCATGGGGATCAATTACGGTTTCGACAAACTGCGATTTATCAATCCCGTCAAAGTGGGCAGTCGCATTCGGGGCCGTTTTGTATTGCTCAGTGCAGAAGAGAAAAAGCCCAATCACTACCTGCTGAAACATGAAGTGACTGTGGAGATCGAAGGCGAGGAAAAACCGGCCCTGATTGCGCAGTGGCTTGGCATGACCGTGCTTGGATGATCCGGAATTGACCACTGCGCGTAAGCAATGCTTTGCGCCAATCAACGAATAAAAACCGTTATGAAAAAATCACTGCTTTCACTCATTCCATTTCTCACTGCCTGTGCCGGTGAACCTCCCCAGAATATCGGTATGCAGGACGGACGCCTGGCACCCTGCCCCGATTCTCCCAACTGTGTCAGCAGCTTTGAAGACAGCGAGAGCCACGGTATCGCCCCATTGCAGGCAGACCTGGACAGTATCGAATCTGTGCTTGTACAGATGGAGCGTACCAATATCGTGCAACAGCGGGGCAACTATCTCTATGCCGAGTTCACCAGTCGCTTGATGGGATTCGTCGATGATGTGGAATTCCTGTATGACCCTGACAGCGGCCTGACCCACGTACGTTCGGCTTCAAGACTGGGTTACAGCGACCTGGGCGCCAATCGCAATCGTATCGAAGCGATTCGCGAGCGCCTCGCCAGTCAGTAGCGCTGCCGCCGGCAGCTACCAGGAATTCAGACCCATGGCCTGGCGCGCAAAACCACGCCGCAAGCCTGGCACAAGATCGATTGCCAGCAGTCCGGCCTTTCGTGCCAACACTCTTTCAGGGCGATTACTGGAGAACCAGGCAATCATCTGGTCAGTCAGGGTGATGGCGGCCTGCTGATCCGATTCACGGGCCTGCTGATAGGCATGCAATACTGTCATGGAGCCCGGTGCAATCTCGTTTTGTCTGGCTTCCACCAGTTTATCCACCAGACAATCGCAGGCCCGCAGGGCAAGATTCAGACCCTGACCCGCAACCGGGTGCAAGGTGTGGGCGACATTACCCAACAGTACCAGAGAGGGTCGCACCGACTCCCGGGCCACCGACAAGGTCAGGGGATAGGCGGCGCGCTGTCCGATCTGGGTCAAGTCGCCAAGACGGCGACCAAAGCGTAATTTGAGATCCGCCAGCAAACTCTGGTCATCCGCCGCCAGGATTGCATCGGCTTCGCCTGTAGCGACCGTCCACACCAGTGCACCCCGGTGTTGGCCCTGGTAATCAGACAATGGCAGCACAGCCAATGGGCCGCTATCGGTGAAACGCTCATAGGCCACATTGTTGTGGGCCTTGCTGAAGCCAATATTGGCGATGATTGCTTTCTGGTCGTATGCCTTGCGTTGCTGCTCGATACCGAGCTTTTCCGAAACAGGCGACCTGCCCCCATCGGCAAGCACCACCAGCGAAGCCCGAACTTGCTGTTCCTCGCCTGCCACCTGAAGACTGAGATCCATGCCATCCGCTACCGGCCGACTGTCGACAATAGTGGCTGGCGCCAGAAAATCGATGGCCGGTGATTCCTGCAACATGGGATTGAGCACCTGACCCAATTGCCGGTTCTCTATCACATAACCCAGTGCATCCTGGCGGTGTTCGCGGTGGCTCATCAACACCGAACCGAAGTGCCCCTGATCCGAGACCTGAATCTCCTGAATGGGAGTGACCAGTTCCGCCAATTGCTCCCAGGCCTGCATGCGAGAGAATATCTTGCGGGAACCAAAAGACAGCGCCGTTGAGCGAGCATCAAAACTGGGCTGCTCCGGCGCACGGGTCGCCACGGCTTCCACCACCAGCATGGAATAGCTTTGCTCACCCAGTGTTCTGGCCAGCAGATTGGCGAAACTGGCGCCCACCATGCCGGCACCGACCACAACAATATCGTAGTAACTGGCGGGCCGCTCGATCTGCATGACTACTGCGCCGCCTCGGCCATGAATGATTCAATTTCCGCAACAGTCTTGGGAATGCCCTTGCTGATGACCCTGTTGCCATTGCGGGTCACCACCACATCGTCTTCGATGCGCACGCCAATACCGCGCCATTTCTTGGCCACCTTACGGTTGTTTGGCGCGATATAGATGCCCGGCTCAATGGTTGTCACCATGCCCGGCTCCATCAGGCGCCAATCATCATCAATTTTGTAATCACCGACATCATGCACGTCCATTCCGATCCAGTGGCCAACACGATGCATGTAAAAATCGCGATAGGCTTCACTCTTGATGGCCTGGGCGACGGTGCCTTTGATCAAACCCAGTTTGACCAGGCCCTGGGTAATCACCTTCACCGAAGCCTTGTGGGGCTCGTCCCAGGCAGCGCCTGGCTGTACCGCATCAATGGCCGCTTCCTGGGCCTTGAGGACTATCTCGTAGATTGCTTTTTGTTCCGGGCTGAACTTGCCCGAGGCGGGGAAAGTACGGGTGATATCAGACGCGTAATACTGGTATTCACAACCGGCATCAATTAGTACCAGGTCGCCCTCTTTAATTTCAGCATCGTTTTCGATGTAGTGCAGAATGCAGGCATTGTCGCCGGCAGCGACGATGGAAGTATAGGCCGGTGCCTGACTGCCATTGCGCTTGAAGGCATAGAGCAGTTCCGCTTCCAGCTCGTACTCGCGGCAACCGGGGCGGCAGGCGGCCATGGCCCGCTTGTGACCTTCGGCCGAGATCCTGGCGGCCTGCTCCATGAGTTTGAGTTCGGATTTGCTTTTAATCAGGCGCAGCTCATGCAGCAAGGGATCCAGCATCAGAAACTCGCCAGGCGGATGGCCACCCAGTTTTGATTTGCTGCGAATCACCTTCACCCATTCCATGACCTGATCGTCGAACTTGTCGTCCTTGCCCATGGCATAGTAGACCCGGTCGCGGCCTTCGATCAGGCCCGGCAGAATGTCGTCGATGTCATTGATGGGAAAGGCATCGTCCATGCCCAGTTCTTCGATGGCTGCATCGGGACCCAGCAAGATACCGTCCCAGAGTTCTTTCTGAGGGTCCTTTTCCTGGCAGAACAGCACTACCTCACCCTGCTTGCGCCCCGGGATCAGGGCCAACAGGGCCCGCGGCTCGGTGAAACCGGTGAGATAATAAAAGTCACTGCTTTGTCGGTAGAGATAATCGGCGTCATTATTCCTGACGCGGGGCGGTGCTGCCGCCAGCAAGGCGATACTGTTGGGCTCCATCTGGGCCATCAACTCCTTGCGGCGTGCCTTGTATTCCCGAAAACTGCTGCTCATTTTTTCCTCGAAACCGGGCTCATGGGACAAGCGCTCAAGCATATAGCTGGCCACTACAGATGCCAAGTGCAGTGACACATCCACGCCGCTGCCTTGCAAGCAACTGTTTACGCTGGGAATTAGCAGCAGGCCGGAACCAGATCCCATTTTTTGCAGCTGTATTATTGACCCTATCCCGCCTCGGCTCTATAGTTACGGCACTCTTAATGTAAATCCTAAAGTGTTGCCAATAGTCCATTGCGGCAATTCATAATTCAAGAAAATCAACCAGATGCAAATGAGTGAAGACAGCTTCCAGTCCCTGAATGAAAAGGTCGATGACCTCATCGAGCTTTGTGCAGAAATGAAACGGGAAAATCAGCTACTCAAGGCCAACGAGAGTAACTGGCAATCTGAACGTCAACAACTGCTCGAGCGCAACAAGGAAGCCAAGTCCAAGCTTGAATCTATTCTTGTACGCCTCAAGGCAATGGATCAGACCTGATCCCGGGACCAATCATGACTGAACAAAGCAGCAGCACCGTACAGGTAAAAATTCTCGACAAGGAGTACCAGGTCAATTGCCCGCCTTCTGACCAGGAAGCGCTGATGAAATCAGCCCGCTACCTGGATGAGAACATGCGCAAGATCAAGTCCCGCGGCAACATCCACGGTGCCGAAAAGATTGCCGTTATGGCAGCACTGAATATCACCCATGACATGCTGCGCAAGAACCGTCTCATCAATGAGACTCGCCATGTCACCACCCAACAGGTCAAAGGCCTGGAAGACAAGATCGAGATGGCCCTGGCTTCCAGCCGTCAGCTGGAAATCTGAGCAGGCGCAACTGCATCACACTATCCCCTTTTATCGCTAAACCCGCCGGCCGTTTTTGTCGTTTTAACATCTGTGCCTGATTCCTTTATCTGGCATGGCACTGCGATATATACTAGTGTCGAGAGTTCCCTGGACCATTTGCCAATCGAATGTGTTCTTGAGCCGATATCTTTATACCCGGAGGCAACTCGTCAGATGTTGTTGTGCATGTCCGCAAGCCGGAAAGCCTGATTCATCGCGGGAGCCACCACCTGAACCTTTTGGTTCAGGGCAAGTTTGATAGCGGTGTTCCGGGGAGCTTGTTTTATCAGGGCCTCATCCAGGTCAGAGGTCTGGCGCGGAGTCTGACCGCTACAGGACGTTTCATCCCGAACTTCACATGAACGAAGAAGAACGCCGAGCCCTGCGCGACTCGCTGAGAGAAGCGCGCAAGCAACTGTCGCCTGCTGAACAAGCTGCCGCTGCGGCTTCATTGTGCGAGCTGGTGCTGGCGCAGGATTTCTACAGTGATGCAAAACTGGTCGCTTTCTACCAGAAAATCGACGGCGAAATCGATCCCTCTCCCCTCATGCAGCAGGCTCTCAGGGACGGCAAGCGCTGTTTTCTGCCAGTGGTCAGCAAAGACGACCCGGAGCAACTGATCAGCTTCGCCCCCTATGACAGCGATACCCGCCTGACTGAGAATCACTGGGGAGTGGAAGAACCGCCGCTGCCTCACAAGGCGATTTCACCCACCAGTTTTGATGTGGTGTTTGTGCCTCTGGTGGGCTTTGATGGCAATTGCTTTCGCCTCGGCATGGGCAAGGGCTTCTATGACCGGACTTTCAGTTTCAAGATTTTCAATCGTCGCAGCCAACCGCTGCTGGTGGGACTGGCACACGAATGCCAGTTAACAGAACCGTTTCCCATTGCCAGTTGGGATGTGCGGCTTGATGCGGTGATTACAGACAAGAAAATTTACCGCCCCGAGACTGACTAGGGCGGCATACGCGGCTTTTTCTACCTGTCCCTGGCGTTCTTTTTATCCCTGTTCGTTACCAAAAATTCCTGGCTCCGCGGCCTCTTGCCGTCGGCTCCGTTGGTTCGGCTGTGTTACATCAAGGCACTCTGGGCGACGCTGCTGGCCAGCACACCAACCACGAATAATGCAATGATGACCACAACCAGGTCGGGTTTTTTGCGCATTTTCCTGGCTCCGGATATAACGTTCATCCTTCTTAGCGACCTGTCGCAGCGAAGCTTTAATTTTCTTTAAAATACAACTAACTACTGATTAAAGTTCATGTGTGCGTGAGAATGGCCAAAAAGCCATTGCTTTCGGCCAATGCCTGCCTATAATACTGTACATATATACAGTATCAGGAGGTCACGCCATGGCCACAGCCAGACAACGTCATTTCAGCCCCCACTCGCAAGCCGCCGCCACTGGTGCCGTCCAGCACATCGAACAGCTCCTGCAGGGCAACACCGCCCTGTGGCGCGGCTGCGACCTGGCAGGCCAGGGCAATAGCGGCCAGGCCACCGGCTTTTCAGAACTGGATGCCATCCTGCCCGGGCGCGGCTGGCCCCGTAATGGTCTGATGGAAATAGTGGCCCCCCATTGGGGCAGTGGTGAACTGCAACTGTTATTGCCATTGATGCGCTCGGTGATTGCCCGGGGTCAATGGATATTATGGATCTCGCCACCCTATCTGCTGTATGCCCCGGCCCTGGTACAGGCGGGCGTCGATACCGAGCAGGTGCTGGTGGTGGACCTGGAAACGTCCTGCCGGGATGCCCTGTGGACCATGGAGAAGGCTCTGCAGACCGGCAATTGCGGCCTGGTACTGGCCTGGCAGGACTGGCTGCCGGGCAAGGTACTGCGCCGCCTGCAACTGGCTGCCAGCGCCGGTGACACCCTTGGGGTGCTTTTCAAACATAAAGATAGTAAGCACTCACCCTCTCCCATACGGCTGCAAATAAAGGATTGTTCTCCGGAAAGCCGACCCTGCAGTGAGGCCGAAGTGACCCTGATCAAGGCCCGGGGAAACTTCCGCCCCCTGAGCACTCGTCTACCATTGCCACTGTCCAGCCCCGTCAAGCGCAGCGGCGCCGCCCGGGCCTGACATGAAAGAGAAGGGCCCGGGTGCACAATTGCCGCTGCCGGCACTGCCGGACCGCGAGGGTGCCCGTGTCATTCACCTCAAGCCAGCCAGCAGGGCTGCAACGGAACAGGCAACAAGCCGCCCCCGGCGGGATTCCCTCTGGTATGCCCTGTATTTTCCCCAGCTCCAGGCCCTGAATGAGGAGCAACAACAAGCCGCATTGCGGCAGCTGGCGGAAACGGTTGTCACAGTCAGCAGCAGCATCAGCTATCACCCCCGGGCACTGGTGGCTGAGGTGCGTTCCAGCCTCAATTACTTTGGCGGTCTGGCGGCTCTGCACCGGCAATTGCAGGGTCCCTTGCAGGAAAGCCTGCAAGAACTGGAACTGGCCCCCCACTTTCACTATGCCGCGGCTGTCACGGTTCATGGCAGCCTGCTGCTGGCCCGGGGCGGCCTCAATGCAGCGGTCTATCAACGGGACAATTTGCGCTCGGCCCTCGGCCACCTGCCCTGTGAAGTACTGCAACTGAACGCCGAGCAAAACCGGCGCCTTTACAACATGGGTGTGCGCCGCCTCCTGGATCTGTGGCGCCTGCCCATGGATGGCCTGCGACGCCGTTTTGGCAGCGAACTGGTGACACTGCTTAATAAAGCGCTGGGCAAGGCCCCCGAGCCCACCCGCAACTACTTGCCGGCCCCGGCTTTCAAAACCAGTTACGAATTACCCTATGGCGTCGAGAACCTTGACCGTCTGCTGCCGGTGGCCGATGAAATGCTGGGCCAGTTATGCGACTTCCTGCGCCGCCGTGACCTGGCCACGGATCGCCTGCTGTTTATGCTGCAACATGAAAACCGGGAAGCCACCCGGCTTGAACTGGGCCTGCGCCAGGCCAGCCGCAATAACGCGCATTTGCTGCAATTGCTGCAAACCCATTTCGGCAAGCTGACGATCCCGGCCCCGGTCAGCAGCCTGAAACTGACCGTGCTGCAGTTCGATGCCTTTAGTGGCAAGAGCGAATCCCTGCTGACACAGGACCGCCCCCGCAGCGACAGCAATCTGGATTTGTTCATGGAACAACTACGGGCCCGGCTCGGTGGCCAGGCCCTGAAAACCATTCACAGCGTCGCCGAACATTGCCCCGAATACGCCTGTCGGCTCAGCGACTACGGCAGTGACAAACAGGGCCGACAGAAACAGGCGGTAAGCGACCGCCCCCGACCCCTGTGGCTGCTGCCACAGCCACAACTGCTGACCCTGCGCGGCAGTCGTCTCTATCATCGCCAGGCCATCAGCCTGGTCAGTGGCCCGGAACGCATTGAGACGCGCTGGTGGTCCGGCGAGGATATTCGCCGGGATTATTATGTGGCCCGGGAAGCCAGCGGCGCTCGCCTGTGGATTTTTCGAGAACGCAGTGCCCAGCGGCGCTGGTTTTTACATGGCATTTTTGCCTGACAAAGCAATGACCCAGGGTCACAATAGCAGCTTCATCAAACAAGCCGTTCAAGTCCGACAACAACACAATAAGAGGAAACAGCCATGCGCAACCCGGTAAACTGGTTTGAAATCTACGTACAGGATATGGACAGGGCCAGAGCCTTCTATGAGCAGGTTTTGGACTGCAAGCTTGAACCTATCACACCGCCTGACAATGAACTGAGCATGCTGGCCTTTGCCGGCGATCCGGGCAATCCCGGGGCCAGTGGCGCCCTGGTGCAGGTTGCCGGCAAGGACTCCGCCGTTAACAGTGTCATTGTGTATTTTTCCTGTGAGGACTGCGCCGTCGAAGCCGCCAGGGTGGAAGCCGCCGGTGGCAAGCTGGAGCGGGAGAAAATGTCTATTGGCGATTACGGTTTCATCGCCCTGGCCCTGGACAGGGATGGCAATATGTTTGGCCTGCATTCCATGCAGTAGTCACAGCCGAGGCAGAGCGAAGAGACAGGCGGATTGCTGGTCTATAATGGGCGGCCTTATAATGAGCAAACAGTTCGAAATTCTCCCGTCACAGGAATGCAGCAGTCATGGAATGGAAAATTTTTCTCAGCGTTTTCGCCACGGTGTTTATTGCCGAGCTGGGTGATAAAACCCAGTTGGCAACCATGTTGTTCGCCGCCGATAAAGAGGTCGGCAAGCTGACAATTTTCCTCGCCGCCTCAGCCGCACTGATCGTCGCCTCCGCTATCGGCGTGTTGGCTGGTTCTCTGCTGGCAGAAACTATTAATGAGAAACTGCTGCATATTATTGCCGGGCTCGGGTTTATCCTGATTGGCGCCTTCACGCTCTATAATGCCTGATACCAACCCGGACTCAGCACACTGCTCAGGTGAAATCCCGGGATGATAATTCCATACCGCCCAGCCAGTGACTAAGGTCCACCAACTCGCTGGCAATGAGATGGGTCACCCCTTCGCTCTTCTGCACATGGCCTGAGACTCCCAACAACATTGCCTGCCTGACTACCGGACGCTGTTTCTCTCCCAGTTTTGGCCAGACCACCACATTCACAAAGCCGGTTTCATCCTCCATGGTAATAAATGTGACACCTGCTGCAGTCATGGGGCGCTGCC
>JALEHB010000199.1 GCA_022763285.1 Pseudomonadales bacterium | reverse complement strand
GCCAGCAATAGCGCCAGGAATATTATTATGGCCACTAGCCAGGCAAGAGGTTCTATGCTGCTGTCGTTTGCCAGCAGGGCGAAGGGAAACAAGCGAATTTCATCCTCGCCGCTGATACTGCCGACGGAGATGCCGCTGCGGATGGCAAGCAACAGACCCAGGGCCACCCCCGTCACATAGAGCCACAATACCCAGGCCGGACGAAAATTCATCAGGTCTATGCCAATGGAGATGATGGCGATCAGGACGGCCATGCCCAGACCCACGGCAAAACAGGTCAACAGGCTATCGCCGGTAAAGCTGGCTTGGTAGACCATGGCAAACAGCAGCCACACAAGAATCTGGGCCAGCAACCATAGCAGTACATAGCACCAACCGGCCCAGAAGATCTGATTTGAGTTGACCGGCAACTGGGCATAGATGCGATTGCGCTTGTCCTCGCCCATGAGTACCGCAAGAACGATCAGGTGAATGTAGAAAAACAGCATGGTGGCGGCCATGAAACTGTTCAGGTTCGGCGTCTCTGCTGTGCCAAGGATCAAGAACAGGGCCAGATTGGCAATGCCCGCCAGCAGAGTGATGCTGCGATTGGCTCTGAATTCTGTCATCAACAAAGTCTTAAACATGGTTGCCTCCGTTGCTGTCAGTGGCCAGTGGGGATTGCAGGCCGCCCTGTTGCCTGAGAATTTGCACGGTGATTTTCTCAAGCGGCAGGCGGCTGCTCTGAATTTCCTCAATGCCCCGGTCCTGCAACCAGGCCAGGGTAGTGGGGGCATCGTCACAGATCAGTTCGCGCCAGGGCAGTTCCTGGCGTTGTTGCACCGAGCCGGGGATATCAGTCAGATCCGATTCGCTGCGGAAGCTGAGTTTGCGCCAGCGCTCGGTCAGGTCTTCCTTGATGGCATCGCCCACAATCTGACCCTGTTTGAGAAACACCAGGCGGTCTACCAGCGCTTCGATCTCTGCCACATGATGAGTGGCGTAGAGCAGAGCCCGCTCACCGTCGGCCAGGTATTCAAAGAGCAGATCGGTGAAATTTTCCCGGCCCACCGGATCCAGGCCATTGGCCGGTTCATCCAGTAGCAGCAGTTTGGGTTGATGAGCCAGGGCCAGGACAATGCCCAGTTTGGCGCGCTGGCCAGTGGAGTAAGTGGATACTTTCATGGTCAGATCCAGCTCCAGGCGCGACACCAGTTCATCCACCCGCTGTTGGCTCCAGTCGGGATAGAAGCGTGACATCACCGCCAGATTGCGCGCCCCGGTCCAGGCTTCAAACAGGGGGATATGATCACCGATATAGCCCAGCTGCTGACGCCACAATCCGCTGTCGGTGTGGGCCGGCTGTCCGGCGATCCAGACCTGCCCCTGCTGTTTGCGCAGCAGGCCCATGATGCTGCGGAACAGGCTGCTCTTGCCGGCACCATTGGCCCCCACCAGGGCGACAGATTCACCGGCATTGATCTCAAGGTCCAACGGGCCCAGGCTGAAACCGGGGTAGTTGCGAACCAGCTTGTTAATCTTCAAAAGGCTCATCATTGCCTCCCTTGGCCAGGCATTGTTCCGCCACGGCGCGAATTGTGTCGTCATTGAGTCCATCGGCCCTGGCTGCCTGAAAAGCTTGCTGTAATTGGGCTTTCAGGCGCTCGGCGGCCAGGTCCGATTTGGCCTGTGGCTTCAGGGCGGCAACATAAAAGCCCTTGCCACGGCGGGCATAGATCAGGCCGTCTGCCAGCAGGGCGTCATAGGCCCGTTGTACCGTGATCACACTCACTTTCAGATCAGCGGCCAGGCGGCGTATGGAGGGCAGGGCGGCATCAGCCCCGAGGTCTCCGCTCAGAATCCGCGCCCGCAACTGCTGGATAATCTGGGTTTGCAGCGTGTCCGGTGATTGTTCAGAAATATGTAATAGCATGGCCTTACCTACTGTATATATACAATATATACAGTAGGCGCAAAAATACAAGCGGTTTTTAAAGAAGAGAGGGGAAACTGCTTCAGGGCGGGGCTGGTTGCGGTCAGCCGCTGTTTTCCTGCTGATCGCGCACAAGGCGTGTGAGGGTCCGGAAATCGGTCTTGCCGCTACCCATGCGCGGAAACTCGTCAAGGGTGACATATTGCTTTGGCAGGGCCAGATTCGGCAGTTCCCTGGCCAGTTGCCTGCTGACCTCACTGCTGTCTACCTCAGCACTGGTAACCGCCACGATGCGTGAGCCGCGGCGTGAGTCTGGCAGTTCCACGGCACAGCATTCCACTTCATCCGGGGTGACAGCATTCAAGGCTTCTTCCACCGCCACCAGAGACACCATTTCACCGGCAATTTTCACGAAGCGCTTCAGTCGCCCCTTGTGCCAGAGATAGCCGTCTTCATCCAGATAGCCCAGGTCGCCGGTGTCATACCAGCCGCTTTTGAGGCGCAGATGGGATTCCTCCACATCGTTGAGATAGCCCTGCATCACTCCCGGACCTCGTACCAGGATGCGACCGGTTTCGCCCACCGGGCAGTCCTCGCCGGTGTCGATGTTCTGAATGCGCACTTCGGTACCGGGTATGGTACGACCGATGCTGCCGGGCTTGTTGGCCTGACGGGGATTGGCCGAGATCACCGGTGAAGTTTCCGTGGTGCCATAGCCCTCAATGATGTCGATACCGTGTTTTTCCTGAAACTGCTTGCGCAGGCTCTCGGGGCATTTGTCGGCACCGGTGACAGCCAGTTGCACACTGGCGAAATCCCCTTCGCCGGATT
>JALEHB010000198.1 GCA_022763285.1 Pseudomonadales bacterium | reverse complement strand
ATTGACCCCAAAGGTGTTACGACAGCTTGAAACAATCACTTGAATAAGGCGAAATCGGCTGATTGCCTGACAGTTATCTGCCTAGTCTGCCCCTGCCAGATCGGCGAAGTCACCGTTGCTGATGGCGGCATGCAGTTCCTGAAAGCCTCCCACAGAAGTCTCGCCGACAAAAATTTGCGGCACGGTGCGCTGTCCGGACTTCTCGACTATCCTGACAGCCAGGTCCGGGTCCTGGTCCAGATTCACTTCGACGAACTCATAGCCATTGCTCTGCAGCAGACTCTTGGCAGCAGTGCAGTAGCTGCAAAAGCGACGGGTATAAACGGTAATTTCGGGCATAGCTTGGCTCTTCAGCAACTGGGGCGGGCATGGTAACGGATTACGGGAATTTGTGAAGCCTGCAAAGCGCGTTTCAGTAGCCATATCCGGCCAGCATTTAGCGCACTTAATAACTCAAGTGAACATTGTTCATTTTTGCGTAACACGATAATCGTGGGAGCCCTCTACATCCCGCAGAAACTGGGCTGTAGCGAGTTGTGAAAGTGAAGCGAGTGCTTGCTCGATTTTTACTTGGTTTAGGCCTCTAAATAGTCATATACTCGGCTCGACAGATGCTTTTGCAGTCCTGGTTTCGCCGGGTTAGTTCGCTGTGTATCTGCGGAAATAACTAAAACAAGAAGCCAAGACAAATAATAAAAACCAAGGGGAGAACAAGATGAAGAAGAAGTTCCCGGGTACCCGTCGCGCGATCACTCTCGCAGTTCTGGCCGGTATCTCTTTCCAAACCCAGGCGCAACAAGATCCCGACGATATCGAAGAGGTGGTGGTTACTGGCTCCTATATCCGTGGCACCCCGCTGGATGCCCCGTCTCCGGTTCAGGTAATCGACCGGGACAGCATTGAAGCCCAGGGTGCGGCCCAAATCTGGGACGTCATCAAGAATCTGGAAATCAATTCAGGTTCGCTGGGAAATCCTGGTGCAGAGGGCGGTGCTACCACAGGTGAGTACAGCCAGCTGGAAGGTACTGCCATGGTGAATCTGCGTAACCTTGGCGAAAACTCCACCCTGACCCTGATCAACGGCAAGCGCATGGCGCCAGCTGGCGGTACTACCCGTAGCGGCGGTGAGTTTGTCGATATCAATACCATTCCGCTGGTGATGACCGAGCGAGTGGAAGTGTTGACCGATGGTGGTTCGGCACTCTACGGGGCCGACGCTGTTGCCGGTGTGGTGAACGTACTGATGCGGACCGAATTCGTGGGTCTGGAACTGTACGGCGATGTGCAGGGCATCGAGGATGCCAGCAGCAAATATGACATGACCGCCAGCGGTATCTGGGGTTGGGAAAGTGATGATGGTCGTACCAATCTGGTGCTCTCTGCAGAACGTTTTGAAAGAGACGCGGTGCCGGTTAGTGCGGGTAACTTCTACAATGAGAATTCCGAATTCCTTGGGACGGTGGGCACCGCGGGCACCCTGATTGAATCCCCGGCATTTGGCGGCAATATATCGCCTGGCTGGGTGAATGATGAAGTACGGGCTTACAATGTAGCAAACGGCGGCGATGATGAGCCGGTGTATACCGACCCAGGCTGCTATACCGTGACCTCCAATGATGGCAGTCCACTGGTAATTGGCCAGAAGCGCGAAACCCGCGGTGAGAGAAGCGGTACCTGTCGTGAAGATACTTCAGCCTACAATTTTATCGCCAACAAAACCGAGCGAACCAGTTTCGCGGCTTCATTCGGCCACAGCTTCAGTGACCAGATGGAATTTTATTCCTTCTCGCATTACTCCGATGCCACCACCTTGCGTGCTGATGATGGATACAATACCTCACGTGGTCCAACCGTCTTCCTGGCACAACCTGGCGCTTATCTGCGCAACCCGGCTTTTGGCGGCAATGCCATTGGTCAAACCCTTGAGCTGGGATTTTTTGCTCCGGAAGTCGGCCTGACTCGACCCACTGAGGCAGATATCCCCAACTCTCCGGTCTCGGCTGCTAACGGTGGCCCCAATGTGGCGAGCTATCAAGGTGTACGCGACGGACTACCCCGTTCATTGTCTAACAACAACGAAACCTGGACCAATGCGTCCAGTGTGCAAATGGGCTTGCGCGGCGATTTCAATGTCGGCGACCGTGCCTTCAATTACGATGTCAGTTATTCCTTCAGCCAATCCAGCATCGAAGTGAAATACAAGACCTTTAACCGCGAGCGTTCAGAACTGGCGGCCAATGGTCTGGGTGGCCCCAACTGTACACCCAACGGGGTGCCTGATTTCGACTTTGCCGGTCAACCCGGTCCCTTCGGCGGCGCTGTGCCACAGGCCTGGGATTTCTATGCTCCCGGCCTCGTGCAAACCTTCTTTCCGGGCTTTGTGTTTACTACCCGTGAATCGTTGTCCTATGCACTAACCAGTAATAATCACGGTCAGGGCGGTTGTATGTTCTACAACCCTTACCTGACCTCCCTGACTGACTCCAGTCTGGCTAACGACCGTGAATTAATGGATTGGATGAATGAGACGGTACTGCGTACAGACAAGCGTAACCGCCTGGGCGTCCTTGATGCTGTGCTTGCCGGTGAGATGTTTGAAATGCGCGGTGGAACCGCGCAGTTCGCTGTCGGTGGTCAGTATCGTGAGCGCAACACCCTGTCCCGTGCCAACCACTTGAATGAGCCTGGCTTGCAGGACCGGATTCTGGGCTATGACGCCAACGGTGTACCCAACGAGTTCCACTATGTGAGCAATAACTACGAGTGCGCACTGTGTTCTTTCAACTATGACCATGACCGCACTACGACGGCACTGTTTGCAGAACTCTCGCTGCCCTTCTGGGAAAACGTGGAAAGTCAGATAGCTGTACGCTGGGAAGATTATGGCGGCAATATCGGCGATGAGATTTCACCGAAGATTGCCCTGAGCTGGCGACCGATCGACACATTGTTGCTACGCGGTTCTTTCTCACAGTCTTTCCGGGCCCCGAATATTGCCATCATCAAGCAGGGTCTGGAGTCTTCTTCAGTGACCTTCCGGGATCCGATTTCCAGCCAGGAAGTCAGGGCTGGACTGGTGCCGCCAATTGATGAATTTGCCGAGCCAGAGACGACCTACACACTGGGTGGCCCGGCGCCTAATGTGGGCAATGAATATGCAGACACCTTTGGTTTTGGATTCATCTGGACGCCAGAGGGTGTTCTGGATGGCTTCAGCTTGCAGGCTGACTTCTGGCGCTTTGAGGTGGATGACCGGGTGCTGCCCGAGCCGCCAATTCGTGCCTTGCAGCCGGAGATTGATGCCTTCATCGCTGCCTCTCAGGATCCAGGAAACTATATCCTGAATGACACCATTCCGGCGGACTCTGCTCAGCCCTATACACCCTGTGATCCAGCCGCACTGGAAGCCCAGTATGGCCGCGATTCAGAAGAGCGACTGAATTGTGTTGTCGATCCCCGCAGCTATGTGGCGCCAGGCATTCAGCGAGCATTCGGCACGACTACAGCTAACCTGATCACCCTGACTCTGGGTGCCATCAATGCCGGTCGTATTGAGGCTGACGGTGTGGATCTGCAGGCAGGTTACAGCTGGAGTAACGATCTCGGTGATTTCCGGGTCAGTGCCGATTACACCCATGTTCGTCAATATGAACTAAGCGGTGTACCGGGTTTGACGCGCGGTCTGGTGGATACCGGTATCTATGATGCGGCAGGTACAACCGGTGATAATAATCTTGTTCGTTCCTTGCCGGACAACAAGGGCAATATCACCCTGGGTTGGTCCAATGGCAATCACGGTGTATCGGTCATCAATCGTCATATTGGTTCCTACCAGAACCTGAACTATGACAATTCCTACCAGAATGCCTCTGACTTTGTGCGTAGCTTGTTAACTCGCAAGATCGACAGTTACAACACCGTCGATGTGCAGTACAACTACACCCATAACTGGAGCAATACCAATCTTGGTGCCACCCGCTTCACCGTGGGGATACTGGATGCCTTCGATGCTGATCTACCGTATTACGATGAATCCAATCTGGATCATGATACGGTGGTCTTTGATGGTCGCGGTCGTCGCTGGTACGCCCGGGTCCTCTGGCAGTTCCAGTAGCCAGAAATGCAATGCAAAAAAGGCGATGCGCGAGCATCGCCTTTTTTTATGGGCGCAGTGAAGCTGCCGGACTAGGGCTCTATTCGAATTTTCAGGCGATTGGAAAACTCCGGGTGACCAATTTCCCCGGAGAAGAAACTGTTGAAGGCCAGGCTGAGGCGCCGCACATTTTCCTGCACCGGTCGCACACCGTGTTTTATCTGTGACGGGAAAATCACGATATCACCGACTTTGGTTTCCACATGGTAGCTGTAGGCGTTGTAATAGTTGTTTTCCCGGGGCTGCAGATCAAACCATTGCCGATCTTCGTCACGGTAGAAATTAATGCCATCGCGTTCGGCAAGATTGATATAGACCACGCCACTGGCGATGCTGTTGGGATGAGAGTGGGTATGGTGAGCATCACCCTGATTGCTGACTGCCAGCCAGGACTGGGTGATTTCCAGACTCACCTGATTGGCCGTGTCATAAATGCGCTGGAAATAGCTGTCCAGGTGACCACTGATCAACTGTCGCAGCTCAGCCATTTCCGGTGCATCGAGGATTTGTTTGTCAGCCGAGGCCTGATTGGAGATTGCCTGCACGGCATGGTCGAGGCGGGAATTGAAAAAGGCCAATTCCTGTTCGGTGAAGGCTCGTTCAAGGCGGGCTTTATAAACCGGCACGGCAAAAAGATTGATTAGCTCATACTGCATGTAGCTCTCCCCGGTTGTGATACTCAGGAAGAAATCATAGTGCAATTCACTGTCAGGCGACAGCGAACCCGAAGCGATGCATTAATCGTAAGCGCCTAAGGATTTATGCCGACAGGGATACTTTGCACAGAGGCAACATCATGGTTGCCAGGCAATACCGAAAGGCCGAGCCAGTAGTCCCGAATCTGTTCCAGGGTGTCTGTAAAGCGCAGCAAATCCACTGGTTTTTGCACATAGGAATTGGCGCCCAAACGATAACAATTACTGACGTCCTTTTCGTTTCTGGACGTGGTGAGAATAATCACCGGCACTGAACGGGTTTGCTCCGTGGCTTTGATATCCTGTAATACTTCGGTGCCATGTTTGCCAGGCAGATTCAGGTCCAGCAGCACCATCTGACAGGGATTCATGCTGTCCGGGCCCAGTTCATCGATCTGTGCGTGCAGAAACTTCACGGCTTCGGTGCCGGTCTCACAGCGTCGCAGATGCAGCCCCTCGGGTAAATCCTTGCCGATTACCTCTGAGATAAATTCAAAATCATCATCACTGTCTTCGACGACCAGCAAGTATCTGGCTTGTGCTTCACTCATTTTCGCTACCCAGTGTGAAATAGAAGCTTGTCCCTTCCCCGGGTTGCGATTGCACGAAAATCACACCGCTGAGTTGATCAATTATTCTTTTCACAAAGGCGAGACCAGCGCCGGTGCCAGGCCCGTAGGCTTTTTCGTTATTCAGGCGCTTGAACATACCAAAAATCAGTTCATGGAAATCGGGATCGATGCCAATGCCATTGTCCCGGATATAGTAGACGTTGTGCAGGGTCTGTTCTTTGTGCTGCATTTCTGGCAGCAGCCCGATCTCGATAATCTTTCTTGCTGAATCGTTATATTTGATGGCATTGCCAATGAGGTTCCTGAAGACAATGGCAATGCTGGCCCGGTTGCCACGAAGCAATGGTAATTGATCGCGGATACTGATCCTGATTTCCGGGTTTTCTTCGTCGTTGCTGACTGTGGCCACTTCATTGGCCAGCAGTTCATTGAGATCAATATCCTCCCGGCTGGTATCCAGCCGGCCCAGGCGGGAGAACTGCAGCAGGTCATCAATGAGCACTTCCATGCGTCGGGTGAGGAAGACCAGGCGATTCAGCTTGCGACTGCCCGCCTCGTCCAGTTCAGCGTCATAGCTGCTCAACAGGGACTGGGAATGATTGTTGATAGCGCGCAAGGGCTCCTTCAGGTCATGGGAGGCGATATAGGCGAAATCGTCCAGTTCCTGATTGCTGCGTTCCAACTCCTTCAAATAGATATTGGCCCTGATCTCGGCGTTCTTGCGCTCGGTAATATCCTGAATCTGGGAAATAAAATGTCGGGGACTGCCGTCCGGATTGCGCGCCAGGGACACGCTCAACAAGACCCAGATAATCCTGCCGTCCTTGTGGAAATAACGCTTTTCCATCTCATAGTTGGGCATTTCGCCAGCCAGCACCCTCTCGATATAGCCAAGGTCCGACTGCAGGTCGTCTGGATGAGTGATTGTCTGGAAGTCGGTGGCCAGCAATTCTTCCATGCTGTAACCGACGATTCGGCAAATGGCCGGGTTCACCATCAGCCATTCACCCTTCAGGGAGACCAGGGCCATGCCAATGGCGGAATACTCCATGGCAGACTGGAACTGGTCTTTCTCCTGGGCCAGGGCCAATTCGGTCAATTTGCGGTCAGTAACGTCCTGATGGGTTCCAACAGCCCGCAGGGGATTGCCGTCATCGTCCACTGCAAACACGCGGCCGCGGGAGGCGACCCAGAGCCAGTGGCCTTGTTTGTGCTGCATGCGGAATTCAATGGCATATTGCCCGGTATTGCCGGCAAAGTAGTTTTCGATGGCAGCAACTGCCTTGGGCAGGTCCTCCGGATGCACCAGTTTTTCCCAGGTGGAAAAATCCGGCGCCAGTTCTTCCTGGCTGTAGCCAACCATGGCGCACCAACGTTCGGAATAGTCCACCACGCCGGTAGCCACATTCCAGTCCCAGAACCCCAGTGAGCCTCCTTCCAGGGCCAGCTCCAGGCGTCTGGCGGCATCCGACTGTTCGGCCGAGTGCTCCGGGTTGTGTGATTCAGCTTGCCATTCGTCGAAAAATCGACCGGCGCTTGGCTGATGATTGTTTTCCTGGGTTTGCGGCATGGTCGAATCCGGTAAGTACTTCGGCTGCAGGGAAGAGCCAACAAGCTTTGATACGACAGGAGTAGCGCAGAGCTTTACCGGAATTTCACGCCTTCTGATCCGGACCAGAAGGCCAGGGCCGCTAGCTGAATAACAGCCATAAAAAAACCCGGTGAGTATTCACTCACCGGGCTAAACTACGTGTAAAGGAGAGACATCGTCCAACTTACCCACAAGAGAACAGGATGTTTCACCATGGATTGGTCTGCAGTGCGAATTCAATCACCAATCCACACAATGCAGTATGCCCGCAGCAGCTAATGAAGACCTGAAAAAGACATACCTTTTTTCTCCTAATTTGATTTCCGGGCGCTGCAGGGCAGAAGTCAGGGTTCGGGGGCGGAGATTTGTCGCATGGCGGGCACTGCCTGCCAGGCAGAGGGCAGGGCATTGCTGGCCCAGGGCGTCAGGGCAGGCTGTCCTGGATGCGTTGCCAGGTTTGTTCGGTCCACAGGTTGTTGCGGCTCATCAGGCGGTCTTCTTCCAGAGCCAGTCTGGCTTCCTCGCTGAGGCTGACGCCGGTGACGGCCTCCATTTCCATGACGCCGCGCATCAGGCTGTGTTGCCAGCTCTTGCCAACATCAAGCTCTTCCAGCATGTCCTGATAGCAATCGCTATCGAGAATTTCCTGGGGGAAGAATTTCTCCACGGCATAGGCGATATTGCGCAGGCGACGTTTCTGTATTGGCTGCAGATCGCTCCAGAATTCCTTGCCGGTTTCAAAATCACCCAGCATGAAGGCCAGCACGCCGTTACTGAAATTGTAATCAGGCCCCAGCGCATATTCTT
>JALEHB010000197.1 GCA_022763285.1 Pseudomonadales bacterium | reverse complement strand
TTTGCGACCCATGGTGTTAAACGACTCTGCCAGTTCAGCAAACTCATCACCGCTATCGATTTCTACACGCTTGTTGAATTCAGTATTACCCATTGCATGAATGGCTTTGCTGAGTTGCTTCAGGGGCTCAAGAATCCGGCGGATCTGGGCACTGCTGAGAAGAACTACCAGAAGCAAGGTAATGGAAAATACGGAAAGAAACATGGTGCGGAAGTCGCTGATAGGCTGCAAAACTTCTGACCTGGGTATACTGGTCATCACAATCCAGTCCTGCACCGAAAATCGGCCTGACAGGAATAGACTCCACCAGGACAACAATTCACTATCCCGGCTTCCATTTTCGAGAATGCTGTGGCCGGAAAAACTGTCATTCTCGATTTGCTGAAGTACTGTCTGATTAGTGATCGGTGCGCCGTTGCTACAGAATAGCGCATCACCACTGCGTTCAAAAACGCAGTAATGCTTATTGGTTTCGAAGGTGTCAACTGCCCACAGGTATCCGGGATTGATTTCGGCCAGCAAATAGTTGCTGCCTGGGTTGTTTGTCGTCTCTGCGAGCACCATGATTACCAGTGGATTCCCTCGCGAAGATCTTGTCGTCAGCAAACTTGAACCGGTAGAGAGGTCAAGGTTGGCCAGAGCGGCTTCGTCAAAAACCGGCGGTTGGCCAAGGATGGGTAAAGCTGCGTCGTTGCTGAAGAGCCACAAGCTGTCGAGTTTTTCTTCAAGGCGTACCCTGGTGGCATTTTCGGGCCAGCTCAACGTCATCATGAGAGCCTGTGGATCCTTGCTCTCGAGTAGTTGCAGTTCCCGGTCCAGCAAATCCAGGCGATCAAAGATCGACAGGCCGAATGTCTTTACCTCCTGGGCTTGCCGTATGCGATTTTGTTCCAGTAATTGTTCGGTTACGGTGCTAAAGGCCAGGGCGGCCAGGGTGAGTACCGGCAGTGCCGCTGATACAATAAAGACCAGAAACAGGCGCCGGGCAAAAGGACTTTTTGTGTAGGCGGTATCGGATGTCATCGGCTGACGCCTTAGTAATCTTCCGCCAGTCCAATGTAGCGACCGTTATTGGCACGAACAATATCGTCGCGTCCTGGGTTTGAGGTAAAGGGCTTGCTGCTGACGCCATTTTTGCCCTTGCTGTAGAGGTCGTAGTCATTATTGACCGGCACAAGGTTGCGGTCCTTGCGCATGTCCCCGCGCTTGGTGTCTTCGTCGAAGCGCAAGTATTCATAGTTATTGCCCCAGGGGTCCTGCAAGCCGCCATAGCCGACCGCATTCAGGGTCGGTGGATAGCTGAATTTGTCGGCATAGTAGACTTCGATGGCCTGGTCGATCAGGGCAATATCCTTGGCTGCCAGGGCGTTGTCCGCGCGGTCCAGATGATCCTGATAACTGGGCAGGGCTACAGCAGTTACCAGCCCAATAATTGCCATGGAGATCAATGCTTCAAGCAGCGTGAAGCCATTGGCGGATTGGCGATACAGGCTGTGCGGCTGTTCTTTCATGTTCCGTATAGTCCATGGCCCTGAAATTGGTCCGGGCGAAAAAACATCGACTGGCATCCCAGGCGGATCAAAGCGGGAGCTGCCCTGAGGGAATAGTGTGAGTGGAATTACGGCAGGAAAATCCGGGAGCTTGAGTAATTTTCTTACAGCAGGAAAGGCGCCCGTTTGAGGGGGAGAACAGCCGCGCGCAGTCATTCTCCCGCTGCAGGCTGTGACATTGTTGGGCTAGAGTACGCCGAGGATGCAGCCCATCAGGGTCAGGGCCACTGTGCAATAACCGGCATTGACTGCCCAGGCCTTGAAAGAGCGGTTCTCAAACAGATAGAGAATGCCCAGAAACATGCCGACCCAACCAAAACCCGCTGCGAACCCGGCGGCGGTACCAAAGCCGATATCGGCTTCCGGACCCAGGAACATGGCCAGGTTGAAGGCAGCAATCAGACTTAGCAGGAAGGCCAGGCCAAAGACCTTGGGCATATTGCGCTTTACCATATCTTCTTCGGTAATATTGAAGGCCTCCATCCAGGCCTTGCCAAACAGGGGGCCATACCATAGCCCCCCTACCAGAAAAGCAGACAGCGCCGCCAATAGTACGCCGAGCCAATTGAATGTCATTGCTTCCATAACCGAGCCCTCTTTGTTGATAGAGCTTGTGTGAAAACCGGCCGACTGCAATTAGCCGATGTGCGATTGCCTACATGCCGAGGCTGGCCCGTTCTTTCTCCACCAGTACCCGACGCAGAATCTTGCCGGAGGCGGATTTGGGAATCTCGTCCACGATTTCCACCTTGCGCACCTTCTTGTGAGGCGCCACATTGTCGGCCACATAGGCCATGATGTCCTCAGGGGAAATCTCTTCCTTGAGCACCACAAAGGCCTTGGGAATTTCGCCGGCCTCTTCATCGGGGCTGGGAATAACCGCTGCATCGGCGATGGACGGATGGCCCACCAGAATGGCTTCCAGTTCGGCCGGGGGTACCTGATAGCCCTTGTATTTGATCAGCTCCTTGACCCGGTCAACAATATAGAAGTAACCGTCGTCATCGAAATAGCCGATGTCACCGGTATGAAACCAGCCTTCAGCGTCTATACAGTGGTCGGTGGCCTCCTTGTTGTTGAGATAGCCCACCATGACGTGGGGGCCGCGAATCAGTACTTCGCCCCGTTCATTGGGGCCCAGGTCTGCGCCGGTTTCAGTGTCGATGATTTTTGACTGGGTATTGGGCAGCACCAGTCCCACCGCGCCGCGCTTTTCCGGCGGGACCGGTGCGGTATTGATATGGGAGGCGGCGGCGCATTCGGTCAGGCCATAGCCCTGATAAATGTCGACATCCAGCCGCTCACCACAGCTCTTTTCCAGTTCGGGCCCCAGGGGGGCGGCACCGGAGCCGATGATGCGCACGCTGGACAGATCATACTGGTCCACCAGCGGATGTTTGGCCAGGGCCAGAATAAGCGGCGGCACCAGATTGAGGCTGGTGATCTTGTAGTCCTGCACAATTTGCAGAAACTGCTCCAGTTCAAAGCGGGGAATGGTCACCAGGGGGATGCCCCGATACACCGCCAGATTGAGAATCAGCACCATGCCATAGATATGAAAAAACGGCAGCACGCCGATCATGCGGTCCCCGGGTTGCAGGACATTCATTTCACAGGACAACACCATATTGGCGATCAGATTACTGTGGGTGAGCATCACGCCCTTGGCCAGACCCGTGGTGCCACTGGAATAGGGCAGGGCCACCAGATCTTTTTGCGGATCGATGTCCACCGCCGGGGGCTGGCCACTGTTCTGCATCAGCTCGGCGAAGGGTTTGGCGCCTTCCGCCTCTCCCAGCACATAGATCTCCTCAATACCTGCTTCCTGGGCGGCGGGCAGGGCCCGGTCCATGAACTGGGGAATGGTGATCAGGAATTTGGCGCCGGAGTCCTTGAACTGATGCACCAGCTCAGAAGTTGAGTAGAGGGAATTGACCGTAGTATTGATGCCACCAATTTTGGCGACCCCCAGAAAAATGACGCCATATTCCGGGCAGTTGGGGCAGAACACCGCGCACACATCACCCTTTTTGAAGCCTTTCTCATGCAGCCCGGTGGCCAGGTGATTGATCTGCTGTTGCAGTTGGCCATAGGTCAGCTCGCGGCCAGTAGGGCCATCGATCAGGGCAGGCTCATCAGCCTTTTCCTCGGCATAACGCATAACGACGGTGGTGAGGTCGGTATTCGGCAGCTCCACTGCCGGTTTGGTGCTTTCGACAATCAAACTGATTCCCCTTTTTGTCAGTGATTTATTATGGCGGGTAACTCTGCCACTGACTTTATGTCAGCTGGCAGCAAAGCTCAATACTGAGGGTGGGGAATGCGTCAGAGTGCGGCAAAGCAGGGGTGATAGTGGACAGTGCCGGATACTCCGGCCAGGCTGCCGGGCTGCAACTCCAGTGCCATGAAGGCCTCAGCTGGAACCTCATAGTCGCACACCAGACCAAATTCGCTGGCGGCCCGGAAGCCAAAGCGGGGATAGTAATGGGGGTGGCCGAGCACTACTACAGCAATGGCCCCGAGCTCCCGGCAGGCAGTCAGCCCGGCGCTCACCAGCTGGCTGCCAATGCCCCGGGATTGTTGCGCGGGTTCCACCGCCATGGGAGCAAGCCCCATTATCAAGCTGTTTTCGGCGCAGTTCAGGTGTGCAGGAGAAAACAGGATATGGCCGCAGAGCAGACCGTCCTGCTCGGCCACCAGGGATAGCAGTGGCGAGGCCTGTTGCCGTAATGCCTGCACCAGTCTGGCCTCGGCATCACCGGGAAAAGCTGCGCAGAGGATGCGGTGGATGGCTTCCTGGTCCGCGGGCGCTTCGGGGCGAACAGCGAGCAAGCTCAGTCCAGCTTGTCGATGGAAAAATGATGACTGGCGATGGCAAAGCCCTCGCGCAGATAGAAACGGTGGGCGGCAAAGCGTTGCACGCCGGAATCCAGATGTAATTGCTGACAGCCCTGCTCGCGGGCGTATTGCTTTAACCAGTCCATTAGCAGTTTGCCGGCGCCGCGGGAGCGCTGTTTTTCACTGCTCACCAGATCATCCACATAGAGGTGTTTCTTCCAGGCCAGTTTTTCACCGATCACAAAACCGGCGACACAAAGCACTGCGCCATCTTCTTCAACCCAGGCTAGCTGATAGCCATCGGCCTGCTGCTTTCTGATTTGCTGCAGCAATTGTTGCTGGCTGTACTGCGGTCGTAACTCACGCATTACCGGCCCTATTTTTTCCAGGTCGGCATCTTCGCTGAGTAAATTGACTTGCATGGCTTGTGCTCTCAAAAAGCTGATAATGAACTAGCTGCCGGGAATCAGTCCGCTGGCGGCAATGCCATCAAAAATAAACTGCACCGCCAGCGCCGCCAGTAATACCCCCATGATGCGTGTGATGACGTGCATGCCGGTCTTGCCAAACAAACGGTCAACCTGGGCCGACAGCAGCATGAAAATCAGGGTCATAGCCAGAATCACCAGCAGGCTGGCAACAATAATGGCCTGCAAGATCAGATCGCCTTCGGTGTCGGCAATCAGCAGCACCGCCGCACCCATGGCACCGGGTCCGGCGATCAGCGGCGTGGCAATGGGAAAAACCGAGATATCCTGCTTGCCCATGGCTTCCGCTTCTTCTTCATCGGTGGTACTGGTACTGCCGGAGCTACGCTGGAAGACCATGTCGATACCGATCAAGAGCAGCAGAATACCACCGCCGGTGCGCAGTGCCGCCAGGGAAATACCCAGGAGCTCCAGAATGGTTTCGCCGGTGAAGGCGAATAACAGCAGCACAGCGGTGGCAATGAAGGCGCCACGGAATGCCATTTGCCGCCGCCGCTGGGGTGAATGGCTGGCGGTGAGCGCAGCGAAAACTGCCGCCACGTCGAGCGGGCCTATGGTGGCGAAAAAAGTGGCCAGGGCCACTGTGGCAGTCTCAAGCATCATGTTACGGCGTCAGTCGTTAAATCGTTCAGGGCCAGTTCAACGGCGGCCTGACAGTGAATGGCTGTGGTGTCATAGAGTGGCACTTTTGTGTCCTGCTGGGCAATCAGCATGGCGATTTCCGTGCAGCCGAGAATCACCGCTTCTGCCCCCTGACTGGCCAGGGCTTCGATAGTGTCGAGGTAATACTGTCGGGAGGCCTGCTCAATACTACCCAGGCAAAGCTCTTCATAAATGATCCGGTGAATCTCCTGCTGGCGTTGACTGTCGGGCACCACCACTTCAATGCCGAAGCGCTCCTGTACCCGACCCTTGTAAAAATCCTGTTCCATGGTGAAGCGGGTGCCCAGCAATCCCACCCTGGTAATGCCATCCTTGCTCAGTTCTGCGGCAGTAGCGTCGGCAATATGTAACAGAGGAATGTCGATGGCAGCCTCAACCTCCGGCGCCACCTTGTGCATGGTATTGGTACAGATCATCAGGAAATCGGCGCCACCCGCCTGAACCCGCTTGCCGGCCCGGCTCAGAATATCGGCAGTGGCCGCCCAGTTACCGGCATGTTGGAGCTGTTCAATTTCATCGAAATCAACACTGTAAAGACAAATGCGGGCCGAATGCAGGCCGCCAAGCCGTTGCTTGATACCTTCATTCACGAAACGGTAATAACTGCTGGTGGACTCCCAACTCATGCCACCCAGCATGCCGATGGTTTTCATGGCTGTACTGATTTCCTGCGAGTTATGGATTTGTACCGCTGCCGGCTTTAAATAATTGCGTCAGCGGATTAAGCTGCCTGCACAATGACTATTCTAAAGCTTTCCTGATGCCAGCTCCATGCCTGTCTCTGATTTACAGCGGGCAGGCATGACTGAATAGCCAGAACTGATCAAACCAATTAATGACCGCGATGCCATGATGAGATTACACAATTCCGACTCCAGCCCTTGCCGACTTATGTTCCTGTTGTTTGCCACTTTGCTTCTCACAGCCTGTGCCAGTTCCACTCAGAATCTGCCGGGTAATTTTGTTGAGCTGGGCGAATTCGCACCGGATATTCGCCTGGAAGTGCGCTATTTCAGCAGCAACAATTTTGTCGGTGAACCCATCGATGGCTATCAGTCTGCAAAGGTTTTTATGACCCGTGATGCCGCCGAGGCGCTGTTGTCAGTGCAGCGGGAGTTACAGCCCTTCGGGCTTGGTCTGAAAGTATTCGATGCCTATCGTCCCCAGCAGGCGGTTGATCATTTCGTGCGCTGGGCTGAAGACCTGAGAGACCAGCGCATGAAGGCACGCTACTATCCTCAGGTGGACAAGAGCAATCTGTTCAGTGATGGCTATATCGCCTCGCGCTCCGGTCATTCCCGTGGCTCCACGGTAGACCTGACCCTGATCGATCTTGCCACTGGTGAAGAGCTGGATATGGGCACGCCCTGGGACTATTTTGACCTGGCCTCCTGGCCCGACTCCGATCAGGTCAGTACCCAGCAACAGGCCAATCGCCTGCTGCTGCGCAAATACATGCTGGAGGCCGGCTTCGCGCCACTGACCACGGAATGGTGGCATTTCACCCTGAGGGATGAACCCTATCGTGAGACCTATTTCGATTTCCCGGTGCGCTGAATCTTCATTGACCTTCAAAAGAAAAAGCGCCGGAGCCCACACTCCGGCGCTTTTCGATGCTTCCTGCCAACTCAATTGGCAAAGTTGACTGTGAGCGTTTCTAGCGTGGCGTCCATTCCAGAGATGCCCAGAATTGCCTTCCCCAGGGCGTTGACAGTCTGGACTCGAAGCCACCCAGGATGGGCAACTGCTGTGGCCTTTCCTCGAAAATATTATTGATGCCCAGGCTCATGGTGAAATCACTCTGCCAGAAATCTTCAAGGATGTAGGTATAGCGCAGATTGGTGCGCGATTCGCCATGGATGATATTGCCGGCAGGGGCTTCCCAGCCATCGCCGTAATTGTCATAGACCCGATCGTCGTAGATCACATCATCCCAGTAGTTGGTGGAAATTGACGCGCTGTGATTGTCCATGAACCAGTTCAGACGCAGATTGTATTTCAGCTCCGGCAATGGCGGTGCGATACCGGAGTTGGCATTCTGATAGCCCAATGCTTCCTTGCGACCACCGAACAGGTCCTGGTAGTCATAGGCCGTGTAATAGGTAACTGCCCAGGAAGCATCAAAACTGCCCAGATTTTCAGTCTGCCAGCGATAGTCAATCTTGGCATCGAACAGATCAATCCACACCGAGCTGATGTTTTGGGCCTGCCTGAAAATCCGGTCCAGCTCAAAATTGTCAAAACGCACAACCGGGTTTCCTGCTGCTTGTGATCGCGACTGATACCAGGCTTCGGCCTGCTGACGCGAGGCCGAGCCCGGACTGGGGTCATAGGAAGCTTCGGCAATGCCGGTATCCGAGAGGAAATTCTGGAATTCGAAGGCCACCGTATCCTGTTCGGTTAAAGTACGGATACGGTTGGTGTATTCGATTTCCTGATAGTCCAGGCTGACTTCCAGGCCATCCAGCATGCCGGTGGGCTGCCAGGTCAGGCCGAGATTCTGGATTTCTGACTCCTCCGGCTTCAGGTTGGGGTTGCCGGAGGCACAACGGGTAGAGCCCGTCATCGGCAGGCCAGTGAAAGGATCGGTACCGGAAAAAGTTTCCAGGCAGTTTTCATTGGGGATAAAGGGTCGCGCCTGCTCCGGCGTAGGCGCCAGGAAGCTCTCTCCCCAGGACGCCCGAACTGCCAGCTCTGGCAGGACTTCCCAGCGAATCTGTACTTTCGGAGTGGTGGCATCCAGACCAAAGTCCGTGAACTTCTCATGGCGAACCGCTGCCGAGAGATCCACCGTATCGAGAAGCGGCATTTCAAATTCGGCAAACACCGCTTTGGTTTCCGAAAAATAAGTGGCATCGAACGGGGTGGGCGTGCCGATCGCTGTATTGTAGTCATGTCCTGCCGCATCCAGTGCTACTGCATAATTGGCATTGGTGACATCGCGCCACTGGAAACCGGCTGCCATGCGCAGCGGTCCGGCCCAGAGATCAATGACTTCGCCGTTGGCGGCCATTTCAAAAATGTCCAGATAATCCCGGCCGGTCAGCACACCATCTGCTTTTTCAAACAACCAGTCTGTCAATTCCTGACTGTTGGCGTGGATGGCGGGATCATGGCCTGGAAAACGTGGGTCAGCTGAGCCGAAGGGGTTCCAGTATTGGTTGCCATTGGGTCCGCCGAGTCCCGCCAGAGCCAGTTGTAACTTGCCCAGATGGATCGAGCGCGAGTCAGAGGCGGACTTGCGCTCGCTGTCCATGTAGTAGGCATAACCGCTCCAGGTATCACTAAACTCGATATTGGCCTGCAGTTTGTAGCGGTTGGTGCCAGTATGGGATTCGAATTCCCGCGAGCCACTGATGTCGTCGAGATGGCTGGGTCGGTGTGTGTAGGCCTCGGTAATCAGGCGCCAGTTCCAGGGCGAAACATCGAAGCCCCAGGGATTGGCCGGATGATCCGCTCTTACCAGCAACACGCGGCGATTATTGGTGGAAGTGGCCGTAGTGGACGTGGTGCGGCCATCGGAGATGCGATAGGAGTTCATTGCCGTCAGGTTGAGCGACAACCAGTCCGTGGCAGCCCAGGTCACTGAATTATAGAAATTGTAGGTAGTCTGTTCAGTACGGTAGGCGAATTGTTTGGTGTACTCGAAGCGGCAGAAATTGCCGGTACGCACCCCGGACGGCGTATTGAATGCGCCCTTGCCATGGGCCGGCGCGCCGTCATTGAATGTCTCGCAAGAGGGGTCAACCAGGTTTCCGCCGGTGGAGCTGCCGCCGTGAAAATCGTAAAGATTCAGCGTCGGATCAGCGCCCACGATTTGACGCCAGGCGCCCGGGTTTCCGGAAGACGAGGAGCCATTGTCCATCTCCCATTCCCGCAATCGCTCGTATTGCATGAGTGGCGTCGCCGCCGCCCAGTCAAATGCGCCGACGTAGTCAATGCCATTATCAAAGGAGCGCCCCCAGAGAAAACTGGCCTTGATGTCTTCCATGGAATCGTCGCCATCCACCTGATAATAGGTTCGACTGCGAAAGCCATTGAATTCCTTCAGAGGGATCAGGTTTACTACACCGGCTACGGCATCAGAGCCATACAGGGCGGAACCACCATCGAGCACCACTTCCAGCCTTTCCACGGCGATGTCGGGCAGTGCGGTGTTGATGGAGGGGTCGATCATGCGGGCCCCATCCACCAGTTGCAGGGTGGAGTTCTCGCCAAGACCGCGCAAGTTGAAGCTGGCGCCCACCGAGTCCTGGCCGCCATCCTGGGAAGCAAGAACATTGGCAACCACATCTGTATTCTGGGTATAGGTCAGATCACGGATATAGTTTTCCATACTGGGGGCGCCAGACTCGTAAAGTTCAGCCTGGGTTACTGTTGATACATTGGCATCCTCTGCAAAGGCAGAATTGCGGATATAGGAGCCGGTAACAACTACTTCTTCGATATCCTCCCCGTCTTCCTGGGCCAGAACGGTGACAGGCAGGACAAGAGGGGCGGCAATACAGGAATGGATCAGATAGCGCAGATAACCACGCTTGCTTAGATGGGACATATTTCTCTCCAGCAGTGCTCTAATTATTTTTAATACAGAGACCGAGAGAGTTTGCTATCCACTCCCGAGTATCTGTTCTCTGGAGGGGCTGCAAAGTAAACGACTGCCGCGTTCGTTATTTTCTTATTGGCGGGTTCAGCGGCACTTTCGAATGACTTTCCCAGCATTTCATTTGCGGAATTGAAATGCACTTCGATTCTAACCAGCCAGTAGGTGATTTGCCAATTCGAATCAGGGAATATTTGTTATAAATGGAATGAGCGTTCGTTTTTATGGATTAAGAAAAATCCTACATTGTGATGTATGTGTCGTTGATGCTAATTACAGCTTCCGCTCAGGCCCTGAATCCAGTTGCTGATCAGAGCCAGGCCTTCCTCGTGCGCCAGTGATCGCCCCAGCTCCGGCATCATTTCATCGGCTGCCAGCGATTGCATGCGGTAGTGCAGAATAGAAGCTTGCGGCTGGCCGGGCACGATGCCAAAGAGTAAATTGCCGGCACCCCCGCCGGCGGCCACCGGGGGTTTGCAAATGCCCAGTTGGGCCGGGTTACTGGCACTGCCATCCAGTATCAGGGCCGAGGTGTCGGCAGGGCCCTCGGGATTGTGGCAGTGACCGCAGTTCATATTCAGATAGGCCTGGGCGCGGGCCTCGAGGCTCTGGTCCTGATCCTGCCAGTCCACAGCTGTTGGCTGCTGCGGCAATGTCTCCAGCCAGCCCCTTGCCTGCAGGGTCTGTAACTGACTCGCGCTGTCACTGAAGCCCGAAGCCAGTTGTTCCAGCCTTGCCCCCAGGGGCACCATGTCGCCGTCCGGATGTTCTCTCTGATGGCAACCGCTGCATTGATTCTGGTTGGGGACAAAATAATTGAAGTCCTGTGGCTCTCTATCGGCTACCGGCGTCCCATCGGCCACCAGCGTCAACTGGCTTGTGGCCCCGGCGACCCGCAGAAAGGCCTCGCTTTCTTCGGCATTCCATACGTAAGGATAGGCATCCCAGCCGTCTGCCCGTTTTACCAGCAGGCGGGTTTCAATGAGGCGGTAGTCCGATAACTCGATGGACTGCTGTTGCAGATCTGCCTGCTTCAATACCGCGCCGCTATCCGCTTCCGGGTAGTAAAAAGTCTTGCTGAGTATGCTGCCCACGGGATAGACCAGTTCGCCGTCCCTGATTTGGGCCTGTTCACCATCCGGAATCCACAGGCTCCGCAGTTTTTGCGCGTAGTCGGTAAAAAGAGTGCTGGCAGGGCGAAACACCAGACTATCTGCAACCGGCGTTAGCTGCTTCGCATCAAGATGAAACAGATTCCAGTCGGACAGGCGAGAGGGCGCCTCTGCTTCATGCAGCACCGGCGTGGAGTCGCTGCAGGCAGTCAGTAAAGAAAGACAGATGGCGCCAACTGCCAACAGGCGCCCTGCATGTTCAGTCATCGGCGGCGCTCAGGGAGATGGCGTCCAGTGGATCCATGCGGCAATCGTGGGCGCCGGCGTCGAAAGAGGGCGCCGCAAAGCCGTTCATGGCATCCAGATTGACGAATGACTCGCCACTGTTGTCCTGCAGGCAGAGGATATCTGCGGCACTATTGCCCGGCACCAGGGTGCCATCCCAGACAATATTGGGAATCGCCTGGCCGGTGGCCTGTTGCAGCATGGCCAGTGGTTCCGAATCGGGCTGGCTGCCGCCGCTGACGAAATCATTGTCGTGGATGTAGATGGATTCGGGGAAAGGGTCATAGTTTTCATCATCAACGGCGATGCCGGTGATGTGATAACTGACAATCATGACATTGGCGCTGTTGTTGTTAACAAACTCATTACCAAATACTTCGATATTGTCATTGGCCAGAATCATCAGGCCGGTTCCGGCGGGCACGGTGCCGACGATATTGCCTTCCGGGGCAAAATTGGCGGTATTGTTGTTCTCAATCTGGTTATTGAAAACCCGGGTGTTACGGCCGCCCTGTACCGGCAGGTTGGGCAGATCAAACACCAGAATGCCGCCGGTATTATTGGTGGCGACATTGTCATAGACATCGGCATAGGTGGAGTTTTCAATTTCGATACCGGCCACATTGTATTCGGCACGGGAGTTGCGCACGATGATCTGGTTGGACTGGCCAACATAGATCCCGGCATCGGAGGCACCGATGGCCACGGAGCCTTCAATCAGCACATTGGTGGACTGGACCGGATAAATACCATAGGCACCATTGCCGGTGTCGGCGCCATTGGTCCATTCAGTGCGCACATTGCGAATGGTGACATTATTGCTGTCATTGATCTTGAGGGCGTCACCGATGGTGTCTTCGATGGCCAGATCCTCAATCACAAAATCATCGGCATTCACCAGCAGGCCTTCGGCGCCCTGGGCCTGATTGCGAAAGGACAGGATGGAGGCATCCATGCCGGCGCCGCGGATGGTAACGCCCCCCACATTGAGAGACAGACCCCGGGTCAGTTCATGGGTGCCGGCAGGAATTTCGATCACATCACCGGGCTGGGCCTCGATCAATTGCTGTTGCAGGGCCTCTTCGAAGCTGAGTTCCGGCTCTGACACCGGTGTGTCGCCACAGGCTGCCAATAGCAGGCTGGCAATGCCGACAAGGGCAAAAGGTTTGAAGCGGACTATTGCTGCTGAAATTACTGGATGCATTGCATTCCCCCCGGATAGTGGCTGGCATCTTCTGTTGTTGTCTGTCAGGCAGTATAGGGCCCCTGAGGGCAGCGGGCAAACGGGGTCGGCCTGTTAATTTTCGGCAAACCCGTTTATAAATGGCAATGCGGCACTGCCTGTAGCAAGCAGGTTTGCAAGCCGTGAGCAAACATAACAATAAAAGAAGAATGCCCATGCAAGAGATTTTCAGGCAACACAAAGCCCTGCTGCTGTCCCTTATCCTGATATTTTCCGGTGGCCTGCTGGCCTGGCTGGTGCAAACCGGTGCTGGTCAGGTGGAACTGCGCGATACCCGCTTCAACAGTGCCAGTGGCGCGACCCTGAGCGCTTTGCTCTATGTTCCCGAGGGCGTCAATGCCAACAACCCGGCCCCGGGGGTCCTGGCGGTACACGGCTATATCAATTCCCGCGAGACCCAGTCAGCCTATGCCATTGAGCTGGCCAGGCGCGGCTATGTGGTACTGGCCATGGATCAGCGTGGCCATGGCTATTCTGATCCGCCGGCCTTCGCCGAGGGCTTCGGTGGTCCGGCCGGGCTTGCGTATTTACGCAGTCTGGAATTCGTGGACCCGAACCAGGTGGTCTTGTCCGGTCACAGCATGGGAGGCTGGACAGTGTTGAGTGCCGCAGTCGCCATGCCTGATGCCTATACCTCGGTGGTGGTGTCGGGCTCTTCCACCGGGACCTTTGGCGTTCCGCCGGGAGATGCCAGCTTTCCCCGTAATTTCGGCCTGGTGTTTGGCCAGTTCGACGAGTTTTCCCCGTCCATGTGGTCTTCGGCCACCGGTGCCGGCATTGTGGACACCGAAAAACTTCAGAACCAGTTCGGTGTCAGTGAAACTGTGCAGCCCGACCGTCTCTATGGTTCCATCGCCGAGGGCACAGCGCGGCAACTCTATCAGCCCGCCCAGACCCACCCAGCCAATCATATAACCCGCAGTGGTGTGGCCGGTGCACTGGACTGGGTGCAACGCACAACAAGCGCACCCAATCCCATTCCCGCCGATCAGCAGATCTGGCCCTGGAAAGAGCTTGGCACTTTTCTGTCCCTGTTGGGTGGCATTCTTTTCCTGATCAGTGCCGGGCCGGCCTTGTTGCAAATACCCCTGTTTCGGCAACTGGCCGCAAGCCCGGCCCCCAGCGCCGGCATTCGGGACCGGGGCTGGTATCTGGCGGCAGTGATCGTGATGGCCATTCCGGCTCTGACTTATTTCAGCTTTCAGGGCTGGGCTGCCGTGATCCCCAGCTCGGCCCTGTTCGCCCAGAATCTCACCAATGGCTTCATGGTCTGGGCCCTGGGCAATGCCGTTATTTCCCTGTTGCTGTTCAGCCTCTGGCACTTTGCTCTGGGCGGCCGCGCCGGCGGTGGTAATGGTCACAACTATGGCTTGTTGCCGGGCCATGAATTATCCCTTCGCAAATTGGCCCTGTCGCTGTTGCTGGCGCTGACGGTGGTGTTCAGTCTTTATTTGCTGCTGGCCATCGTCCATGGCCTGTTCACCGCCGATTTCCGTTACTGGGTGATTGCCGTAAAACTGATGAACGGTCTCCAGTTCCGCCTCTTTCTGGGCTACCTGCTGCCTTTCACTGCTTTTTTTCTGGTCTTTGCCCTGATCCTGCATGGTCAGATGCGGCGCAATGATGCCTGGAGTTTTGCCCGGGCGGCGGCTGTCAATGCAGCTCTGGCCGGTGGCGGTATTCTTGCCTTGTTGCTTTATCAGTACGGCGCCTTGTTTGTTACTGGCAGCCTGGCTATTCCGAGCCAGGCCCTGTTGACGATCGTGGCACTGCAATTTGTGGTGCTGCTGCCCATCGCGGCGATAATCTCGACGCGATATTTCATGGCCACCGGCCAGCTTTATGTCGGTGCATTTATCAATGGCCTGTTTGTCACCTGGTTAATCGTGGCCGGGCAGGCGACCCATTATGCATTCTGAATAGCTGCATGACAGTGAGGAGAGAGCATGACTTGCATTCGACGACTCGTTGTTTTGGCCTGTGCCATCGGTCTGGTTTCATCAGTGGCCCGGGCCCAGGACTATTCGCCCGTCACCGACCAGCGCCTCAATAATCCGGAAGCTGAGAACTGGCTCAGCTATCGGGGCAATCTCGAAGGCTGGGGCTACAGTGCCCTGGATGAAATCACGGCCGATAATGTAGCCCAATTGCAGCCGGTGTGGACCTATTCCACCGGTGTCACCGGAGGTCATGAATCGCCGCCGGTGGTGAACGATGGCGTCATGTTTATCACCACGCCTGCCAATGAACTACTGGCTCTGGATGCCGCCAGTGGCGATGCCCTGTGGAGCTACCGCCATAATCTGCCGGACAACCTCATTGCCTTTCACCGCACCAATCGCGGTGTGGCGCTGTATGGCGACAAGGTCTTTATGGCGACCCTGGATGCGCGGGTAGTGGCGCTGGATGCCGCCACCGGCGAGAAGGTTTGGGATGTGTCGGTACAGGACAACTTCTGGGGTTATTACATCACCATGGCGCCGCTGGCGGTTGAAGGCAAGGTGATGGTGGGCACCTCCGGTGGCGAATTGGGTATTCGCGGCTTTGTGGTGGCTCTGGATACTGAAACCGGCGCAGAACAATGGCGTACCTATACCGTGCCGGCATCCGGTGAGTTTGGTAATGACTCCTGGCCCGGTGAATCCTGGCGCACCGGTGGCGCCGCGGTGTGGGTGCCGGGTCACTATGATGCCGAACGTCGATTGAGTTATTGGGGCACCGGCAATCCGGGGCCCTGGATTGGCGATCAGCGTCCTGGTGATAATCTCTATACCAATTCGGTCATTGCTCTGGATATCGACACCGGGGTTATAGAAAGCCATCACCAGTACCACTGGAATGGTTCCTGGGACTGGGATGAAGTATCCACGCCAATTCTGATGCCGGTTCAGCGGGATGGCCGCGAATTCGATGCGCTGGTGCACGCCGGCCGTAACGGCTATTTATGGTTGCTGGAGCGGGGCGAGCCGGAGATCAGTTTTGTGGATGCCGAGCCCTATGTCTATCAGGATGTCTTCACTGCCATCGACCCGGTCAGTGGCCGTCCCAGTTACGATCCCCAGCGCAAACCCACTACCGGCAGTACCACCTCATTCTGTCCTTCTCTCTGGGGTGGCAAGGACTGGCCCCCGGCGGCCTTCAATCCGCAAACAGGCCTGGTGTATATACCCGCCAATGAGAACACCTGCGGTACCCTGGAGGGCAGGGAGGTGACCTATATGCCGGGCAGTTCCTATATAGGTGCCAGGTCTACCATGACGCTGCGGGATAATGCCGATCACATCGGTGAGATCCAGGCCTGGGATATCAATAGTGGCGAGCGTGTCTGGACCCGGGAGTTCGCCTCCCATAACTGGGGCGGCATTCTCACCACGGCCGGCAATCTCATCTTCAGCGGCGGCACCACCGACCGCTATTTCCGCGCCCATGACGCTCGCAGCGGCGAGGAGCTGTGGCGCTTCCGCACCAATTCCGGAATCATCGGCGTGCCCTCCACCTTTGCCGTCGATGGCAAGCAGTATGTGGCGGTGCAATCCGGTTGGGGTGTGGATGCGGCGTCCATGACCGGCCGCATCGATCTGGCGCGGCGAACCCGCACTCCGGTACCCCAGGGTGGTGTGGTCTGGGTGTTTGCCTTGCCCTGATCACGCCCTTGCCACAAAGTCACTGCGACGGCTTGCCAGCGTGGCAGTTTGTCGCAGTGACAATATGCCGCATTCTACCGACGTCCGGTTCCCGCTAGACTTCTCTGCATCTGTTGAAAACAGCATCCTTTCTGTAATGAAAGAATGAGTTTGGTAAACCCTGGACGATTCTGTTCTCGGTTCACCCAACTTTGCTACAGCGCATCAAGACTCGATTCGAGTCGGCGACAGTGATCCGCTGATCGCTCAGCGACCAGAGCAACTGTTTTCCAATTGCTTCTTCATACCAGTGGGTACTGGTGGGCTTGACAGGGTAGAATGCATTGCTTTCTACCCTTTTTTTATCTGTGTGGTCAGGAATGCAGGCTGGCAGGGAATTGCCAGCCAGTGCTAGTCGGGAATGTAATAGGTCCAGTAACCGGTAAACATTTCCTGGCGGCTGAATATGCCGAAGGGGACTTCCGATTCCGGATTGGGGTTGTTGGGATTGGACTCGGAATTATCCAGAGCACCAATCACATGCACGGTGCTGCCCGCCGGCAGGGTAACCGGGTCGGTGAGCAGGTAGTGAGGCTGCCAGCCGTAGTTATAGGCAGGCACGCTGAACAGGTCCCGCATCTCGCCATCCGGAAGGGTGGCGGAAAATTTCATGCGTTTGCCGCGGTAATGCATATGGGCGCGTAAACCCACAATCACCACTTCCTCATCGAACTGATGATTTGCCTCCAATTCAAAATCATTGACTTCGGGCGGCAGGGTGAACTGGGCGCCAACCACCTGGGTCCGCTTTTCATACTTCGGTGGTTCATCATAAAAATACAGACCCAACTGGGTTTCATCCACCGTCGAGCGACCATTGGTGACATAGTGAAACTGCATGGCCAGACGATGCCCGGCAGGAATCAGAACACCAGTGTCCTCGGGAAATTCAACTGCCTCGATTGTGCCCGGTGCGTAACCTTCCAGAAAGCGGCGGCTCACGGATGTCTGCTCCGCTTCCGGCCCCCAGAAATCTTCCTCCGGAGGCACTACATAGGTCATCAGATGGTGCAGCACTGATTCATCGCCGGCCATGTACTGAACTGCGCGCACCCAGCGGTCTTCCTCGAAAGGCAGATCAACAAATTCGTAGCTGTAGTCCATCACACCAGTTGATGGAATATCGATAGCCGGGCCCTTGACGATATAGTCCGGCTCACCCAGCAACCATTCCTTGCGGTGACTGAAGTCCAGATTTTCCAGAGGATCTTCTTCACTCTCACCGCGCGGCGCCCCGGCATCGATCCAGTGGATCAGGGTCTGCAATTGCTCCCTGTCCAGATAGCGGGCATGGCGGGAATGACCGAGATAGGGGTCCACCTGAGTAGGCGGCATACGGCGGTTCAGCAACACTTCGCGAATCATGGGAGACCAGCCCATCACCATAATGTGGCTGTCCATGGCAAAGGGGCCCACACCATCCTGTCGATGACACTCGGCGCATTTGTCGATAATGATGGGGGCTACTTCGCTGCCATAGTCGGGCACGCCAGCGTTGGCATTACTGCTGTTATAGCTGATATCGCAGCCTTCCACGG
>JALEHB010000196.1 GCA_022763285.1 Pseudomonadales bacterium | reverse complement strand
GCTGTAATAACTACGAGGTCATTGACCTCGGCGTGATGGTGCCTTGCGACAAAATTCTGCAAACGGCCAAAGACGAGAATGTGGACATCATCGGTCTCAGTGGCCTGATTACCCCGTCACTGGATGAGATGGTGCATGTGGCCAGCGAAATGCAGCGCCTGGATTTCAATCTGCCCTTGCTGATTGGCGGCGCCACCACTTCCAAGGCCCACACCGCGGTCAAGATTGAGCAGAACTACAGCAACAACAGCACCATCTATGTGCCCGATGCCTCCCGCAGTGTGTCGGTGGTGAGCAATCTGCTGAACTCCGGCAACCAGGAAGAGTATCGACGCAAGATCAGTGAGGAATACGAAGCGATTCGTGAGCGAACTGCCAAACGTGGCAAGAAACGCAAGACCATTGCCTACAGCGATGCCAATGCCAACAAACTCAATGGTGAGGCCCTGGACTATGACATCGTCAAACCTTCCTTCCTGGGCAACCGGGTGTTTGATGATTATTCGCTGGAAGATTTGCTGGATTACATCGACTGGACGCCGTTCTTTATCACCTGGCAGTTGTCGGGCAAGTATCCGGCCATCCTTGAAGACGAAAAGGTGGGTCAGGCGGCCACGGACCTGTTCAATGATGCCCAGACCATGCTCAGGCAAATCATTGATGAAAAGCTGTTTACCGCCAAGGCCATCATTGGTTTCTGGCCGGCCCAGCGTCAGGGCGACAACGATGTCACCCTGTACCACAGCAATGGTTCTGATTCCCCCATGGAAACCCTGCATTTCCTGCGTCAGCAAATGCCCAAGGGGGATCTTCCCAATCTCAGTCTGGCGGACTACATCGCCCCTGCCGACAGTGGCAAGATGGATTATATCGGTGGCTTTGTGGTGACAGCCGGTCTGGGTGCCGATGAGCTTGCCAAACGCTACGAGAAAGACAACGATGATTATCGGGCCATTCTTGCCAAGGCCCTGGCAGACCGTCTGGCAGAAGCATTCGCCGAACGTATGCATGAACGGGTGCGCAAGGAGTTCTGGGGATATCAAAGCGACGAGGCACTGAGTAATGAAGATCTGATTGCCGAGAAGTATCAGGGCATACGTCCTGCACCAGGCTATCCCGCCTGTCCGGATCACAGTGAAAAAACCACCTTGTTCCGCTTGCTGGATGCAGATCGCATCGGTGTCACCCTCACCGAGAGCTATGCCATGTGGCCAGCGGCCAGTGTCAGCGGTCTGTATTTCGCCAATCCGAACGCTCGCTATTTCTCCATCGGCCGCATTGACGCCGAGCAAGCCGATGACCTGGCCCAGCGCAAGGGTGTAGAAAGTGCCGCCATGCGCAAGCTGTTGGCCCCGGTTATGGACTGATACGCCTAGTGTACTGCCGGTGCATTGTTTACAATGCGCCGCGCCAGTATCGGAGCAGTGAACACATGTACGTATATGATAATTATGACCACCAGATGCAGGCGGATCGGGTTGCCCTGTTCAGGGACCAGACCAACCGCTATCTGCAAGGTAAACTGAGCGAAGCCGAATTTCTGCCCCTGCGCCTGCAGAATGGACTGTATGTGCAGCGCCTGGCGCCCATGCTGCGTATCGCCGTGCCCTATGGCATGCTTTCAGCAAAGCAGCTGCGCCAGTTGGCCCATATCGCCCGCGACTACGACAAGGGCTACGGGCACTTCACTACCCGCCAGAATTTTCAATTCAACTGGCCTGCTCTGGAAGATGTGCCCGAGATCCTCGCCAAACTGGCCGAAGTGGAAATGCATGCCAACCAGACCAGTGGCAACTGCATTCGCAACACCACCACTGATCAGTTTGCCGGCGTTGCCCCCGATGAGTTGGAAGATGCACGCCCCTGGTGCGAAATCATTCGCCAGTGGTCCACCTTCCACCCGGAATTCGCCTACCTGCCGCGCAAGTTCAAAATTGCCGTATGCGGCACCAAAGTGGATCAGGCTGCAACCCAGGTTCACGATATCGGCGTTTATCTGACCCGCAATGAAGCAGGCGAAATTGGCTTTCGGGTGCTGGCCGGCGGCGGCCTGGGGCGTACTCCCCATATCGGCTCTGAAGTATTCGAATTTGTCGAAAAGCAGCATCTGCTGACGGCACTGGAAGCTATCCTGCGCGTCTATAATCGTGAAGGACGCCGTGACAACAAATACAAGGCCCGCATCAAGATTCTGGTGAAGGAAACCGGCATTGATGCCTTTCGGGACAAGGTGATGAAAGAGTGGCTGGCCATCAAGGATGGACCCCAGACTCTCACCGAGGAAGAAATTGCCCGCTGCAAATCTTTCTTCACCCAGCCTGACTATGAGCAACTGGACAACAATCCGCCAGCCCTGACAGAAGCGCTCGGCGAAAATGCCCTGTTTGCCGCCTGGCATGACCAGAACGTGAAACAGCACAAGCAGGATGGCTATGCCATTGTGACTGTCAGCTTCAAACAGACCGGCGTCGCCCCCGGTGACGTTACCGATCAGCAACTGGATTATCTGGCAGAACTGGCCGAGCACTACAGCTTCGGCGAAGTGCGGGTAACTCACCACCAGAATGTGGTGCTGGCCGATGTGCGACAGGATCAGCTGTTTGACCTGTGGCAGAAGCTGCACAGCAAATCCCTCGGCAGTCACAATCTGGATCTGCTGACCGATATTATCTGCTGCCCCGGCGGTGACTTCTGTGCCCTGGCCAATGCCAAATCCATACCCATTGCCGAATCCATTCAGCGCCAGTTTGCCGATCACCAGGAACTGAAAGAGATTGGTGATCTGCGCATCAATATTTCCGGCTGCATGAATGCCTGCGGGCATCACCATGTGGGCAACATCGGCATTCTTGGCGTCGACAAAAAAGGCGAAGAGTTCTATCAGGTCTCCCTCGGTGGCTCGTCCCGCAATGAAGCCAGTCTTGGCAAGATCATTGGCCCGGCCTTCGCCCAGGATGAGATCCCCCTGGTTATTCGAAAAATTGTAGATGTCTACCGGCAGCACAGGCAGGAAGACGAGGATTTTCTCGCGACCTACAAGCGAGTTGGAATCGATCCGTTCAAGGAGCAGGTTTATGCCAGTGCTGATTAAGAATCGTGAGATTGTGGAAGACAACTGGACCGTGCTGAAGGAAGCGACGGGCCCGGAAATCCTGCAGGCAGTGCCCGGGCGCAATTTCATCGTCAAGGCAGATTTCTGGCGTCAGTATCCCGATGAAATTGCCAATTACAGCGGCAATTTCGCCCTCTGGCTGGACAGCGATGAAAACATCAATGACATCGGCGAGGAAGTACATAACTTCCCCCTGATCGCCTTGAACTTCCCGGTATTCTCCGACGGTCGCTCCTACAGCAATGCAAGAGAGCTGCGCGATTCTCTGGGCTACAAGGGCGAACTGCGCGCCATCGGTGACGTACTGCGGGATCAGCTGTTCTATATGGCACGCTGCGGCTTTGACGCCTTCCTGCTGCGGCACGATCAGGACCCCGAGGATTGCCTGCGGGCCTTCTCTGATTATCAAACCGGCTATCAGGCTTCTGTGGATCAACCCCAGCCCTTGTTCCGGCGTCGGTGACTGGCTATAGTCAATTAACGACTGCCAGGGCCGCCGCCGCATGGAACACGATTCCCTACTCTTTTCCTTTTTTCTGATCTTCACCGGTGCGGCGATGCTGTCCACCGTGGCCCTGTTCCTGAAACAGCCGCTGCTGGTTGCCTATATTTTCGTAGGTGTGATTCTTGGCCCCTATGGATTCGGCTATGTGGCGGAAGCCTCGCTGCTGACTGATATCTCCGAATTCGGCATCATCTTTTTGCTGTTTCTTCTGGGTCTGGATATGCAACCCAGCAAACTTTTTGTCACCCTGAAAAAGACCTTTCTGGTTACCCTGGCCAGTTCCCTGACCTTCTTCCTGCTGGGTTACGCAACCGGTTTTATCTTTGCCTTCAGTCTGCTGGAAAGCCTGGTGATTGGTTTCAGTATGATTTTTTCCAGCACCATTATCGGCATCAAGCTGCTGCCAACCACGGTGCTGCATCAGAAGCATATGGGAGAGTTGATGGTGGGAATTCTGCTGCTGCAGGATTTTATCGCCATTTTTATCCTGGTCTTTCTTGATTCCGGCCATGGTGATCAAACCAATGCCTTGCGGGTCTTGCTGGCCTTGCCGCTGTTGTTACTGATTGCCTGGCTGGCGACCCGTTATTTGCTGGTGGCGCTGATCGCACGCTTCGATCACTTCCGGGAGTATATCTTTCTGCTGGCCATCGGCTGGTGCCTGGGCCTGGCAGCCCTGGCGGCACAGATGAGCCTGTCGGCGGAAATTGGCGCCTTCGTGGCCGGGGTCTCGCTGGCCACCAGTCCTATTGCCCTGTTCATTGCCCAGAGCCTGAAACCACTGCGGGATTTTTTCCTGATCCTGTTTTTCTTCTCCCTTGGCGCCCAGTTCAACATCAATCTGCTGGGCGATATCCTGCTGCCGGCACTGCTGCTGGCGGCACTGGCCCTGACCAGCAAACCGGTGATCTTTCAGTATC
>JALEHB010000195.1 GCA_022763285.1 Pseudomonadales bacterium | reverse complement strand
CTGCCGTACTCGTCTATGACGATGGCCATGTGCTGACGGGTCTCACGGAATTCACGCAGCAATACGTTCAGGCGTTTGCTCTCCGGAACAAACGTGGCGGGTCGCACAATATCCTTGATATCAAATTTGTCATTGCTGCCATTGAGAATCAAAGGCAACAGGTCCTTGGCCAACAGGATGCCCATGACATTGTCGACATTTTCGCCAATCACGGGAAAGCGGGAATGGGAGGCCCGGGTGACAAGGTCCACGATTTCGCTGAGTGACAATTTGGCGGGTACGGTGACTACCTGCGAGCGCGGGATCATGATGTCCCGCACCTGCATGCTGGAAACCTGCAACGCACCTTCGATGATGCCCAGGGCATCGGCATCGAGTACCTGATCCTGTTCGGCATTACGGAGCACCTCGAGCAGACCCTTGGTGTCGGTGGGTTCGTCTGAGAAAACACCTGCTATTTTATCGATCCAGGACCGGGGTCGTGGATCGATACTAGATTGGTCGTCTGACATGACCTGGCTTCTTGCGGTTCTCCGTATTGAACGCTGGGTTTTACCCTACCAAATAAGGGTTGCTGATTCCAAGTTTTTGCAGGCTCACAATCTCCAGAGCCTCCATTTCTGCGGCGTCTGCTTCGGTCTGATGATCATAGCCCAGCAGATGCAGCAGGCCGTGGATGTACAGATGTGCCCAGTGCGCAGCAGGGGACTTGTTCTGCTCGGCGGCCTCTTTCTCAACGACGGCCGGACAAATCACAATATCCCCCAGGGGTCTTGGTTCGGGAATGGGCATGTCCGTGGGCCACTGCACCGGGAAGGAAAGCACATTGGTGGCGTAGTCCTTGTCCCGGTACTCATCATTGAGGCGACGGCCTTCGGCTTCATCCACCAGGCGCAGGCTGATCTCCAGCGGTCCTTTCAGATCACAACTGGCGGCGATCACTACCTCACTCCAGCGGGTAAATTCGTCCGCCGCCGGAATCGAGTCATGCTCGCAATCCCGACTGATGTGTACCTGCACATTCATGGCCTGTCCCATATGTTGCTTCCGCTGTCTGCCCGCTTCAGTCTTGCTGACGTTCCTGGCTCTTCTCACCCAGGCTGGAAACTGACTGGCGATCGAAGTCATCATAGGCCTCGACGATGCGCTGCACCAGGCGATGCCGCACCACGTCCTTGGCATTGAAATAGGTGAAGCCAATTTCCTTGATACCCGCCAGCACCTTGCTGACATGGACCAGACCCGAGCGTGTGCCCTTGGGCAGGTCGATCTGGGTGACATCGCCGGTAATGACGGCGGTGGAGCCGAAGCCGATACGGGTCAGAAACATCTTCATCTGGGCGCAGGTGGTGTTCTGGCTCTCATCGAGAATGATGAAGGAGTTGTTCAGGGTTCGGCCACGCATATAGGCCAGTGGGGCAACCTCGATCACATTCTTTTCGATCAGGCGGCCAACCCGCTCAAAACCCAGCATCTCATAGAGGGCGTCATAAAGAGGGCGCAAATAGGGGTCGATCTTCTGGCTCAGATCTCCCGGCAGAAAGCCCAGTTTCTCACCGGCCTCTACAGCGGGGCGCACCAGCAGCAGACGATTGACCCGTTCTGTGACCAGGGCTTCCACGGCACAGGCCACCGCCAGGTAAGTCTTGCCGGTTCCCGCCGGGCCGACACCGAAATTGATGTCATGGGACTGGATGCTGCGCACATAGTCACGTTGGTGGCGGCTGCGGGGTTTGATCGAGGATTTGGGGGTCTTGATCAGCAGGGGCGTATCCACGGCGCTGGCGCTTTCTTCGGCCGGCAGCGGCTTGTCGCCCACTTCCTGCAGAGCCAGATGCACCTGGTTCGGGTTCAGTTGCTGGCCTTTTTCCGTGGCCAGATACAGGGATTCCAGTAACTGGCTGCCGTCGGCAATGGCGCTTTCGCTGCCGGATAACTGAAACACATTGCCCCGCTGCTGAATCTTCAGCGCCAGGGAGGCTTCAATCTGGTGAATATGCTCATTCAGGCGCCCACAGAGGCTGGCGAGCCGCTGGGCGTTATCGGGCAGGAGTGTCAGGTTGAGAGTATGGGTGGCCATAGTCCGTAATGTTTACCAGGGTAAGGAAAGTATAGCAGGCTGTACGCTGCCGGGAATGGTTTGTCAGAGCGTGCCAAGCAGGGAATTGGGCAGGGCATCGGTGATTTTGACGTCAACAAACTGGCCAATGAGCGACAGATCGTCGCAGCGGAAATTCACCACCCGGTTGTTTTCAGTACGCCCCTGCAGGTCTTCCAGACTCTTTCTGGATTGGCCAGTTACCAGGATGCGCTCGGTGCCGCCCACCATGGCCTGGCTGATAGCGCTGGCCTGCTTGACGATCTGGGATTGCAGGGTGGCCAGGCGATGCTTTTTCTCCTGCTCCGGAGTCTCGTCTTTCAGGTCTGCAGCCGGCGTGCCGGGGCGGGCGCTGTAGATGAAACTGAAGGAAGTATCAAAGCCCAGCTCGATGATCAGCTTCATGGTGTCCTCGAAATCGGCATTGGTCTCGCCGGGGAAGCCGATGATGAAATCGGAAGACAGGCTGATGCCAGGGCGTTTGGCCATGATCCGGCGAATCAGGGACTTGTATTCCAGGGCAGTATGGCCGCGCTTCATGGCCGCCAGGATGCGGTCTGAGCCACTTTGCACCGGCAGGTGCAGATGGGAAACCAGTTCCGGCACCTTGTCATACACCTGGACCAGGTTGTTATTGAATTCCACCGGATGAGAGGTGGTGAAACGAATCCGGTCGATGCCTTCGATGCTGGCAATGTACTGGATCAGCAAGGCCAGATCGACAATCTCGCCTTCATGGCTGAGGCCCCGATAGGCATTGACGTTCTGGCCCAGCAGGTTGATTTCCCGAACACCCTGATCAGCCAGATGGACGGCCTCGGCCAGCACATCATCCAGAGGTCGGCTGACCTCTTCGCCACGGGTATAGGGCACCACACAGAAACTGCAGTACTTGCTGCAGCCTTCCATGATGGTCAGAAAGGCCTGGCAGGAGGACGCGTCGGGCTGGGGCAGGCGATCAAACTTCTCGATTTCGGGAAAGCTGATATCCACTTGCGGCCCGTGCTTGCTGTCCTCCAGCATGTCCGGCAATTTATGCAGGGTCTGGGGGCCAAAGACCACATCTACATAGGGGGCGCGCTTGTTGATGGCTTCCCCTTCCTGGCTGGCCACGCAGCCACCGACGGCAATTTTCAGATTCGGATTGGCGTCTTTCAGTTCGCGCCAGCGACCCAGTTGATGGAAAACTTTTTCCTGGGCTTTCTCGCGGATGGAGCAGGTATTGAGCAGCAGCACATCTGCCTGCTCAGGAGAATCCACTACGGTGGCACCGTGGGATTCGCGCAGCAGGTCCAGCATGCGGGCCGAATCATATTCGTTCATCTGACAACCATGGGTCTTGATGAACACTTTGCGGGGCGCAGGCGCGGATTCCCCGGTCGTCTGACCGGAAAGCTCTGTCTGAGAGTCCTGCAATTCTGTCATCGCATCTGTACCCATGCTTGTCTGTCCGTTGCGCAGCCGTTTCGAGTCGCCAGTCGGCTGGGGCGGCCTGATTGCCTGAATGTTTGGCTGAAATTGGCGGCCGCAGAAAAAGGGGCGGGATTATAGCAGTATTTGCGCGTCCTGCTTAAGTTTTGTGCTCGGCTTTTTTGCCCTAAAGCCTTGAAATCCTTTTCATTACACAGATATTAGGGTTAGGCTGTCAGGCAGCTCAAGCAGGCCTTTCAAAGCCCCGCCGGATGTTCTAAGAGATTGATTTAAATGGATAAACCGTCTGAAATCTACAAAGTGACCTTTCTCAACAAGGGAGAGGTTTATGAAGTCTTTGTCAAAGGGGTCTACCAGAGCGATCTGTATGGCTTCATTGAAATCGAGGATTATGTCTTCAACGAGCGCTCCCAGGTGCTGGTGGATCCCGGTGAAGAAAAGCTGAAAACCGAATTTACCGATGTCAGGCGCAGTTTTATCCCCATTCAGGCCATCATCCGCATCGACGAGGTGGACAAGACCGGGGTCAGCAAGATTTCCAATGGTGATAATGTGTCGCCTTTTCCCATCTCCCTGGTGGGCCGTAATCGGGAGCCCGGCGATTCTTCCCAGTAACCAGGCCGGCCCCGTTGCCGATTCAGATGTACTCCAGGGAGATCGGGCATCTTGAGTAGCGATCCCCATCCCTATGCCGGTCTCGGCCCGGAGCAGGTGCTGACGGCGGCCGAAGCTCTGGGCTACGCCCCCGATGCGCGCGTATTCGCGCTCAACTCCTATGAAAACCGTGTCTATCAGATCGGTCTGGAGGATGGGGGATACGTCATCCTCAAATTCTACCGGCCGGGCCGCTGGAGTCGTGAGCAGATCCTGGAAGAGCATGCCTTTGCCAGGGAGCTGGCGGAACGTGATATTCCGGTGGTACCGCCGCTGCAACTGGCCGGGGGCAGCCTCGGACAATTTGAACAGTTCCCGGTGGCCGCATTCGAGCGCCTGCCGGGCCGACCTCCGGAACTGGATGATCTGGACAATCTGCTGATCATGGGCCGCTTTGTCGGCCGCATCCATGCCGTGGGGGCCATCAGTGGTTTTGAGCACCGGGCTAGTCTCGATGTAGACCGCTTTGCCATCCAGAGCCGTGAGTTTTTGCTCGGCAATGATTTCTTGCCCGCCGATCTGAGGCCCGCCTATGAATCCCTCAGCGCCGACCTGATTAGCCGTTTGCAGCAATGCTTCGCCGACCAGGGTTCACTGCAAACCCTGCGCATTCACGGCGATTGCCATCCGGGCAATGTGCTGTGGCAGGATGAGTCACCCTGGTTTGTGGACTTCGATGACACCCTGACAGGGCCGGCCATCCAGGATCTGTGGATGATGTTGTCCGGAGACCGGGACCAGCGCCAGGCGCAACTGCTGGAACTGGTGGAAGGCTATAATGAGTTCCATGACTTCCGGGCGCGGGAACTGGGTCTGGTGGAAGCGCTGCGAACCATGCGCCTGATGCACTATGCAGCCTGGCTGGCTCGCCGCTGGCAGGACCCGGCCTTTCCCCTCAGTTTTCCCTGGTTCAATACCGAGCGCTACTGGGCCGAGCATATTCTGGAATTACGGGAACAACTCAGCGCCCTGGATGAGCCGCCCCTGCAACTGTTTGGCTGAACCCTGACAATAAATCAGAGCGGTTCGGCGCTGGCCACTGGCTCCGGTGTGCTTTCGTTTTCCTCTTCCACCTTCAGCCCCGGCCCGGCAATCACTTCATCGCTGCTCATGTAAACATGGGGCAGACCGGATTCAGCCAGGTAGGCAAGGGCAGCATCCTCTTCCTTGAGCATGGCAATGGTGGCCATGGAGCCGGCCACCGTACAGAGATTGCCGGCCACGCTGACTGCCCGCAGGCCACTGCTGGGCCAGCCGGTCTTGGGATTGAGCAGATGGCTGTAACGTTTGCCGTCAAATTCGAAATAGCGCTCATAGTCGCCGCTGGAAGCCAGCCCCCCATCATGCAAATCGATTTTGGCCATCATGGCATTGCGTTGTTTCGGATTGGCGATACCCACTGTCCAGGGCTCGCCTCCGGGCTGTGGGCCAATCACGGTAAAATCACCACCCAGATTGATCAGGCCGCTGCTGATTCCCATGCGGCGGGCCATCTGCGCCACTGAATCGGCGGCGTACTCCTTGACGATACCACCCAGGTCCAGTTCCATGCCTTTGGGCATATGCAGGCGTGAGCCCTTGACGCTGACCTTGTGAAATCCAACCCGTTCGAGGGCCTTGTCGATGTCCTTCTGCTCCGGCACCCGCGCCTGGCGAAAATCCCAGAGCCGGTACAGGACCCCGGTGGTGATATCAAACAGGCCTTCACTCTGTTCGAAGCAGGTCAGGGCATGGCTGAGCAGGCTGCGGGTTTCCTTGTCAATCTTGATGCCGAGCTTGTCTCCGGCAGAGAAGTTGATTTCGGTCAGCAGGCTGTCGCGGCGGAAGCGGGAATATTTTTGTTCGAGCCGGGTGACTTCACCGGCAAGCTGACGGATGTTGTTGCGGGCATTGATACGTGATTCGTCGTACACCTGAATTTCGCAGGGTACTCCCATGGCCTGAAAGCCAAAGCGTTTGATGGTAGGGGTCATGATTTATTCTTCTAAAAGCTGAATTCCAGGCCCATGGAGAGTCGGGTGTATTGCACCAGGGCGGCTCCGGTTTGCTGCACATCAAAGGATGCATAGCTGTGATCGGCCCGGTAGCGTTCAGCAGTCAGACTGACGGTCCAGTTGGAAAATCTGGCCAGCATGGTCAG
>JALEHB010000019.1 GCA_022763285.1 Pseudomonadales bacterium | reverse complement strand
TGCTGAATTTGTTCCAGGGACATATCAACTGGCAGTCATCACAGCCAAAAATTCGATTACCCATGGGCTCGCGCAACTCCAGGGGAATGGCGCCTTTCAACTCGATGGTGAGATAGGAGATGCAGCGGCGTGCATCCAGCTGATTGGCAGCAACGAAAGCATCCGTGGGACAAACATCGAGACAGGCCCGGCAAGAGCCGCAATGGGCCGAGCCTTGCTCGTCTGTCGGCAGAGGCAGATCGGTGAACAGCTCTCCGAGAAAAAACCAGGAACCGGCCTGTTTGTTAATCAGCATAGTGTTCTTGCCTATCCAGCCCAGGCCGGATTTTTCGGCCAGCGCCCGCTCCAGTACCGGGGCGCTGTCGACAAAGGCGCGATAACCAAAGGAGCCGGCAACTTCCTGTATGCGGTCTGCCAGCTTCTGCAGGCGTTTGCGAATCACTTTATGGTAGTCCCGACCCCTTGCATAGCGTGACACATAGGCCTGCTTGTCGGCATCCATGGGTGACAGGGAATTGTCTGCTTGCAGGGAATAATCCATACGGGCGGTGATAACCCGGCGAGTGCCAGGTAACAGCTTGTCCGGATTGAGGCGCAAGTCCTTTCGATCTGCCATATAGGACATCTCGCCATGGTAGTCACTGGCGATCCACTGGTTCAGCCGGGGCTCGTAGGCAGACAGGTCAGTATCGCTTATGGCTAGCTGCTGAAAACCCAGCTCCTTTCCCCATGCCTTGATATCCGCTGCCAGTTGTTCGAAGTCCAGATCAGCCATGGTCAGAGTTGACAGAGAATCCCGGCTGCCTGTTCAAGAGTCTTGTCGTCCTTGCAGAAGCAGAAACGGATCAGACGGGAGTCTGGTGGCTGTTGATAAAAGGGAGATAGAGGAATGGCGGCCACGCCATGACGCCGGGTCAATTCATTCACAAATTCCTGATCACTCTGATCGCTGATCTGGCTGTAATCGACGATCTGGAAATAGGTTCCGGCCGAAGGCTTGAAGCTGAAGCGCGAATCCTTGAGCAGGGCACAAAAATGATCCCGTTTGCGCTGATAAAAATCGGGTAATTCCAGGGCATGTTCCGGGCACTCGCGCATGAAATCGGCCAGCGCATACTGCAAAAAGGACGTGGTGGTGAAGGTGACAAACTGATGCACCTTGCGAAATTCTGCCATCAATTCGGAGCGGGCCACGCAATAAGCCATCTTCCAACCCGTAGCATGGTAGGTTTTGCCAAAGGAAAATACAGCAAAGGACTTGCCACTGAGTTCTTCATGGCCCAGCACACTGACATGCTGCCCGCCATCGAAGACCATATGCTCGTAGACCTCGTCGGAGAGCACCAGAATTTCGGTATCACGAATCAGTTCCGCCAGTTGATCGAGGTCCTGCCGGCTGAGAACACCGCCACAAGGATTATGGGGTGAATTGATGATAATCAGCCGGGTGCGTTGGTTGATGGCCGATTTCAGGCGCTCAAAATCCAGGGAAAAATCCGGCAGCGAAAGGGGCAGATGCACACAGTTTCCCCCTGCCAGCGCCACCGCCGGCGCATAGGAGTCATAGGCAGGATCAAAGACAATGACCTCATCACCCCGATTGACCACCGCCTGGATGGCATCGAAGAGCGCCTCGGTGGCACCACTGGTCACGGTGATGTCAGTCTCGGGGTCGGCAATAAAGTTATAGTGACGGCTGATCTTGTTGGCGATCTCCTGACGTAGTACCGGAACACCAGTCATGGGCGGGTACTGGTTCTTGCCGCCATTGAGATGTTCACTTACCAGTTGCTTGAGCCGCTCGGGACAATCGAAGTCAGGGAATCCCTGTGACAGATTGATGGCGCCATGATCCTGGGCCATTTTTGACATGACTGTAAAAATAGTTGTGCCGACGTGGGGTAATTTACTCTGCAAGTTGCAACACCATTTGGGGGTCTATATTCTTTTTGGCTTGTGTCACTATTCTAACTGATTCAGCAGCCGATGGTGGCGCTTCCTTGCCAGCAGCGGATCATCAGTAACACGCCTTAAGGATCCCGGCCACCCAATTCGAATAATCTGCCACACAGGAAGTTCCTATGTCTGCACCGGAAGAAGTCGTTAATCTTTCCGCCAATCGCGATGCGGCCGCACAGCAAGCTGCCTTGCCACATTCATTGCCGCTGTTGAACCTGAATGGGGGGCGTGACGCCATTCTGGCCTATTTCGAGAACACCTGGGCCCTGACAGAGCAATTGTTCTCCGCCCTGGCCAGTGATGAGGCCTATTATCAGCGCCCCTGGCACAAGACCCGCCATCCCCTGATTTTCTATTATGCCCATCCGGTCTGTTTCTACGTCAACAAATTGCTGGTGGCCGGTCTGATCAAGGAGCCCGTCAACCAGGAATTCGAGTTGCTGTTCGAGACAGGCGTCGATGAGATGAACTGGGATGATCTGCACGAAGGTGAGAATGACATCTGGCCTGAGCTCAGTGCAGTACGGGAATACCGGCAGCAGGTGTTTGATCTGGTCCATGAACTGATTCGAACCCACCCGATACTGGACGAACCTGTGACCAAGGATAGCCCGGCCTGGGCATTGCCCATGGCGTTCGAGCACGAGCGCATCCATCTGGAAACCTCCAGTGTGCTGATCCGTGAGCTGCCCCTGGAAATGCTGCGACAGCCTGAAAACTGGCCCCCGCTGCATGCTGAGCCCGCTACAAGCAGCAACTATCAGCCTCAATCGGGCGAGGACTATCCCCGTAATGAAATGCTGTCCATGGATGGAGCCGAAGTAAGACTGGGTAAACCCGAGGCCTGGCCCAGTTATGGCTGGGATAATGAGTATGGTAATGAAACGCGCCAGGTAGACTCTTTTAAGGTGAGCAAGTTTCTGGTCAGCAATGGTGAGTTTTTCGAATTTGTCAGCAGTGGCGGTTATGAGCAAAAACGCTATTGGTCCGAAGACGGCTGGGCCTGGCGGCAGTTTCGCAATGTGAAGTGGCCGACCTTCTGGATTCAGGATGGTCCGGCAGGTTCCCACCGCTACAAATTACGCACCACGTTCAGTGAAATTCCCATGCCATGGGACTGGCCAGCGGTGGTTAACTACTACGAAGCCAAAGCCTATTGTGCCTGGCTTGGCGAGCAGCAGGCCAGTGATATTCCCTATCGCCTGCTGACTGAAGCGGAACATCATGTGATTCGCGAGCCCGCCATGTCTGAAGCCGTGCAGTGGACCCCGGGCGACAATAATTGCCTGACCCTGGACCCGGTGATGCAGGCCGGCAGTGCCAGTCTCTATAACCATAATTTGCGCTACGGTGCAGAGACTCCGGTTCATGCCATGGCTGCCAACAGCCTGGGCATACATGACAGTTTCGGTAATGTCTGGCAGTGGTGTGAAGACCCCTTCCATCCCTTAGCGGGCTTTGAGATTCATCCCTACTACACCGATTTCAGTACCCCCTGCTTCGATGATGAGCACCAGATGATTCTCGGTGGTTCGTTTATCAGTACCGGTGATGAGGCCAGTCTCTGGTCACGTTTTCATTTCCGGCCTCATTTCTATCAGCATGCCGGCTTCAGGCTGGTCCAGGACCAGGGCAATGCCAGCAAGAAGGGTGACAAATATGACAGCGATGACACTGTTGATCAGTATCTGCTGTTTCATTTCGCCGACCGACAGGAGCAGCGTGATGCAGCCATCAGCGCCGCGGTGGGTCATCCGGACAGCGGGGATCTGATTCAGCGCACGGTGGAACTGGTCAATGAATACAGCAATAACAAAGACCGGGTTCTGGATCTGGGCTGTGCCGTGGGCAGGGCCAGTTTCGAGCTGGCACGCAGCTTTGAGCAGGTGCTGGGTCTGGATTACAGCGACGCTTTTATCAACGCTGCCAAACAGCTCAAGCAGCAGGGCTCTCTGGAATATCAGCGCCGTGAAACTGGTCGTCACCGCACGGCGATGCTGGCGCGTATACCGGAAGGGCTGAATGCCGCCCGGGTCAATTTTGTGCAAGGAGATGCGGCACGTCTGAAGGCAACCCCGGAGGTGCTGGCAGGCGGGCCCTTCGATGCCCTGCTGCTCAGTAACCTGCTCTGCCGTCTCAGTCGGCCGGAGGACTGCCTGCGCCAGTTTGTGACTTCGGATAGCTATATCGCCTCCGGTGGCATTCTGGTGATTGCCTCACCCAATACCTGGATGGAAGAATTCACTGCCGTGGATCATTTTCTCGACGGGCCAGACAGCGATGCCACCCTGGCTGCCATTGGCAGGCACTTGCCGG
>JALEHB010000194.1 GCA_022763285.1 Pseudomonadales bacterium | reverse complement strand
TTGGCGAAATGGTGATCAACCAGTCCATGCTGAATCAGTTCAGCAGCAGCAATCGCAATGGCGAGAATCTGGGCAGTGGCACCGAGCTGGATCAGGGCCTGGCCAATCTGGAACGCACCACCCGGGAGCTGCAGGAAGCGGTCATGAGCATTCGCATGCTGCCGGTGAGCACCACCTTTAACCGCTTCCCGCGCCTGGTTTATGACCTGAGCAGCAAGCTGGGCAAGGATGTGGCGCTGAAGATTACTGGTGAGACCACGGAACTGGACAAGACGGTGCTGGAAAAGATTGCCGACCCCTTGTCGCATCTTATTCGCAACTCCCTGGATCATGGTGTCGAGGCGCCGGATGTGCGTCTGGCGCGGGGCAAGGACAAGACCGGCATTATCAGTCTCAGTGCTTCCCATGAAGGCGGGAATGTCATTATCCGCGTGGCAGATGACGGCGGCGGTCTCAACAGTGAAAAGATTTATGCCAAGGCCCTTGAGCGGGGTCTGGTAAAAGAGGGCGACACCCTGTCCTCGCAGCAGATCAACAACCTGATTTTCCAGCCTGGATTTTCCACTGCAGATGAAGTCACCGATGTTTCCGGCCGCGGCGTTGGCATGGATGTGGTGCGCAGCAACATCGAGGAGATTGGTGGCCGGGTTGAGGTCTTCTCCGATCCCGGAAAAGGCAGCACGTTCCAGATTACCCTGCCATTGACACTGGCGGTGCTGGACGGCCAGCTGGTGCAGGTGGGAGAGCAGGTGTTTGTGGTGCCACTGCTGTCCATCGTTGAAACCGTCCAGGTGGATATGGACAAGATCAATATCGTCTCTGGCAGTGAGCCGCTCTATCGTCTGCGTGGTGAAGTCATACCCATTATCGATATGCGCTCCCTGTACATCATCAATGGCGAAAAGAAGCTTGATTCCTATGAAGGCAAGCAGCTCGTCATTGTCGATATCGACCGTAACTATATCGGCCTGGTGGTTGACGATCTGCTTGATCAGCATCAGGTGGTGATCAAGAGCCTGGAAACCAATTACGTGAAAATGCCGGGTATTCTCGGCGCAACCATCCTGGGAGACGGTACTGTTTCCCTGATTGTTGATGTGACGACTTTTGCCGGGCCCATGTTAAAGGGTGGCGCCAACCGGGTAGCACACTAAATTTATTCAGCCCTGAAAAGCTGTGAGGAGATCGATTCATGAGTGATGAAGAAAAAGTGACAGAAGAGCTGGAGCAGTATCTGACGTTTGTGCTGGATAGCGAAGAGTACGGTGTGCCAATCCTGTCGGTACGAGGAATTCAGGGATGGGAGAAAACCACGCCGATTCCCAATGCCCCGTCGTATGTGATGGGCATTATCAATCTGCGCGGTGAAGTAGTACCCATTATCGATCTGCGCCGACGTTTTGGTCTGGAGTCTGTCGAATACAGTGCCAATACCGTAGTTATCGTCGTGCGAATAGAGCAGGGCGGCAGCGAGAAAACTGTTGGCCTGGTTGTGGATGCGGTCGCCGATGTGCATGACATCAAGTCCGACGACTTGCGTGAATCCCCTGACTTCGGCTCCGATCTGAAGCAGGAGTATGTCAGCAGCCTGGGTCTGATTGGTGAAAAGATGGTCATTATCCTCGACATCAACAAGATCATGGACTGGGGTGATCTTAATACAGCAGATCAAAACGCTCAGCAGGCCGAATCAGTAGCGGCATAAGCAACAAGTTCCTGCTGTGGCAGGATTGTGACAATCACGGAGACAATACAATGGGCATTTTCAGAGATTTTACCCGCGAGTCAGGCAGCAAAAACGCCCAGCAGCTTGCCGCGACGCGTGCCACCGAGAGCGCCAGGGATCACTCAACCTTGCAGGCTGTGCGTTCCTGTGTGATGGTGGCTGATCAGGACAATGTCATCGTCAAGATGAATCCGGCTGCCCTGCAACTCATGCGCAGCGTGGAAAGTGACATCAAAAAATATCTGCCGCATTTTGATGCCAACAAACTGATTGGTGAGAAGGTAGATGTATTCCATCGCCAGCCCGAGCGCCAGACGAAATATGTGACCGAGCTAGATTCCACTTCCCAGACCAGCTTCAAGATTGGGGAGCGAACGTTCGAGATCACCCTGAGCCCGATGTTTGACGAGCAGCGTAAGCGTATGGGTACCGTGGTTGAGTGGATCGATATCAGTAAACAGCTGGCACGTGAGGCCGAAGATCAGAAAACTGCCGAGAAAGAAAAGGCAGTGCTGGCGGACATGGCACGTATCAAATCGGCGCTGGATTCCTGTTCCTCCAAAGTCATGATGTGTGATGAGTCGGGAGACATCGTCTATGCCAACAAGGCAGTGAGTCAGATGTTGCTGGATTCGGCGGATGAAATTCGCAAGGAATTCCCGCAGCTTGACCTGGAAAATCTGGTGGGTGTGAACCTGGAGAATTTCAACAGTGACAAACACAACAAGCTGATCAGTAACCAGGAGCAGAGCCACGAAACCGTCGTTACTCTTGGCAGCAAGGCCTTCGGTTTGCTCTCCAATCCGGTACTGGATGACGACGGCAATCGTCTCGGTATTGTAGTGGAATGGAACGACAAGCTTGCCGAGCTGAAGTTCGAAGAGGAATTGAACAACCTGATACTGGCGGCAACCGCCGGCAAGCTCGATGATCGTATTCAGCTGGATACCGATTGCTCGCCTTTTATTACCAATATGTCAGTAGGTATCAATCAGCTCCTGGAAGTCTTTGACAATGTGATCAAGGATGCCTGTGCGTCCCTGTCCAGCCTGGCCGAAGGTCGTCTCACCCGTCGTATGGAAGGCAGCTACGAGGGCAGCTTCGAACAACTGAAATCCGATGTGAACACCACGATCGACAAACTGGTGTCGGTGGTCACTGAAATTGCTGATTCGGCAACCCGGGTCAAGAGTGCCTCCACTGAAATCACCCGTGGAAACTCTGACCTGAGTCTGCGCACCGAACAGCAGGCTGCGAGTCTTGAAGAAACCTCCTCCGCCATGGAAGAGATTACCGCCACGGTACAGCAGAATGCCGAGAACTCGGTACAGGCGAATACTCTGGCCCGCGGTGCCCGGGAAGCAGCGGAAAATGGTGGTTCAGTGGTGGGCCGTGCGGTCAGCGCCATGGAGGCCATCAGTGAATCCAGCAAAAAGATCAATGACATCATCGGTGTGATTGACGAGATTGCCTTCCAGACCAATCTGCTGGCTCTCAATGCCGCGGTGGAAGCCGCCAGGGCTGGAGACCAGGGTCGGGGCTTCGCCGTGGTTGCCGATGAAGTGCGCAGCCTGGCAGGTCGCAGTGCAACCGCAGCAAAGGAAATCAAGGAACTCATCAAGGACAGCGGCAACAAGGTCAACGAGGGTTCTGAGCTGGTGAACCGCTCCGGTGAGACTCTTGATGAGATTGTTACCGCGGTCAAGAAGGTGAATGACATTGTGGCTGAAATCGCTACCGCCAGTGATGAGCAATCAACTGGTCTGGGCGAAATCAGCAAGTCCATTACCGAAATGGACAATATGACCCAGCAGAATGCAGCGCTGGTGGAAGAGGCCGCGGCCGCCAGTGAATCAATGAATTCCCAGGCGGATACCCTGGATCGACTGATCGCCTTCTTCGATACCGGAATCAAGCGCAAGCCAGCGCCGGCAGTAGCTGCTCCGGCAGCGCCGCTGGCAACGAGAGCTGCTGCGCCTGCTGCTACCAAGCGTGACGATGCAGTGAAATCGACAGCCGTCCAGGTGCCGACGAAGCCAAGCTCAGCCAAAGCGCCCAGTGTGCCCGTTGCCCCGCCTGTTGAAGACGAAGGTGACGAGTGGGAAGTGTTCTAGACAGACGTTTTTTGTAGTGCCGCAGCTGAAGAGCTGAACTGTTGGATTTTGCCTGAAATTGATTGGAGAGTAGAAATGCCCGGAAAAAAGCAGCCAAAGGAAGAAACCTATGTGTTGCCCCGTGTTCTGGAGATTGCCGAACTGGATTCGGTCTACAAGGAGCTCGTGAAGTTCGCCAGGAAGACGTATAGCAAATTTACCCTCGACGCCGGTCAGGTGGCATTGATTGATGCCGCAGGTATGCAGTTAATAGTTCAGTTCTTGCTTTTTATGCGTGCCAAGGACTGCAAGGTGGAATGGATCAACGACTCGATTCAGATCTATCAGATTGCCGCCGAACTCGGACTTGAGAACGAGTTGGAAGAGCAACTGGAAGCCTGATTGATTCCACTTATGGACAAGTCCGTCATGAAAGAACAAGCAACAGAAACCATGAGCGACAAGCTGTTTCAGCTCTGTGAGCAACAATTGCTCGCCATCATTACTGACTCCGGTGCTTCTATCGAGAAAATTGTCGATAGTACCACCGCGGCAGTAGAGGACAGTGCGATTCTTTCCGGCAAGATTGAACATTGCGATCAGCTTGGGCCGGAGGAAAAACAGCTTTGTGCCGGGCTGGAATCCAAGGTGGCTGCCATCCTGACCAATATGCAGTGTTTTGATGAGTTGTCACAGCGCATTGAGCATATCAGTGAAATAGTCAGGTTGATCAAGCTTGAATCAGATCGTGAGGGTTTTCTCAGCGATCCCAAGAGCTCTGAAGAATTGTTCAGGGATATCAGCAGTATTTTCTCAATCCGGTCCGAGTTTGAAGTTCTGGAAAAAATATTTCCGGAGAGCGGGCAATCGGATCCGGGAGAGATGGTAGAGCTGTTCTAGGACCGGAAAGATCCGGTGATCAGAGCTGCTACCAGTTTGTGGAATAACATGCATGAATACAATTGTCTCCTTGGACCTCAGTGAGAAAGAGTTCAGCTCGATCAAGCAACTGGTTTTTGATGTCACCGGAATTTGTTTGGGGGAATCCAAGCGAGAGCTGGTCAAGCGCCGCTTCGCTCCGAGAATCAGGGCGCTGGGGCTGGGTAGTTACAGCGACTACGTAAAATACGTCCAGGAAAACGGCGAGCTGGAAGTGTCCAACTTCTGTAATGCCATTACCACCAATCTGACGTCCTTCTTTCGCGAGAATCATCATTTCGAATTTCTTGCCAGCGAGGTGCTGCCAAAGATCGCCGTGCGCAATCTGACCAGCAGACGCCTGCGGGTATGGTCGGCAGGTTGCTCGACCGGCCAGGAGCCCTATTGCCTGGCGATAAAACTGCGCGAGTCCTTTCCAGGCCTTGAAAAATGGGATGCACGTATCCTTGCAACTGACCTGGACGATAATTGTCTGAGGACCGGTCGCAGTGGGGAGTATGCCCTGGAGGGCTTTGACAGGACGCCCGAGAAGATTGTGCAGAAATACTTCCAGGCTCTGCCACTGGATGTTAATGACAATTTTGCCAAGCCCATGGTCAAGGCCAAAGAAGAGATCCGCAAGCTGATCACTTTCAATAAACTGAACCTGATGCAGCAGCCCTGGCCCATGAAAGGTAAATTTGACGTGATCATGTGCCGTAATGTGTTTATATACTTTGACAAGCCAACCCAGGCAAAACTGCTTGCACGTTTTGCCGCTTTACAGGAACCAGGAAGCTATCTGTTTCTCGGTCACTCCGAAGTAGTTCAGGATCCTCATACAATTGGCTACAAACTGGTAGAGAAAACCACCTACCAGCGACTATGAGAGTCCAAGATGGAATTAACTGTTCAACCCTGCCCGTCGATTTTTTCCCATATAAATCGCTATGTGGATCGCACTAACAAATGCATAGCCGCCAAGCTCATGCCGGGCGAGTACTATATCTCCGACAAGCAGGAGATGATTACCACCGTGCTCGGCTCCTGTGTTTCGGCCTGTATTTATGACGAAAAACGCCATATCGGCGGCATGAATCACTTCATGTTGCCTGCCAAGGGATCTGCGGCCTTGATGGATGAATCGGCCCGCTATGGCATGTTTGCCATGGAAAGCCTGATTAACGAGCTGATGAAATCCGGTTGTCGCAAGCAGGACCTGAAAGTCAAACTGTTTGGTGGCGGGCAGATCATTGCCAATATGTCCGATGTGGGCCGCAAGAATATTCTGTTCGCCAAGAATTTTCTGCATGCAGAAGGCCTGCCTCTGGAAGCTTCGGATCTGGGACTGATTTTTCCCCGCAAGGTAAATTTCTTCCCCTTTACCGGCAAAGCCATGGTGAAACGGCTGAAGACCTTGCATAACGATACTATTACCGAGCGTGAGAAGCAGTATGCAGCAAGTCTGCGTAGCGAAGAGATCGCTGGCGACATCGAGCTGTTCTGAACAAGAATCTGCACAGCGGAGACTGAAATTATGAGCAAAGGCAAAATCAAGGTGCTGATCGTGGATGATTCTGCGCTGGTGCGAAAGCTGCTGACAGACATTCTGTCAGCCGATGCCGAGCTGGAAGTGGTTGGAACAGCCATGGATGCTCACGCGGCTAGAGAGAAGATCAAGGCCCTGCATCCGGATGTGATAACGCTTGATATCGAAATGCCGAAGATGGATGGCATTACCTTTCTGCGCAATCTGATGCGTTTGAATCCCTTGCCAGTCATCATGATCTCTACCCTGACCGAGAAAGGGGCGGAGGTGACACTTGATGCCTTGCAGGCCGGAGCGGTGGATTTCGTTTCCAAGCCCAAGATTGATATCTCCAATACTCTGGATGAATACTCTGAAGAGATCACTACCAAGGTAAAAGCGGCTGCCAATGTGAGGGTCCGTCGCCTTGAGACCGGCAAGACGGCTGCCGCTGGTAAAGACGCCAGGCGAGCCAAAGTGGCGTCAGGCAGTGCCCGGCATTTCAGCACCACTGACAAGATTATAGCTATCGGTGCTTCCACCGGCGGCACCGAGGCCATTCGTGAGGTGCTCGAGGAAATGCCCCTGTCGGCGCCAGGAATTGTTATTGCCCAGCATATTCCTGAATATTTCAGCAAGGCTTTCGCCGACCGGGTCAATCTCAGCTGTGCCATAACCGTGGCCGAAGCCAAGGACGGTGATATTGTGCTGCCTGGACATGCCTATATAGCCCCTGGCAATCAACACCTGTCCATTCGCAAGGACGGGGCGCGCTGGCGCTGTCGTCTGCTCGATTCCGAGCCTGTCAACCGGCATCGGCCCAGTGTCGATGTGCTGTTCAATTCGGTGGCCGAATGTGCGGGCCAGAATGCGCTGGGGGTAATACTGACCGGTATGGGCAAGGATGGTGCCCGCGGGCTGTTGGCCTTGCGTTCGGCCGGAGCCCATACCATCGCCCAGGATGAGGCCAGCAGTGTGGTCTGGGGAATGCCAGGCTCTGCTGTGGAACTCGGCGCTGCCGCTGAAGTCCTGCCTCTGGACCGAATTGGCAGCACCCTGTTGAGTGCTCTGGCCGAGAAAGCAGGCTAGATTAATCCCGTCCGATCATGGCCCGGCCGCCTGCTCGGCTGCTCTGTCCTGCCTGTTTGTCAGTGTCTGATTGTTGAGAAATTTCAGTTAAGAAATACCGGCAAATGTCGTAGCTAATTTATGGAATTAATCCCTGCGGCGTGATGATCGGCAAAGCCAACGACTCATCACCTGCCACGTTCAGGACTAAACAATGAATCAAGCTATCAATCCCATGTCCATATTGCTGATCGATGATGATCCGTTCTATGCCCAGTTGGCTGTCGAGGTTTTGGGTAATCTGGGTTTCAATGAAGTTGCGGTGGCCAATGATGGCACTGCTGGCCTGGACCGGCTGAAAAATACGGAGCAGGGCTTTGACGTTGTAATTTGCGATCTGAACATGCCGCAAATGAATGGCGTTGAATTCATTCGCCATGCTTCCAAGACCAAGTTTGGTGGCGGCATTATTCTGCTTAGCGGAGAGAACAAGCGCATGCTGGAGACGGCCTATGGCGTCGCCAAGACCCATGACGCCAATATCCTCGGCGCCATGTCCAAGCCCATCAATCCCGAAGACCTGCGTGAGGCCATGGGCCGATTGCAGCCCTCGGAGAAAAAGCGCAGCTTTACCCCCCAGGAACCCATCAGCGAAACACAATTGCGCGATGGCATCGAAGGCTCGGTCAATGACGATGTACAGCTTGTCTACCAGCCCAAGATCGATGTCCGTTCCGGCAAAATTGTCGGTGTGGAGACCCTGGCGCGTTGGTGGAACAAGGAGCGCGGTATTCTTGGACCCGGCGCCTTTATTCCTCTGGCTGAGAAAACCAATCTCATCGATGACCTGACCAACAGGATCTATAGCAAGGCCGTGCAACAGGCATCGGAATGGCAAAAAGAGGGCATTGATCTGCGCGCCGCTATCAATTTCTCGGTCAATTCATTTTCGAGCCAGGCATTCTGTGACTTCCTGGTGAGCACAGTGAAGGATTGCAATATTGACCCCAGCAACCTCTGTCTGGAGATCACTGAAACCCAGGCCATGACCATCGCCGTTAACTGTCTGGAATCCATTATTGGCATGCGCCTGAACCGCTTTGGCTTGTCCATTGACGATTTCGGCACCGGTAATTCCTCGCTGGCCCAGCTCAAGAATATTCCCTTCACCGAACTGAAGGTAGACCGGGCTTTTGTCACTGGCGCCAACAGCAATGAAGGTGCTCTGGCAATTCTGGAGGCCAGCATTTCCCTGGCCAGAAAACTGGAAATGGTAGTGGTGGCTGAAGGTGTCGAAACCCGTGAAGACTGGGATCTGGTAGAGGAACTGGGCGTTGACTACGTGCAGGGTTTCTATTGTGCCAGACCCATGAGCAATGATGACCTGATGGGCTTCATGGAAAAATGGACCGGGCCCCACTGGGCCTGTCAGGGCCAGGTGGACAGCTGACGGCCGTCTTATGCTATCGCGTGCTGCGATTATCAATGCAATCACTGAACAGGCCGGTTCTTGAATAACACAGGGTCAGGGAGTAGGAGAAATTGAAACTCGAAGAAGTAATGTCCAGAGCTGATTCCGGTTTTACGCCGGATGCACTGCTGGTGGACGTCATTGGCTTCCTGGCCGCCAGGTCAGCATCCTGCATGGTCATTTGTGAAGACAGCGTACCGGTTGGCATTATCACTGATCATGACCTGGTGAAACTGTTCTACAAATATTCCGAGTACGGTTTGCCTGATTCGGTGACCGCCGGCGATGTCATGACCCGTAACCCGGTGACTTTCAAGACGGGAATGGAACTCAATGAAGCTATTCTCCTGTTCAGGAATCACAATCTCAAACACCTGCCGGTGGTGAGTGAGTCCGGAAAACTGGCTGGCATCATCACCCTGGCCGATATGGTGAACGCCTATATTGCGCTGGCGGAAGAACACAACAAGCTGGAAGAGGTATCCGAGGAACTGCATTGGCTGTCCCTGGAAGATTGCCTGACAGAGATGCCCAATCGCCGTGCCATGGAGCGGGATCTGCTGCAGGCCGAAGCCCGTGCCCAGCGCTATGGTGAAACCTACACGGTGGCACTGATAGATATCGATCACTTCAAGGCCTATAACGATTACTATGGTCACCTTGCTGGCGATGAAGCATTGAAGCAGGTTGCCGCAGTATTGAAAGAGATGGCGAGAACATCAGACAAGGTATTTCGCTATGGCGGTGAAGAGTTTCTCTATTTCATGCCGATCTCAAGGGTCGATGAGGCCCATACTGCCGCCGAGCGTATGCGCAAGGCACTGGAAGCGCAGAACTACGAACACCTGAAAAACCCCCGGGGCATGATTACCATCAGTATCGGTATTGCCCAGGGTACTGACGGTTCCTGGCAGGACACCATCCAGCGTGCCGATGAGGCTCTGTACGAGGCCAAGGAGACCGGTCGAAACCGGGTTTGTATGGCCAAATCCGGACATGTTTCTGGTTCCGAAGAGCCAGCCATGGTACAGCGGGAATCAGGCAAGCAACTGCTGCAGGCGACCACAGACTCGATCTGACTCGCCTTGCCTGCAGACTGGTTTCGCCTCTTCGGTCGGGTCAATTTACATTGGCTCGCCTTTGGGGGACACTAGCAAACTGCTGCACTTGATCGGAATCAAGACAGAGGGTTGGCGCTAACCTATAATAGCCACCGAAATCAGTAGCCACAAAAGCCAGGTCATCAGACAGACGCGTGCAGTCTGACTGCGCCAGGCATCCCGGCTGACATACATTTGACCAGAAAGATCAACTTCTTTAGCCCAGATGCCGCAAATAACCAAAAAATCCTCGCAACTCGCCGAACAGTTACTGGATCTCATCAAACAGCGCAATACCGGCCAGTTGCATGAAGCCGGATTTATCGATTTACATGCCGACTTTGTGCAGGTTCTTGATGGTGCCGGCTACGTTGGAGAAGGTGTTGAAACCAAACGGGTGGTCATACTGCTCTCCGATATCCGCGGTTTTTCCGAGATTGCCGAGGCCTATCCCGCCAGTGAAGTGGTGGGCATGCTCAACCGCTACTTTGCGGCCATGGGCGACATCATCGTTAATTATGGTGGCTCCATCGACAAACTGATGGGGGACTCCATCCTGGTGACTTTTGGCCTGCCAGATTCCAGGGAAGACGATGTGCAGCGCTGTATTAGCTGCGCCGTGGAAATGCAATTGGCCATGGGCAAGTTCAATGAAGAGAATCTGGCCCTTAATCTGCCAGCGATTTACATGGGTATTGGCATCAACTGCGGTGAAGTGGTTGTCGGTGCTCTGGGTTCAGAGCATTACAGTGAATATACAATCATTGGTGAAGAAGTGAATCTCACCTCTCGTATCGAGGCACACTGTCTGCGCGGACAGATCCTCATCAGCGAGCAAACCCTCGGTCTGGCCAAAGACTATATTGAAGTGGGTCCGCCAAACTCCGTCGAAGTCAAAGGCGCCAGAGAACCGGTTAATCTCTATGAGGTTTACTCCATCAGCAGCCCCAAAGCCATGAAGGTGCCAAGGCGGGAAGGTCGAAAGAGCCCCCGTGTGGCAGTGCAGATGCCGGTGACCTTCCAGTGTCTGGCGGGCAAGATAATCTTGCCCGACAAGATCAAGGGGCAGGTCATCGATATCAGCTACGGCGGTATGCTGATCGAAAGCGATATTCGTCTGGCGCCGCTGTCTGAAATCAAAATGAAGATTTCCCTGGAAATGTTCAGTGACGAAACCACGGACATCTTTGCCAGAATCATCAAATCCGAGCAGCAGGGCAGTAATTATCTGAGCAGCATGGAATTCACTTTCGTCGACCAGACCGGCCAGACCGCCATCAAGAATCTGGTAGATCGCCTGGTGCTGACTCTCTGACAAGCACACTCCGGCGGTCATCCCGTTACTTTCGTGCTGATGTTTTCCTTGGTTTTTCAGACTATTGCCTGACGCTTCCCGGTAATTTCCCGCGATTATTCTGGACAAGGGATGCCCTGCTACCTATGCTAGGCCTGTCAGCAATATCGTGGGAGTCGTTCCTGTAATTCTGACCTTCAATCTTGAATTTAGCGGTCCGGGAATGCGCAACAGAAATGACAAATCAGAGCTTGGCGGTCAGGAGACTGCCGCGGTGACGAAAGAGGCGACAGACGGGACCGAGGCGACAGAAGAACTGGCCCTGCTGGCCAGGGTTTTCGACCATGCGCCAGACGCCCAGTTACTGGTGGACGGCGATGGCGTGATCATCAAGGCCAATCGCCAGGCCGAGAGCCTGTTCGGCTATCCGCAACTGGAACTACTCGGCAACAGCATCGAAATGCTGATCCCCGAGCGATTCGTTCCCCAACACGCAGTTTATCGCAAGCAGTTCATGGACGCGCCACGTCCCCGACCCATGGGGGCCGGGGTAGACCTCTATGCCCGCTGCAAGGATGGCAGTGAGGTGCCGGTTGGCATCATGCTCAGTTATCTGGATAGCGATGATGGCCGGGTGGGGCTGGCGGTAGTAAGAGATATCAGTGAGCGGCGCAAGGCCGAGGAAAAATTTCGTGATCTGCTGGAGTCCGCCCCCGACGCCATGGTGATTGTCAACGAGCGTGGCTTTATTCAGTTGGTCAATTCCCAGACCGAAAAGGTGTTCGGCTATCCACGCAGTGAGCTGTTGCAGAAACCGGTGGAAATGCTGATCCCCGAGCGTTATCGCACAGCCCATCCGGACCATCGTGCCTCTTTTTTCAGTCAACCGCGATTCCGGCCCATGGGTCAGGGCCTGGAACTTTATGGCCAGCGCAAGAACGGCGAAGAGTTTCCCATTGAAATCAGTCTAAGCCCGCTACAAACCGAAGAGGGAATGCTGGTCTCCAGCGCGATCCGTGATATTACCGATCGCAAGCAAGTGGAAGAAAAGCTGCGTAACTCTCTGGAAGAGAAAGATACATTGCTGCATGAAATTCATCATCGGGTCAAAAACAATCTGACGGTAATAGGCAGCAGTTTTTATTTGCAGTCTACTTATGTGGATGATGAACACCTGGTTGAAATCCTGCAGAATTGTCAGGACCGCGTTCGCTCCATGGCTCTGGTACATGACCGGCTCTATCATTCCGGTAATTTCGCCGCCGTCGATTTTGGCGAGTACACAAGGGAGCTGTGCTCCGATTTGTTCTCCAGCTACTCCGTTAACCAGAAAAACATCAATCTGGATATTGATATTGAAAAAGTTCATGTCGGTCTTGACCAGGCAGTGCCCTGTGCGCTGATTCTTAATGAACTGGTCAGTAACAGCCTCAAGCATGCCTTCCCACCGGAATATGAAGGCCGTTTGAAAGTGCAGATTCGCCAGGAAGAAGATGCTGAACTGGAAGTGATAGTGGCTGACAATGGTATCGGTATGCCCGAGAATCACGGGCAGCAACCGGAAGGCTCCTTTGGCATGCGCTTGCTGACTGCCCTTAGCCGGCAAGTGGATGGTACAATCGAGTATTTGCCGGCTAACCCCGGCACTATTGCCAGGCTGAATTTTAGACAGCATGAGTAATCTCAATCTGGACAGTATGGTTGGGCTGCGCATCCTCGTGGTAGAGGATGAGGGCCTGATTGCCGAAGAAATCCGGGAACGGCTTGGCCGTCTCGGGGCCAGGGTGATCGATGTAGTGGATACTGGCAAAGAGGCGGTGGAAGCGGCCATTGAGCATCAGCCCGATCTTGTGTTGATGGATATCCGCCTGAAAGGCTCCATGACCGGCATCGAAGCGGCAGAGCTGATCAATGAAAGTACGCACATCCCTGTGGTTTATCTGACTGCCCATTCAGATTGGGAAACCGTACAGCAGGCAAAGAAAAGCAATCCTTTCGGCTATCTGTCCAAACCCTTCAAGGAAACCGACCTGATTTCGGTAATTGAGGCGGCATCACTGCGACAGAGTCTGGAACAAAAGCTCAGCGACTCGGAAAAACGCTTCAAGGCGACCCTGGAAAGCCTCGCAGAAGGGGTTATTACCGTCGATACCAATGGTCACATCAGTTTTATCAATCCCGTCGCTGAAAAACTCTGTGGCTGGAATTCCATTGAGGCGCTTGGCGGTGAACTGAAATACATTTTCCGCTTCTTTCCCGAGGAATCACCGGAAGCAGAATCCAGACTCTCCGATTATCTGAACACAGAGCGTCCCTTTTCCAGGCAGGGCGTTTTACGGGACCGCTTTGACAAGCCTGTTCCCATTCAGCTAAAAGTCGCGCCGGTCATGGAAAATCCGGACAACAATGAGAGGCTGGGGGCGGTGCTCACCTTTCAGGATTTGACCGAGCAATTTGATATCGACCAGCAGATCCGTCATTCGGAGGAGCGGGTGTCAGCAGTGTTCCGGCACAGTCCGGTGGCGATGACCATTGTTGACCTGGACAATCCGGGCAAGACTCTCGATATTAACGAAGCCTTTCTCAACATGACCGGTTACAGCCGCGAGCGGGTATTGAATGCCGATCATATGGACTCCGTGTTCTGGCAAGGCGAGACAGATTTTCTGGAGATATTCGAAGAATTCCGTAAATACGGCAAAGTAGTGGGCAAGGACTTTCGCTTCCGGCATGCCGATGGCGAGATGCGGCACGGTCTTATTTCTGCAGCACCCTACACTGTAGACAATAAGGCCTATGTGCTGACTTCCATCATGGATATTTCCGACCGGAAGAAAACCGAATTGCTGTTGCGTCGCAGTGAAGAGAAATTTCATGCCATATTCAGCCAGTCCTTCCAGTTTATTGGTTTGCTGGATATCAATGGCCGGGTACTGGAAGCCAATGAAACGGCGCTGAATTTCGCCGGCGTGCGCCCGACTGATGTGATTGGCAAATTTTTCTGGGAGACACCCTGGTGGGCCCATTCCGGGGAGTTGCAGGAAAAGCTGAAACTGGCAGTGAAACGGGCAGCCCGTGGCGAAGTGGTGCGCATGGAAGTCAATCATCCGGACGCCGAGGGGCGTCGCTATGATTTTGACTTCTCGCTCAAGCCGGTCAAGGACGACGAGGGTAATATCAGCCTATTGATACCTGAGGCCAGGGATATCACCGACCTCAAGGAGATGCAGGCTTCCCTGCAGATAAGCGAAGCCGAGAAATCCGAATTGCAGGCCAGTTATCTGCAATCGCAGAAAATGGAAGCGGTAGGCCGCCTGGCCGCCGGTGTCGCCCATGATTTCAATAATCTGCTGACCGTTATCAATGGTTATGCGGATCTCATCGATCACGGTGTGGGAGCCGGCGAGGAAGCCAATCAGTTGATCAGTGAAATTCGCTCGGCGGGGCAGCGGGCCAGCAGCCTGACCAAACAATTACTGGCCTTTAGCCGCAAGCAGGAGTTAAAGCCGGAACGTGTCGATCTGGCCACGCTATTACAGAATCTGAGTAGTTTGCTGGAAAGACTTCTGGGTGAAGACATCATTCTCACCAGCAGTATCAATGAAAAACTCTGGCCAGTGAGCGTGGACCCCAATCAGCTCGAGCAGGTGATTGTGAATCTGGCTGTCAATGCCCGGGACGCCATGAGCCTTGGGGGAACCCTGCTGATTGAAGCCGAAAACCTGGTGCTTGAGAACAGCATCAATCTGAATGCCGAGGGTGAAAGTCTGAAGCCCGGACAATATGTAGTGCTCCGGGTCAAAGACAATGGCATCGGTATGGAAGAGGAAATTCTCGGCCATATTTTTGAACCTTTCTTCACCACCAAGGATCAGTCCGAAGGTACCGGTCTGGGCCTTGCCACTGTGTTCGGTATCGTCAAACAGTCTGGTGGTAATGTGCGGGTGCAGAGCGAGCCCAACAAGGGTACCAGCTTCGAACTTTTTTTCCCCGGTCTGGCTGAAGAGGAAATCAAGGTCAGCGAAAAATTCGAGAAGCAGGATGTGGCTACCGGTTCCGAAACCATTCTGGTGGTAGAAGACGATGCCAGTGTACGGGAGCTGATGACCACCGGGCTTTCAATGCTTGGTTATAACATCCACGCGGCCTGCAATGGTCATGACGCGCTGGAAATTCTGGGCAAGCACCAACAGGAAATTGGTTTGCTGGTAACTGATGTTGTAATGCCGGGCATGAGTGGTGGTGAACTGGTTGAAGCGACCCGCCAACGGTACCCGGATATCAAGGTTGTCTGTCTGTCCGGTTACAACAATGACGAAGTAGTGAAACGGGGAGTCATTCAGGGGGATGTGCGCCTGCTGAGAAAGCCTTTCACTATCGATGAATTTTCCCGCGTGGTGCGCGAGGAACTGGACGGTCAGGCGGGATAACAGCCTAGGAGTCTGACTGCTGCTGAGACCGGGTTAGTTCGGAAATCATACTGCTCAGGTTCTCAAGCCGAACCGGCTTGTCCAGAAAACGGGAAACTCCCAGCTCCGCAGCCGCTGCTTCATCTACCATCTCATTATTACCCGAACACAATACTACCGGTATATCCCTGCGCTTGTCCCGGATGCGCCTGGCCAGTTCCAGGCCAGACAGATTGGGCATGGTCTGGTCTGTGATGACGATATCGAAGGCGCTGCTGTTTTGGGCAAATACATCCCAGGCACTCTCACTGTTGTTGATAGCATGGGAATCGATCCCTTTTCTGTCCAGGTAATTTGTCATCAAACGGGTGACGGATTCGTCATCATCCACGATCAATACCCGCGGTTTGCTGTTATCAACAATGACCGGGGCAGGCTCGGTTGAGCTGCTTGCTTCCGATTCAACCTCCGTACTGGTTTCCAGCGGGAAGAGGATGCGGAAACAGGTTCGGTCCTCTTCGCTCAGCACCTGAATATGCCCCTCATGCATATGCACAATGCCGTGGGTTGCCGACAGACCCAGACCGGCTCCTTCACCCAGCTCCTTGGTGCCGGTAAAGGGATCAAAAATTGTCTTGCGAATTGCCGGGTCAATGCCAATGCCATTGTCTACCACTTCCAGGCAGGCATAGCGGCCATTGATAGCCTGGAAACAGGAATCGCATCGGGCATGTTGCATTAGTTTGACGCCGGTCTTCAGCCAGATGGAGGCATCATTGCTCTTCAGCGCCTCTTTGGCATTCTGACAGAGATTCATCAGCACCTGCTGAATCTGGGGTTTATTGGCGGCGACTTCAGGCATTTCATCATCCAGTTCGGTGACAAGCTGGATAGAGCTGGAAATCATGGCCTGCAACATGCGCTGTGAATCACTGATCACTTCATTCAGATCCATGGGTTCCTTGGAAAGGACATTTTCGCGGCTGTAGTCCAGCAACTGCGACACCAGCTTGCCGGCTTTCTTGGAGGTGGCGCGAATGGCACCAAGATAGCGGTCTGATTCAACTTCGGCATTGCGCTTGATGGCGATCTGGGCGAGGTCGGCATAGCCCATGATGCTGGTAAGCATATTATTGAAATCATGGGCAATGCCGCCGGTTAATTGCACAATGGAATGCATTCTCTGTACATTCTGCATTTCTTCCTGCAATCGGGATTTTTCTTCGCGCTGACGGGTCAGTTCGGTAATGTCTTCGCCGGCCCCCAGAATGCTGTCGAAATTCCCTTCATCATCATACTGGTAGACATTGTTCCAGCGAATCAGCAGCTCTCTGCCATCCTTGGTCAGCACATGATTTTCGAAACTGCTGACCACACTGTTCACAGAGTCTTCGGTCTCAAGGAAAAGCTCCTTGAGTTGCGCTCGTTCATTTTCGGGAACGAAATTGTTGAACCAGTGTTTGCCTTCAATTTCTTCGGGTGCATATCCCAATAATTCGCAGCAGCGATTGTTCACCAGTTTGACATAGCCATCGGAATCCACGGAGACGATCATCACATTGACCGTGTCCAGATAGGACTGCGCCCGGTCTCGTTCCTTGCGCAAATCTTCTTCAATCTGCTTGTTGACGGAAATTTCCAGCAGCAGCGACACTACATTGGAGATAGAACGGGCGAAATTACGCTCGTCGATGGTCCAGTGCCGGGTTTCATACTTGTTTTCTGCGCAGACAATGCCCCGAACCTCACCATCGATCTTGATCGGCGTGTCCATAATGGAAACGATATCCCGGGGTGCCAGATAACCGGGTGTGAGTTCCCGGGTTTTCTCATTGCTCTGGGCGGCACTGGTGGCAACCACGTCACCCAGTTCCATGAAGCTGAAATAGCCCGGATAATTGGCCACCAGTAGTTCGTCTTCATCCAGATGGCTGTCTTCTTCAGTAGAATAGAGGTCCAGGCAAACGATGCGGCTCTTGTCCTGACTGAATAACCAAACCCCGGCGCGACTGACTCCCAGAGTCTGGGCCATCTGGCGAGTGACCTGCTGCATGGCGGTTTCCAGGCTGCCGCTGAATTCACTCAGGGCTAGCAGGGCACTCTGCTGTGCCTGCATGCGCTCTTCCCGTTCCGACAGGGCCTGTTCGGCGGTGACCATGCGAGTGGAATCCAGGATGATGCCATCGACATAGACGCCCTTGCCGTCCGGCGCTTCCAGTGGCTGGCCGCGGTCTACCACCCAGACGATATCGCCGGCACTGTTGTAGAGGCGATATTCGAGTGTGAAGGGTTTGCGTTCTTTAACGGCTTCCAGATAGATCGGCAGAATGGAATCCCGGTCTTCCGGATGCAAAAATTCCAGCAGGCTGGGTTGCTTACGCTGCAGGATTTCCTCGGCACTGAGCCCCAGCAGGCTGCTGATGTTTTCACTGATATGTTCCAGTCTGGCTTCGCGGTCACCACCTGAGCGGTAGGACACGCCGGGCAAGTTACGAATCAGGGCCTGGTATTCGCGGTTTTTGCGAACGATTTTTTCAGTCAGTCTGGATTGGGCGTAGGCGATAATAAAAAGCAGAAAGAAAATGGGAACCAGGAATTCCAGTGAGTCCACCATCAGGTCCATGCCGGCATTGTCAAACAGGATCGGATCCACATGACGCCGGTAGATAGATGCCAGTACCGAAACCAGGAAAATACCCAGCAGCCAGGCCAGCAGGTAGCGGCTATAGCGATCCAGGCGCAGTCCTCCCTGACGCTGCAGCAACAGACAGGCAATCAACAGGGCTGCGGCGATGACATCCATGAATGAGGATAGCAGATTCATGGGCCCGCCTTTCTTCGCAACCAGATCCAGGCCAGCAAACTGGCGGCGGCAGCGGCGTGGAAACTGTGCTCAAGGGGTTGCAGCCAGAAGCTGTCAAACTGATTGTCCAGCAGATTGAAGAACCAGCCGAAGATCAGCAGCACCAGACTGAGCAACACCAGACGCAGAGAAGTGAACAGTTCCAGTTCCCGATGCAGGAAAAGGAAATACACAAGCACTCCCAATCCAAATATCAGTATCAGCAGTTCCCGCTCTTGCATGCCAGATTCGACCGTTTATCCATCAGATGCCCGCCTCCAAAGTCCTGCTGTGAAGGCCATTGAGCTGGGAATTGTAAGGTATATTGCTCCGGGCTTCACTGTAATTGGTGATTTTTTGATCAGTTTCCACTTGAACCTGTGCCTGGCTACACCCTGGTTGGATTCGGGAATTTGCGGGCCAAATTCCTACAGCTGCGTAATCAGAGCGTGATGTGAATCAAATCCTCCTGATTAGGAGTAAATAAACGGAGCCCGGCGGCCGTAATAACCGAAACATTAATCCACGGGAAGATTGGGCCAGTGAATAAAGTAGAGAGCGTTTGTCCTGAAACCCTGCTGAGCGACACCAATGCACTGATTTCCCTGCCTCAGGTGTGCCTGAAACTGCGCGAACGGCTTGCCGACCCGCAGCACACCCGCAAGGAAGTGGCGGATACCATTTTGTATGATCCGGCCCTGACCGCTCGATTGTTGCGAATCGTCAATAGTGCCTACTATGGTTTACCCCAGCCAGTGCGGGAGATCAGCCATGCGCTGAATATTCTGGGTGAGGAAGAGCTGCACAATCTGGTGATTGTCACTTCCATTGTCAAAACCATGGCCAAGGTGAATTCACCGGTGGACATTAACAGTTTTTGGCGCTCCAGCGTTTACAGTGCCGTCATGGCCAATAACCTGGCCAAAAACAGCATTACGGAAGCAGACACCTGGGAAGAGTTTTTTATCGCCGGGCTGCTGCTCAATATCGGGCGTTTGTTGCTTTATCATCACGAGCCGGATTTGCTGGCGGAAGTTGAGCGACAGATGGCCGAGACCGGTGATGCCGATTTTGCCGTGGAACGTGATCTGCTCGGTTTCGATCATTCCGATGTCGGTGCCCTGATGGCCCGGCGCTGGAACTTTTCTGATGATCTGATTGATTGCATCCAGTGTCATCATCGACCGACCGCCAATATACAGGGCGTCAGTCAATCCATCATGGCCTTGACCGCCTATTTCACTGATCAGCTGGATTTCAGAAATCCACGCCAGGTAGACCTGGGTGAACTGAAGCAGAGTAAAGACACCCTGCTCACAAACCTTGGCCTGGACTGGCAGGAATTCTGCGTCATCGCCAATAACAGCTACGAGGACTATCTGCATGCCTACGAGGCTTTCTGCGGTAGTTGAGCCGGGATACCAAATCACCAAGGGCAGCCTGGGCTGTCTGGATTGAGACTATGAGAAACTGGTTGTCAGAACGCGCGCATCGTTTCGAGAAGTTGCAACGGCAGCGTCAGTTAGCGATTACTGAATCTACCACTGACCTGGTGGCCACCATTGATATTGACGGTTTTATTACCCGTCTGAATCAGGCTGGCTATGACATGCTGGACCTGCCGGTCACGGTGGACTTGTCCGGGATGCGCCTGGTCAGTTTCTATGATCGCGACAGTGCCGATGCCTTCGTCAAGCAGGAGATTCCCAACGCAGCGAAATACGGTGCCAGCCATAGTGAGGTTGAACTGTGCACCCGGGAACAGAACAAGATTCCCGGCTCCCAGGTATTGATTGCCCACAAGGACAGCGTTGGCAACATCGAGTGCTTCTCTGTCATCCTGCGTGATATCAGCACTATCCGTGAAGCCGAGGAAGAACGTCGGATACTGCTGGAAGAACTGCATCAAACCAAGAAAATGAACACCATGGGTCGCCTGGCCGGTGGTGTTGCCCATGATTTTAATAACCTGATGACAGTCATCATGGGTTATGCCGAACTGGGCATGATGAATAATGCCAAGGACAAACCCAACGATCAGGAATTGAAGATGATTCTTGATTCTGCGCAGAAGGCTGCGCGGCTCAGCAGTCAACTGCTCGATTTCAGCAGCAAGCAGATGATCGAGCCACAGATTCTCAATCTCAATGAGGTCATTCGTGAATCCTTGCAGTTTATGGAGTCTCTGCTTGGCGAAGGTATTATTCTTGACTGGCAGTGTGAGGAAGATCTCTGGGCGATCCGCATTGACCAGTCGCAGCTTGAGCAGATATTACTGAACCTGACTGTCAATGCCCGCGACGCCATGGCCGACCATGGCCAGTTTACGCTGAGCACAGAAAACCATGTGCTGACCCGCAAGCAGGCCAACAAGCTGGGATTAGCGGAGGCCGGTGACTATGTGCAGCTCAGTATTGCCGATAATGGTGCCGGTATTGAAGCCAGACATCTGGAGCATATCTACGAGCCCTTCTTTACCACCAAGGAAAAAGGCAAGGGCACAGGCCTGGGGCTGGCGGCAGTCTTCGGTGCGGTCAAGCAAAACAATGGCCTGATCCGGGTTGACAGTGAACCGGGCAGAGGAACCCGCTTTTCAATCTATTTTCCCCGGGCCGAATACCCGCAGCAACTGGACGACATCACAGTCCCTGCGACTGCGGCGGCGAACGGGCAGGCCTGCAATGAATCCATTCTGCTGGTTGAAGACAATGAGCAGGTGCGCAGCCTCTTGACTACGGTACTGCAGGATACAGGCTACCAGGTGAAGACTGCCGAAAATGGTGCGCTGGCTCTGGATCTTTACAGAAATGAAGAAACCCATTTCGACCTGGTAGTGTCGGATGTGGTGATGCCAGTAATGAACGGGATGGAATTGTACCGGCAGTTACAGCAAACCAACCCTGAGGCCCGTGTCATACTGATGTCAGGTCATACCGATCAGATGGTGTCGGTGGAAGAGCTGGATCTGAAGCGGGTCAATCTGCTCAGCAAACCCTTTCCCACAGCCAAGTTTACCGATACGATCAGGGAAGCTCTGGACAGTCTGTGAGTTATCCTGTTGCAGGGTTATGCAGAACAGCAGGTTTTCAACAGCAAGCAGATTTTTTACAGAAAGTTATCACGCCAAATACAAAAAAGGCTGCTCCAGGGGGCAGCCTTTTTTTCAGGTCTTTCTATTAGTTTCTCAATTATTTTTTCAATTGGACTTTCAATTATTTTTCCAATTGGTCTTTCAATCTCTCGCAATCTCTCGCTCACTAATTTTCAGTTCGCTAGCTGTCAGATGTGCAGCGCAACGAAAATCAGGTCTTTGACCTGTCTCTCCTGGTCGCTGGTCAGGCTCTGGTAGGCAACACCAAACTTGCGGCTATTGCCACTCGCCCAGGAGTTACTGAGGGTGGCGGGCAGCTTGGCCAACTCATTGCTTTCCGGGTGCTGGATTGTCAGATCCAGCTTGGTGTCTGCCTCGGGGATCTCGGCAGAACCGAGGCTGTCATTGGGGATGCTGATACAGCATCCGCCCATACTGATATCCAGCACACTGCCAACCAGTTCATTGCCAGCCACTGGCAACCAGCCCTTGAAATCACACTGATAGCGTTTCCAGCCACGCAGGTTCTGGCGAGTGACTTCCCTGGGATAGGCCAGGAACAGCAAATTGGCCGGCGCCTGGATTGAGTTGAGAACCGGTGTCTGAAAGGCAATAACTACCCCGTCATGCACGTATTTGATGACCACCTTGGCACCCGGTTGCCAGGTGTCGTTGTTGCAAGTGCCGGCTCGAGGGCAGGCAATGATGACATAATTTTGCTGGTCATGGCCGATGATACGGCTCTTGAGTTTTTCCGAGGTATCACTGATCTCCACGAAAACGGGGCAGCCGGTGGCGATTTCCAGGTTTTTTTCACTATTCATCGATAAATTCCTGCGTCAGGCTTGCAACGAATGGGTTGAATGACGGACGCGGGGCGCCAGAGCACTTGGCCCGCGTCTATAGGCAGGATTTACGACGGCTCCAGGGACTTTCTTTAGTGAAATTTCCCGGTGAAATCCGGGTACTTATCCGGGGCTGACAGTGCCAATGCTTGCTGCTTGTTGAGACCGGCAAGCACCGCCGAAAAGGCGAGCGATTAATCCTCAAGAACTTCCTGATTTCAGTCGTAAGAGACATTGCTTACCCGAGGGGCTTACTCACAGGGCCTGGACGTTGTTGTCGGGAAAACGTCAGCAGTCCAGGCAGACAAGGGAATTCCAGAAATCGATGTCC